>CAMDAQ010000040.1 GCA_945888705.1 Singulisphaera sp. GP187
GATGCCGGGCAGCGCGTGACCGGCGAGGTGAGCCCCCACCACCTCCTGCTCACGGATGACCTCTGCGAGGGCTACAACACGCAGGCGAAGATGAATCCCCCGCTGCGCACGGCCAGCGACGTGCAGGCGCTGCGGCAGGCCGTGGCCGACGGGATCATCACCGTGCTCGGCACCGATCATGCGCCGCACGCGGTCGCCGAGAAGGCGCGTGACTTCACGGCCGCACCGTTCGGCATCATCGGGCTCGAGTGCGCGCTGCCGCTCTATGCGAAGGCGCTCGTGGAGTCCGGCGCCATCGATTGGCCGCGACTCATCGCGCTGATGACGATCGAGCCGGCGCGGCTGTGCGGCCTCGATGGATGCGGCCTCGGCACGCTGACCGTGCACGGGCCTGCCGACGTCACGGTGATCGATCCAGCGATGGCGTGGACGATCGATGCGGAATCGTTCGTGAGCCTGAGCCGCAACTGCCCCTTCGACGGGTGGCCGGTCACCGGCCGTGCAACGCACGTCTTCGTGCGCGGCGAACTCTTACGGGCAAGGTCCCCAGCCCGCCAGCAGTGAACCGAGGTCGTTGCCACTGACGTCGCCGTCACCGTTGAGGTCAGCCGAGCAACCGCCGGCGCATGGGCCCCAGGAGCCGAGCATGATGCCAAGGTCAGCGCCGTCCACCGAGCCGTTGCCATCGAGGTCGCACGGGCACGTCGGCACACCGAAGATCTGTTCGGCACGCGCGAAGGCCTTGGGCGCGATGGCTCGGCCGATGCGGCGCGCCGGGCAATCATCCATCGGGGGATGGATGCCGCCCCACACCCGGCTGTAGGCGCTCTGCGCCGCAGCATCTTGGAACGTCGCCCACTGCAGCTGCACCGTCTGCGACGGGCCATCCTCGAAGACCAGATACTGGTTCTGCACCGCGTTGAAGACGCCCATGCCGCCAGGGAAGTACGGCGAGCCGGTGATCGCTTCGAGCAGGTCCGCGGCGCAGCGGCTGTAGCCGGAGTGCCCACTCACGTAGCCACCAAAGGGCGGCGTGACGAACGTGGGCCGCTGGTAGGGCCACCACGACTGGGCGAGCACCCATGCGCAGCCCGCGACATCGGTTGCCGGATTCGTGATGTAGTCAGGACCTTGCCAGGCCAGCGCGGCCATCTTGCCTTCGTAGCCAGCGAGCTCCTCATGGCGCTGACCGGGTGCCGTGGTCTGCGCGGTGATCACTTCGATCATGCCGGGAACCAGAGGCAAACCGTGCGGGTGGTACGAGGGCCCCGCGGGGTTCGACGATTGGCCCTTCATGGCCATGTAGCGGAGCGCCGTGACCGGCCGAGCGGCATCGTGATAGCCCTTCACGCTCCAGATCGAGATCGCGGTGTCGTGCAGCGCGCCACCCAGCGTGAGGTAGAGCCGCACGTCCCACTCAAGCGCGTCAAGGTCGGGCCCGACGCCGCCCCAGCGCTTGTGGGCGAGGTTGCTCGTGACCTCGTTGCTGATCTTGAACCAGTGGCCCGGCGGGGTCTCGCTGCTCGGACCATCGGCCCAGAACTCGGCGAGGACGCGCGAGAAGTCGCCGCGCTTGACGACGTTGGGCGCGTACGCCGATCCCGTGACGGGATTGAGCGGCAGCCCCGGTCCCCACTTGGGTCCGAGGTAGCCGTCATAGAGCGTGGCGAAGTCATCGGCCGGGTCGGTCGGCAACGCCTTGGCGGTGATCGCTCCCGGCGAAATGTCGATCATGACACCATCGGCTGGGTCGAGCTGGCCGCTCAGCGTGAGCGTGACCGCATGGCTCTGTTGGAACGTGGCGATCATCGCGTTGTCAAGCGCGGGAACGGGGCCCGGGTCGAGGTAGACGTTCCAGTTGTAGCCAGCGCGCTGCTTCACCGTGCGATCCGATGGGGTCAGCGCGAATGGAGTCACGAAGCCCCACTCGGGCGACAGGAACGGCGGGAAGCCGCCGGGAATCGGATTGCCATTTTGATCAACGAAGAAGTCGAGGGCGAGCGGCTGGTAGCGGCTCGGGTTGATCGCCCAGGGATTGCCGGGCAGGTCGACGATCAGCGGATCGTTGATCGGCACGTACTGCTGGTTGGCGTAGCCGTTCTGCTGGTTCGATCCGTCGGCCAGGCCGTAGGCGATCACCGCGGCTCCAATCGCGTTGCCCAAGTCAGCCGGCGTGCTGCCGGTCGTGCCGGTGTAGCTCGGGTCGTATCCCAGAGCATTCATGCGCGCCGTGAACGCAGCCAAGCTCACCGCAGCGCCGGGGCCGGTCGAAAAACGATTGTTGAGCACGCGATACGCGGCATACGAGATCGCCATGTTGCGCGCGGCGTTGACATCGCCGGCGCTCATGTCGGGGATGTTCACGGCGATCACCGCATCGGCGGCTGGTTCGAAGGCGGCCCATGCATCCCACATCGCCGCGCTCACGTGATAGAGGTTGCGCGCATGCACCGTGGGCCGAGCCAAGTCGCGACGGATGGCGGCGAGCTGCTCATCGTTCCACTGCCGGGCGACCGACTGCTGGGCGACGGCGGGTGCTGCGATGGCAGAGGCCATCACGATGGCGACGAGGCTGGTCTTCATGGTGTGAGTCTTCCGAGCGCCCCATGCGGAGCGAATCCTTCACACCATGACATCCGCTTCGCAGGACACCAACGGAATCTGTCACCTTGCCGGGTTCTGTGCCAACCGGTGCACCGCGGCTAGAGTGGCGCCTAGGCGTCGCCCCTCATAGTCTGATAATGGTTTGGTCCAATCCCTTCAGCACGCTCTCCCACCTTGCGGCTGCGATCAGCACCCGTGCGCCCAGATCCGTGCTGGGCATCTCGGTGATCGCTGCCATGGTCGGCGGCTGGTTGGGAGCGTTGCATGTGCCCCTGGACGCCGACACGAACGCGCTGATCGGGCCTAATCGGCCCTTCATGCAGCGGTACCAGGCGTTCCTCGATGAGTTCGGCGACCTCGAGGACATGATCGTGGTCATCGATCCGCTCGGCACGGATCCAGTCGCCGAACAACGGGCCGAGGCGGCCGTCCGCGCGGTGCACGGTGCACTGGCAAGGCTGGTCGAGCGTGGCCAGCTGACGTGGGTCCACGGCAGCATTTCGGTCAACGAGCAGTGGCGTGTGGCACCGCACGCGATGTCCGAGCGCGAACTGCACGAACTCGCTCGCGCTCGATCGGCACTGGAACTCTTGGCGCACGGACGGGCGGCTGCGGCGCTGGAGCAAGCCGATCGAGCCGTCACCTCACCCCTGCCCGATCGCGCCGGGATCGAGTCGGCAATCGTCACCCTCGATGCGCTGGCCCCGCCGGTGGTCGATGACCGCGAGCCTGGCGCCGCAGAGGATCGTGCCACGAGAGATCGTGCCGCGAAGGATCGCGCCGCGGAGGATTCTGCCGCGAAGGATCGGGGCGCGCAGACGAGCCACGCTGTCGATCGGTCGCTGGGTGCTGCGCTTCCCGAGCGATTCCTGCGCTCCGAGCATGGCCAGCTCTGGTTCGTGCAGGCCATGCCGACCAAGGACTTTGCCAACTTCAACGCGATTGCGGCGCCGTTGGCCGCCGTTCGCGAAGCACTCGCGAGCGTGCAGGCGCACCACCCCGGCGTCGACATCGGCCTGACCGGCAAGCCAGTTCTGCAAGAGGACGAACTGGCCACGAGCAACGCGGACATGGGGCGATCGAGCCTGCTCTCGCTGGCCGTGATCACGGTGCTCTTCATCTGGCTCTTCCGCGGCATGCGGCGACCGCTCTTGGCCGTGGCGGCGTTCGGCATCGCTGTCGGCATCACGATGGGTCTGGCGTGGCTCCTCGTCGGCCGCATCACGCTCTTGTCCAGCGTGTTCCTGCTGGTCTTGGTGGGCGCCGGACTCGATTACGGCGTGCACATCGTGAGCCGCTTCAACGAGTACCTCGCCGGTGGATCGCGCACGCTCGCCGCCGAGCGCACCGTGCACGAGGCCGGCCCCGGCACGCTTTCGGGGGCGTGCGCAACAGCCGTGGTCTTTGCCCTCGCCATCATCACCGACTTCGGCGGTCTGCGTGAACTGGGCATGCTTGCCTGTGCGGGGCTCCTCACCAGTGCCGTGGTGATGGTCACGGTGCTGCCCGCACTGCTGGTTCTGGCTGGCGGCACGGCGGGCGCGCCGCCACGGACGACCACGCTCTGGATGCGTGCACCGGCGCGTGTGGTGGTGGGGATCACGGCGATCACGATCGCAGCCGCGGCGATCATGGCGCCGTCGAACGTGCGCTTCGATGCCAACTTGCTCTCGATGCAGGCCGAGGGCCTCGACAGCGTGGCCTGGGAACAACGCGTCCTGGCCGACGATGCCACGCAAACGTGGTTTGCCGCCTCGACCGCCAGTGGCCCCGATGCTGCCTGGACGATGCGCGAGGCCCTGCGCGGGTTGCCAGAAGTTGCCAGGATTCGCAGTGCTTTCGATGTCATCCGTCTGCCCACGGCCGCAGCCGACCGCGCCCGCGCCGAGCTGGCTGAGGCCATTCCAGAGCCGCGCGCGCAGAGGCCCGTCGAAGTTGCGCCACGGCAGGCAATCGCTGCCCCGCCGTCAGCACCCGACTCGGCGAATGCCACCACCACAGCGCCCTCGAGCGAGCCCGCTGCAGTGTCGATCACATCGACCACGATCGATGTCACATCGGAGCGGGCTCGAGGCATCGCCGCGGGCCTCGAGCGACTCGCCGCGCTTGCAGCGGGCTCAGGTCAGTCCGAAGGTGCTCCGATCCTCTCGACCCTCGCCGTGCGCTGGCGTGCAATCGAGCGCGCCCTCGCTGACTCCACGCAGGCCACCTCGATGCTGTCGGAACTCAACGCTCGTGCTGCGCGCACTGAACGCGCCCTGGCTGAATTGCGTGCAGGCTGCCTGATGAGCGTGCGCGATGCCCTGCCCGCGGCCGTGCGTGCAAGCTCGATCTCGCCTGCGGGCTCATGGCTCCTGCAGGTCGTGCCTGCGGGCGATGCGTGGGATGAACCCACGCTGCGCGAGTTCGTCTCGCAGGTGCGGACCGTCGATCCAGAGGTCACCGGGGTCCCCGTCACGCAGGTCGAGTCGATCGCCGACATGCGGCGCGCGTTCGAGTTCGTCTCGTGGCTCTCGCTGGCGGCGATCCTGGTGATCGCGTGGATCGACTTCGGATCGTTGCGCACGGCGCTCCTCGCCACGTCGACCGTCGTGGCCGGCGTGCTGCTCATGCTGGGTCTGCTCGGGCCGCTCGGGCTCTCGCTCAACCTCGCCAACTTCTTCGCGGTGCCCATGCTCCTGGGTCTGGGCATCGACAGCGCCATTCACGTCCTGCATCGCTGGAAACGCGACCCCGAGGGCTTGCCCGCCACGCTCACCGCCACGGCATTCACCGGCGTGACGACGGCCATCGGCTTCGGCGCGCTGGTGCTGGCTGATCACCGTGGGCTCGCGAGCCTTGGCTGGGCCATGCTCGTCGGGAGCATGGCGTGCGTGATCGTGGCGGTCGTCGCGCTGCCGGCCTTCCTCAGGTGGCGGGCGTCGTAGCGGGTGCTGTGGGCTCGGCGGCGGGTGCCGTTGGTTCAGCGGAGGGCGCCGGTGCGCTCTCATCGATGGGCTCGACCTCGTAGCCGAGCTTCTTCACGACATCGATCACGGCCTGCGTGCGCTTGGCATCGTCCATGCCCACAGTCGCGCGCTCACCCTGCAGATCGACCGTGCAGTCAGCCACGCCCTCGACGGCCTTGACCTTCTTGGCGACGGTCTTCGCGCAGCCGTCACAGTGCATGCCCTTCACGGAGAAGCTCTTGGTGTACGCGGCCGGGATCACGACCTTCGGCGCCTCGGCGGTCGATGCGCTTCCGCCGCCATCGCAGGCAACGAGTGACGCAGCAAGGGCAAGGACGACGACGGCGTGAGTGAGGCGCATATGTAAATCCTAGCCTCAGACCTGTGGCGGCTCGGGCTGGTACGCCTCAAGAATCGGCTGCGCCATCGCCCACGCCTCGTCCATCGAGAGCTTCACGCGCCCGCCGGCGGCTTGCGAGTGCCCCCCGCCGTTGAACTGCCCGGCCAGCACGTTGACGTCGTAGTACGGCTCGCCGCCGCCACGGGGCTTGCTGCGGAAGCTCATCTTCGTGATCCCTCGCTCCTGCTCGGTCATCAGGATGCTCACGCAGACGGAGCCCACCATCATGGTGCTGTTGACGACGCCGCCGATGTCCTCGGGGCGGGCCTTCGAGCGTTCGAAGTCCTCGGGACGCAGCTGCATGACGGCAATGCGGCCATCCTGCAGGAAGCGCAGGCTGCCCAAAGCCTGCGCTGTTGCCGTGAGCCGCTCGGGGCGCTCGTTCTCCTCGAGCTGGCGATACAGCGTGCTCTTGTCGACGCCCAGCGCGAGCAGCTCGCTCGCCAGGGCGAACGCAGCACTGTCGGCGCTTGAGAAGCGGAACCAGCCGGTGTCGGTGGCGAGCCCGGCAAACATCGCTTCGGCGATCGATCGGTATGCGTTGCCGCCCGCACGCACCATGCTGATGTCGAGCGCGCGCACGACATCAGCCACGACCATGGTGGCGCTCGCGCACTCGGGGCGCACGAGCCGAAGCGCCGCCAGATCATCGCCCGAACGATGATGATCGATCAGGATCACGCGGTCCCGAAGCGGTTCGAGCCACGGCAGATAGGGCTCGAGCTGCGAACGCGATCCGGTGTCGACGATGATGACGAGATCGTGCGAGGACCCCGGCAACCCGCGACTGACATGGCGCACCTCGCCGGGTTCGGCGAGCGACTGGATGTTCGGATCGACCGCACCCGCGACGTAACCCACCGCGCGCTTGCCCAGCGCGCGGCACATGCGCACGGCCGCAAGCAGGCTGCCCATCGCATCGCCGTCGGGCTTCTGGTGCGTGATGACGCAGGCGTCGGTGCACGCGCTGATCCGTGCGGCGAGCTCGGCGGGCGTGGCGTTGCTCGTGTACTCGAAGGATTCAGGCATGGAGTTCCTCGCGGCATCGCGCGGTGTCGGCGCCGATCTGGCGGATCAGGTCATCCACCTTGGTGAACCGGACTTGGTCGCGCACCCAACGACGCAGCTCCAGCCGCATCGACCAGCCATACTCGCCGATCACGCCATCGAAACCGATCAGGTGCGCCTCGACCGTGCGACGCGCGCCGGTGAACGTGGGCTTGATGCCAACGCTGACGGCAGCGACGAATGCACGACCATCGTCGAGATGCGCCGTCGCGGCGTAGACGCCGTCGGCCGGGAGCAGGCATCCATCGCAGGCCAGGTTTGCCGTGGGAAAGCCGATGGTGCGACCGCGCTGATCGCCCTGCTCGACGGTGCCCACGAGTTCATGCGGTCGGCCGAGCAACCGCTCGGCATCGGCCACGCGGCCGTGCTGGATCATCCACCGCACGGTCGTGCTGCGTGCAGCGACGACATGACCAGAATGCAGCGAGGCCTCGACCTCGGGCACGACCTCGACGGTGAACCCGAGCTTGGGGCCGAGCTCCTGCAGCGTCGTCACGTCGCCTGAGCGTCGATGGCCGAATCGAAAGTCCGGGCCCTCGACGATGCGCCTGAACGGCACGCGATCGCGAAGCCAGCGGAGGAATTCCTCGGGAGCCAGGCCCAGCGTGGACCGGTCGGTGGCCAAGGTGAGCACGTCGGCCGCCCCCGCCGCACGCAGGAAGTGGTCGCGGCGCCGAGGCCCCATGATCCGTGCAGGTACCGGTAACCCAAGCACCTCGTTGGGTGTTGGATCGAAGGTCACGGCCGTCATGCCTGCGCCGGCCCGGGCCACCAGCGCCTGATGGCCCAGGTGAACGCCATCGAAGTTGCCGATCGAGATCGCGGGCATGGTGCGCGCCGGGACAGAGGCGCGAATTGGTAAGAATAGGACATGGACCATGCGTCTTCAACGGGCACGACTTCCAGCACCCTCGACCGGGCCCAGCTCACGGCTGACCTGCTCCAGACCTATCGCGACGCCGCCGAAAGCGTGGTCCCCTGGTTCATCGGCCAGATGGGCCCCGGCTACTTCCAGGACACCACTCCAGACGAGGTCCGCAGCCACCTCCAGGCGATCATCGCCGCCAAGACCAGCGGCCGCCCGCTGAACATGACCCTGCGCAACAAGGATGGCTCGGTCATCACGGCCATCCGCCCGGGCGACTCGACCGGCGTGCTCGCCGCGGTCGTCGCCGAACTGCCGATGGACCTGAGCCTGCGGTCGGCCCGCATCCACAGCGCGCTCGATGGCTCGCTGGTGATCGATACGTTCGAGTTCGGCGAACGCACGCCGCACGACCCTCGCAACCCAGCACAGGCCTCGAGGCTCGACGCCGCGATCCAGTACGCCGCGCAGCACTTCCGCGAGTGGACCCCCGAGGCGATGCGCACCTACGCCCAGGGCTGCAGCGGCGACTACGTGCTCACGGTCTCTCCCCTGCGCTTCTGCCGCCAGCGCAAGATGGTCCTGCAGGTCTCGGGTACCGACGGCGCCGCGATCGAACTCGAGCCCGAAAGCGATCCCACGCAGAGCCGCATCACGATCGCGTATGCGAATGCCCGCACGCGCACCATGCTCGAACGCACGGCGATCGTGCTCTCGCGCGCCGGCATCAGCATCGTGCGCGCGTACCTCGATGTCGTGAAGGATCCGCCGCACGGCTCGGTCACCATGCTCGGGTTCGTGGTGCAGACCGCCGATGGCCGCGCGATCGATCCCTCGAGCGCGTCGTGGCAGCGCACCGCGCGTGACCTCATGCGCGTGAAGTGGATCGACCACCGCATCCTTGAGATCCAGGCACGCCACCCGGCGCTCGACCTCGACCGCGCGGAGGCGCTGAGTGCCTTCGCCGCGCTCGTGCACCAGAAGCTCTCGCCGCAGAATCCCTTCGCGTTCCACCGCGATCGCGTGCTCTCGGTGCTCGAGCAGTTCCAGTCGATCTCGGTGGCGGCGGTCGATGCGTTCATGCGCCGGTTCGATCCGGCGGGCGCGCGAGATGACGGGGCGTTCCTGAAGGCGCTCGAGGCGCTCGACGCCGAGGCCGCGCAGAAGGCCGATGGCGAGACGACGCTGACCATCCTGCGCACGACGCTCGAGGCGATGAAGGCCACTCTGCGCACGAACTGCCACGTCGCCGACCGCTTCGGCTTCGCGCTGCGGCTCGACCCGGCCTTCATGGTCGGCACGACCCGGCCCGAGACCCCCTTCGGCACGTTCTTCGTGCACGGCCGCGGCTTCAACGGATTCCACGTGCGCTTCAAGGAGATCGCGCGCGGCGGCCTGCGCGTGGTGCGCCCCACCACGCAGGCGCAGTACGAGCGCGAGGTCGATCGCCTGTACGACGAGGTCTACGGCCTCGCCTTCGCGCAGCAGCTCAAGAACAAGGACATCCCCGAGGGCGGCGCGAAGTGCGCCATCCTGCTCGAGGTTCCCGCCGACACCAACCGCTGCGTCAAGGCGTTCGTCGATTGCATCCTCGACCTGATCACGAGCGCCCCGGCCGTGCGCGGCCGCGTGGTCGACCGGCTCGGCTTCCAGGAGTTCATCTACCTCGGGCCGGACGAGAACATCACGCCCGAGCACATCGAGTGGATCGTGGCGCGCGCACGCCGCCGCGGCTACGCGCTGCCGAGCGCGTTCATGAGCTCGAAGCCCGGCGCCGGCATCAACCACAAGGTGTACGGCGTGACGAGCGAGGGCGTGAACGTGTTCCTCGCCTGCTCGCTGCGCGCGCGCGGCATCGAGCCGACCAAGCAGCCCTTCACGGTGAAGATCACCGGCGGCCCCGATGGGGACGTCGCCGGGAACATGATGCGGATCCTCGAGCGCGACTACGGTGCCAACGCCCGCATCGTGGGCGTGGCCGATGGTTCGGGCTGCGGCGAGGATCCCGATGGCCTCGACCATGCCGAGCTGCTGCGGCTCTTCCATGATGGGCTGCCGATCGCGCGCTTCAACACTGCGAAGCTCGGGCCCAAGGGCCGCATCGTGCCGGTCGAGGCGCCCGATGGCGCGCAGCTGCGCAACACGATGCACAACCGCGTGGTCGCCGATGCGTTCGTGCCCGGCGGCGGCCGCCCTGCCACGATCAACGAGCGCAACTGGAAGGACTACCTCCTCGCGGATGGCCGTCCCAGCAGCCCGATCATTGTCGAGGGCGCGAACCTGTTCCTCACGCCCGAGGCGCGCGTGCGGCTCTCCGAGAAGGGCTGCCTGATCATGAAGGACTCGAGCGCCAACAAGTGCGGCGTGATCACGAGCTCCTACGAGATCCAGGCCAGCATGCTGCTCGAGGAAGCCGAGTTCATGAAGCTCAAGGATGCCTTCGTCGACCAGGTCCTGGTCAAGCTGCGCGAGTTCGCGCGCCGCGAGGCCGAGCTGCTCTTGACCGAGGGGCGCCGCCACCCGAGCGTGCCGCTGCCGGAACTGAGTACGAAGCTCTCGAAGGCCATGAACGCCGCGGCCGATGCGGTCTACGCGAGCATGGGCTCATGGACGGCCGAGGACAAGGCGGCGATGCGCGAGGTGATCCTCGAGCACGTGCCGGACGTGCTGGCCAAGGCCGTGGGCGAGCGGCTCTTCACGGTGCTGCCGGCCCCCTATCAGGCGTGGATGGTCGCCAAGAGCCTGTCGAGCCGCATCGTCTACCGCGAGGGCATCGACTTCTTCTCGTCGATCGACTCGAACGCAGTCGGCGCGGTCGTGCTCGGCTACCTCCGCAAGGAGAAGCAGATCGAGCAGCTGATCGCTGCGGTGCGCGCGAGCGGCCAGCCCTTCGCCGACCAGGCTGCCAGCCTGCTCGCCAAGGCCGGCACGCGCGCGGCGCTGATGGATCTGTGAGGGGTGGTGCTGAGGATACAGCGCGGGGAGGGAGGGCCGAATGTGTCCGCCTCGCCGGCAACGTGACCATGGGGTCGTGATCGCTGATCACTACCGCGTTCGCGCTCCTTCACTCCTGCGCGCAGGAGCCCCACGCTGCGAGCAGGATCGAGAAATCAAGCGAGGTGACGATGCCGTCGCCATCGAGGTCGGCAAAGGGATCAGCGGCGCCGAACGCGGCGAAGAGGGCGCCGATGTCCTGGCCACTGTGCACGCCGTCGCCGTTCACATCACCGACGCACGGAAGGACCCGGAGCGCCACCGAATGATGCCGACCGGCAGCGACCTGCTTGCATCGCCCAAGATCGGCGGGCACATCGGTCTGCCCGGCCGAGTTTCGCCCCCACGCGACGACGGTGCGATCGGTCCGCAGTGCCACACTGTGATAGCCGCCTGAGGCCACCTGAAGGAAGAATCCACTGGGACAGTCCGTGACCTGTTCGTGCTGATCGGAACCCCAGGCGCGCAATGTGCCGCCAATCTGCAAGGCAACTGCATGGACGAAGCCGGGTGCTAGCTGCGAGCACACGCCAAGATCGGCGGGAGGCGAAGCCTGTCCATGCGAGTTCAGCCCCCATGCTCGAATCTGTCCAGCTTGCGTGATGATGTACGACGTGTATCCGTTGGCCGCGACGCGCTGCACCGCACCGAGATCGCTTGGCACCGTGCACTGCCCGAACCCGTCGTACCCCCAGGCACGCACAGCGCCGCCTTGCGTCAAGGCGAGGGAGTGTGCGTTCCCGGCGGCAACTTGCACGCACGGACCAAGGTCCGTCGGCACCATCGACTGGCCGAACTGTGGAATCTGCGACGTGTCCTGAAGCCCCGCACCCCACGCCCGAACAGAACCCCCAGCGAGGAGCGCCAGGGTGTGGGTGCCGCCGCCGACAGCCGTGAGCACCGGCCCCAGATCGGATGGAACGATCGATTGGCGAAAGTTGGGGAAGCTGCCGTTGGTCGAACCTTCGGAGCCCGAACCCCACACACGAAGGGTCCCATCCGGAAGCACCACCAGCGAGTGAAAGGCCCCCGACGAAAGGTTCGAGGCGAGACTGATGGTCGACTGCGGGTCGTCTTGGCCCTCGCAGACGCCGTCGGCGCAACCCCACGTCACGATGCGATCCGATGCGAAGCAGCGCAACGGGATCGACGCCACGATCGAAGTGGTGGCAACCCATCCGAGGATTCGCAGCGCTGATCGGCGCGACGCGTGGTGCATGACGCATTCCATGCAACGACAGTACATGGAATGCCATGCAGGTCCAGTGTTTCGCCAGCTTCTCGTGACAGGCTTCAATGTCGGCGTGTACTTTGAACGTAAACCCATCCACGATAACCGCTTGCGTACGCTTCCCGCAGCAGCGCGAACGGTTCTCGCGCGGCCTGATGTTGGGATTTTCTGCGCTCGCGGCCGGGGTCGTTCGCTTGATCCGGTGGATCCAGAAGAATCGACCTATCAGGAGAAACCATGCGTCATCTGTGTGTTTTTGTTGTTGCTGCGCTCGTCGCCGGTTCCGCCGCCGCTCAAGATTGCTTTGATGGGCTGGCGATTTTTCCAACCTCCTCGACTTGCTGCTCCAATTGGGGCGACGGCGGCATCGAGCAGTCCGGACAGGACCTCTTCATGGGATCCAATACGTCGCTCCAGAAGATCTCCATTCTCCGTCCCAACGCGACCGGCACGATGACCCAGGTCCAACAGGTCAATGCTCCATCCTTGAGCAACTTCTCGGCCAATGCCGATGTGCTTGCGGTGGCTTCTGCCACGATCACGAGCAACGGTCAGGTGCTGGTCTACACCAAGGTCGCCGCGACTGGCCAGTACGCACTGACCACGACGATCACAAGCACGCAGAGCGGCCAGGACTTCGCCCGCCGCGTGGCCGTGAGCGAGGATGGGAACACGCTCGCGGTCTCCGCGCCGGGGCTGAGTGCGACCGATGCCGGGAAGGTGGCGATCTACGGCCGGTCGCCCAGCGGCGTGTGGTCGCTCTCGGGCTCGCTGACCGTGACCGGCAGCAAGCAACTGGGCAAGTACCTGAGCTTCTGGGGCACCCGGCTGGCCATCAGCGAGGGCGCGAGCGACAAGGTGCATGTGTTCGAGCGTCAATCCACCACCTACGTGCTCGCTGCCACCGTTCAGAACCAGAGCGCGGGCAACTACGCCCGCGGCATTGCGCTCTCCCAGGACACGCTTGTGATCCGCTCGCTCTCCGGAACCAGCGGATCGACAGCCGACCGATATGAAATCTTCGAACTGAGCGAGGGGACGTGGACGCGTCAGACGTCGCTCAGTCTTTCAGGCAGCATCAACTTCGATTTCGAGTACGGCGTACTCGCGGTGAGCTATCAGCTCGGGAGTACCATCCAAGCTCGCTGCTACCGCAAGCAGGGCGTGGACAACGAGTGGGCGAACTTCTTCACGGGGACCAGCACGAGCGGTGATACTAGTTTTGCCGGTGGCATCAGCGTCGAGAGCGACCGGATCGCGATTGCGATGCCTAGGTTCAATCCGTCTACTTCGATTGATACCGGCGCCGCCTTCCTCTTCGATGCGGTCTACGTCGATTGCAACTCCAACGGCAAGCGCGACGAGTGCGACATCGCTGCCGGGACCTCAGTCGACTCCAACGGCAACCTGACCCCAGACGAGTGCGAGAACTCGTGCGCTGCCGACTTCAACGGCGACGGCATCGTGGATGGCGCCGACCTGGGCCGGCTCCTGACCGATTGGGGTACCTGCCCCTGATTCGCTCGCGCTCCGCCAGGTCCTGATTCCCGCACCATGCCCCGCCCACCGGCGGGGCATGTCTTTGGGGCGGCAATCCTTCCAGCACGCTGACTTTGCTGGAACTGACCAGGCGTTGACGGCGGATAGACCAGTCCACTTTCGGAGGGAACCATGAAGACGTTGACCTGGATCGGTGCCACGGCGATGGCATGCTCATCGCTCGCTGCTGCAGACATGCTGGACTTTGAGGATGCGTCGACCCCGATTGACTGGTCGGGCCCACCGATCGTCAGTGCCTACGGTGCCACCACCAACTACGCCGGGTTCACCTGGGGCGGCACGCCGGCCGGCGCGTACTTCCACAGTGGCCCGTTCGGGCTGAACACGGGCTATCGCTACGGAACCACGGGATTCCGAGGGCTCTTCAGCGCCGATGATCCCGCGACGCCGACCGGCAGCACGCTGCCCATCATCATGCGTCGCAATTCGCCGTGGACCTTCGTGGGTGCCGACTTCACCGGGGCGTACAACCGCGACCTGATGGTTGACATCACCGGGTATGACGCCTTCGGCAACATGGTGCACTCGCAGACCATCACGCTCGGTGAACCGACCGGAGCATCAACCCGCACCTTTACCGGATTCGTGAACATCGCTGAACTTCGTATCCAGTCCTACGGCGGAACTGATGCGGGACAGTTGCCGCCCGGAAGCCAGTACTTCGGCACCAACCTGGTGATCGACAACCTGATGTTCACGCCAGCACCTGCTGGCCTGGCGCTCTTGGGGGTGATGGGCGCCCTGCCCCGTCGCCGGCGCGGTGCGTAAGCGTGGTGCTCGGCTAGGTCAGCGCCTTCGGCCGCGTGTTGCGCTCGATCTGGATCAGCAGCGGCAGCGCGAGGAACGAGAGCAAGAGCACGAGGGCTGAGCCCGCGGCGCCCAGTGCGATCGATGCCCAGGACCTTCGCGCCGCTTCGGCAGCGATCTGCGCCGCGCGCTCGGCACGTCGCTCGGCGACCTTCGTCATGAAGTCCTGCACGTACCAGTTGTAGGCATCGGCACCCGAGCAGTTCGCACCTTGGGGTTGCCGGGCGGCATGTGCAGACGCGATCGCGACGAGGCCATCGATCAGGCGATCGGGCTCGTCGTCCTCGAGTTCAGTGAGCAGGTTGCACGTCACACCCTCGGCCTCGGCGACCACTTGAAGATCCCGGATCGCCGCCTTGATGCGCGCCCGGTACGGGCCGCAGGGATCGAGCGCGCTCGTGCGCGGCCGCTGCGCGCCCTGGGGCTGCTGCTGAGCGGGCGGCTGGGCACACTCGGCGAGGAACTCTCGCATCGTTCCAGCGGGCTGCAACGCCGGCGAAACCTGCACCGATGGCATCAGCGCGTAGCCAACCAGCACCCCCGCTCCGCCCATCACCAGCAGGCTGACGAGCAGGATGAGGACCGAAGCACCCCGCCCAATCGCGAAGGCCAGCCTCAGGATTCGATCGATGATCCCAAGCGATTCGGGCACCGCCAGCGCGGCAGCGGCCATCGTTGCTGCGTGCTGATCCGTGGAACGATGGCTGATGGGCGGAGCCGCGTCAGGACCACCAAGCGAGGGTGCCCCCGGGCTGGTGGGCGCAGGCGGCACCACCGCGGCTGACGCCGGTGGAGATGGCTGCGCGCTCGGCGCGGCCAGGTCATGCCCATGCCGCTCGCATTCCCGAGCCAAGGCTGGCACATCCCTGAGCCGGAACCAACTGCGGCGTCCTTCCTGAGTGATCAGCGTGTCGGGCCCGATCTTGCGCAGGGCGATCAGCCGCCTGACCTCCTGCTGGTCAAACGGCCCCATGGTCGATCCGTCGTCACGCTTGATGATGAAGCCGGCCATGCGGAAGTCCCTTCGAATGCTGGGCTTGGGTGCACACCTGCGGAGAGATCATCGACCATCTGCCTCGATCATCGTCAAGAAGTTGATCCGTGTTCGTGCAGGTCATGACTGGCAGGCGCCTCGAGAGCGACCCATCACCATTTCAAGAAGACAAACCTGTTGAAACGATTTCGCCCGCTCCTGCGTATGGTCGGACGCCCAAGGTGTGCGGGTTGAGTCCAGTACGTCATCACGTCAAGGGAAAGAGAATCATGCGCGCACACTGTGGCCACCTCGTGGCTATCGCTGTCGTGTGCTGCTCGGCGCCCGCTGCCGTCAGCACGTTCAATGATCGCACCGCGTGGAAGTTCGCCGCCGGGGTCAATGCCTTCAGGACCGAGGGCTTTGAGGGCGCCGCCACGGGTCCCCTCGGACCGGGCCAGTTCGGAACCGGGCTGGGGATTTCGAGTACCTCGAGCTTCGCGGCGATCGAATCGTCGTGGCCCGACAACTGGGGCATGCAGAACACCACCGCGAATGGCGCGAACTACCTGCACGTGGGTGATGGCAGTGGAACCACGAATGGTCCAGCGTTCACGCTGACCTTCAATCTGCCGGTGCTGACCACGGCCATTGGGTTCGACCTGTCGGGATTCCAGTATCCACCGTTGCTCGCCACCATCATGCGTGGTGGACAGGTCGTCGGCTCCTTCACGCTGGCCGAAGGCGTGGTCTTCGATCCGGCCTTCGCCGGCGTCGTCTCGTCGGAGTCCTTCGATCGACTGACCTTGACCACGCAGCCTGGCTTCGGCGGCGATGACTTTGCGCTCGATGAGATCTCGTGGGCCATTCCCGCCCCGGGCGCGCTTGGCATCCTGGGCATGCTCGGTTGCCTGCACACGAGACGCCGCTGAGAAGCGAGCTGAACTCGCAGATTCCGTGAGGGCGATCGTCACGGGGCAGCGGGCCGTCCGTTCAAGGACCGCACCCCTACGATCCCCCCATGGACGCCCTCTCCCTCATCATCGGCCTCGTCCTTGGCGCCGCCGTCGGCGGTGCCATCGCCCTCCTTGCGCTGCGAGCCCGGCAGACCGCCGCACAGGCCGCGGAGCACGCCGCCGCCGAGCTCGCTCGCAGCGAGTCGGCCAGCCTGAAGCAGGAGCTCGCCCAATCGCGCGAACGGGCCTCGACCGCTGAACAGGCTCATGCCGGGACCAAGGCCACGCTCGCCGCGGTCACCCTGCGGGCGCAGGAACTGGCCGCCGCCGCCAAGGCCGAACGCGATCGCGCGGATGCCGAAGCCGCAGCACGCGCCACGCTGCAGGCCGACTTCAGCGCCCTGCGCACCGAACTCAACGAGCGCGAGCGCAACCTGCGTGAACAGGCCGAACTGCTCACCCGCGCGCAGGATCAGCTGAAGGCCACCTTCGAGGCGACCGGCGCCAAGGTCCTGCAGGCCAGCGCCGAGCAGCTCCTCAAGCAGGCCCGGGAACAGTTCGAGGGCCAGAAGAAGCTCTCCGAGCAGGATCTGGCGGCACGCCAGCAAGCGATCGATGCCACGCTCAAGCCGCTGCAGGAGCAACTGGCCAAGCAGGAAGCGCTCGTCACGGCGCTCGGCGAAAAGCGCGAGGGCGATGCCAAGGCGCTCACCGAGCAGCTCCGCCAGATCTCCGAGCTGCAGCAGGCCGCCAGCTCTGCGGCGCAGCGGCTCTCGAGCGCGCTCAGCGACAACCGCCAGCGCGGCCGCTGGGGCGAAGTCGCGCTGCGCCAAGTCGTCGAGATGGCGGGCCTTCAGGCCGGCATCCACTTTGACGAACAGTCGAGCGTTGCCGGCCAGGATGGCCGCCTGCGCCCCGACATGGTGGTCAAGCTGCCCGGTGAACGCACGATCGCCATCGACAGCAAGGTGCCCTTGGCGGCCTACCTCGCTTCGATCGAGCCGACTGCCACGGATGCCGAACGCACGGCTGCGCGGGCGGCCCACGCCGATGCCGTGCGCAGCCACGTCAAGGCGCTCGCCTCACGCGGCTACGCCGAGGCCGTGGGCGGCGAGATGGAGTTCGTGGTGCTCTTCATTCCGATCGAAAGTGCGTTCACGGCGGCGTTCGAGAGCGATCCGAGCCTCCACGCCAATGCCATGGATCAGTACGTGCTCGTCGTCACGCCGAGCACGCTGCTGGCGCTGCTCCGCACCGTGGCCATGCACTGGTCCAACGTGGCGCTTGCGGAAAACGCCGCCCGCATCGGCGAGCACGCCAAGGATCTGGTCAATCGCCTGCGCACCTTCGCCGAGCACTTGGCGAAGGTTGGCACGCAGCTCTCATCGGCCACCAACGCCTACAACAAGGCGGTTGGTTCGTTCGAGTCCCGCCTGCTGCCAGGTGCCAACCGCGTGGCCGAAATGACCGCAGCCGATGCCGTCGAGGCTCCGGAACAGATCAGCGCCCTGCCCCGGCAGTTCGAACTGCCAGAGGCGCCGTCATCAGAGCCGTGAGAGCGCTCGGCTGGTCGAACTCACTTGATCGTGGTGGACGAGACCTTGGCCGATGA
>CAMDAQ010000041.1 GCA_945888705.1 Singulisphaera sp. GP187
GAGGAACAGGGCCACGCCACCAAGGGTGAGGCCACCAAGGGTAAGTCCAATCTTCACGGTGCTTCTCCTCTGATTTCAATCAAGGCTGAATCAAGCGGGCAGACACCTGCTCCGCGCGTGGGCACTACGGCGTGACTTTAGCCCAGCCCGTGATCCCGGGAAGGAAGACCCCCGAAATCGTGACATGAATCACCATTTTGTGGGCGGTGGAGCGGCTGATTCCGGACCGCCGCTCCGGGGTCTCGTGCCCGGCCGGTCGGTGCACCGACTGGGGCGGGCAGGCGGGGCGATCCACCTTGCCTTCGGACCCGGCCCTTCTGGCGCCCCAACGCGAACGCGCCCGCCTGATGGGCCAGGCGGGCGCGGCTCGTGGATCGGGATTCTGAAGCGGCCGGTGGGGGTCGACAGGGCGCTGGCCCTGCGGCGGCCGCCCAATCGCTCAGCGGCGCCGGCGACCAGTCAGCCCGGCAAGGCCCACGAGGGCCACAGCACCCGGAGCCGGAATGCCGGGGATCACGAAGGTGCCGTTGCCGAAGATGCCAATCGCAGTGCCGCTGGCCTTGTAGGTCAGTTCGAGCGACCCGATGAACAGCGATGCCGTCGGCGCGCGCACGATCTGCGCCACCATGAAGGACATCGAGTTCGAATCGACCAAGTTGTTCACCCCGGGGGTGCCGTCGTACCAACCCGCGAGTGCCGGAATCGAGCTGCCGGTCGATGGGTTGAAGTTCGGGTCCAGCGCGGTGCCGGAGCCGTAGGTCCCGGTAGCGGTGACGAACGAGTCGGTGCTGGAGTTACCCGCGTTCGTGTAGTTCGCATCCCACGAGGACAGGCCGTCATTGTGGAGCGCGCCGAGCGAACCACTGATCGTCGTCCAGTTGAAGGCATTCAGGAACACCCACTGCTGGTTGCCCGAGAGCCCGGTCGAGTTGAAGTTGGCACGGATCTCCCAAACGATGTTCCCGTTGGGGTTGCCCTGGCCGCGCACCACCGTGAAGCCGGTGAAGGTGGCGTGCGAGGCAGCCGCGCATGCAGCGGCGAGTGAAGCGGTGGTGAGGATGATCGATCGAGACATCATGGTCGTTGGTCCTTGGTGTGTGAGGGTGTGGTGGCGAGCCTTCCGGGGCGCGGCGAAGACCGCGCCCCGGAAGGGCATCGCACGAGGAGTCGCTCCGTGTGGCGTACGGAGCAGGAGTCACATGAGCGGTTCAGCGGCGACGGCGGCCAGCGAGGCCGGCGAGGCCAGCGAGCGCAACCGCGCCCGGAGCCGGGATCGTGTACTGGAACGCGCCAGGCTGGATCGGGGTGCTGGTGTTGCTGATCTTGTAGGTGATCGACATGTTGGCGGTCCACGGCGTGTCGTTCGCAGCGGTGCGCACGATCTGCATCAAGAGCATGCGGCCACCGGTCACGGTGTTGGCGGTGCCGGGGGTGGCGTCGTACCAACCAGCGCCATTGTTGATGTCACCGACGGTGCCGCCGTTGGTGAAGCCGTGGTCCAGTGCGGTGCCCCAACCCGAGCTGGTGGCCAGACCGCTGGCGGTGACCCAGCTGTCGAAGTCGCGGTCAGCGGCCGACACCGACGAACCAGCCTGCCAGGTGCCGACTTCGCCGTCAGCGGTGAAGAAGTCCCGGTGGACGGCGTTCATGGCGCCGCTCACGGTGGTGTGGCTGTAGGCGTTCAGGAACACCCACGACTGGCCGGCGGGAAGGCCGAGGTTGTCGAAGTTGGCATACACCTTGTACTGGATGTTGCCGTTGCTCAGCACCACGCGGTCACGGGTGAAGCCGGTGAAACCAGCGGTAGCGAGCGAAGAGGTCGCGGCAAGACCCACAGCCGACGACACGAACACGGAGGGCGTGCGCATCTTTCTTTCCTTCCCGAAAAACGGGTTGTGAGGGGGATACCTGGATCAGCCACTGGCGAGGGGTGCCAGCTTCCACGGTCTATCCGCACCGACGGCGGTAAAGGTTCCCGAAGAAGTCGCGTAACGAAACAATTCCAAAAGCGCATTCAAAATGAAACGTGCCCGCCTGGCACGCCAGGCGGGCACGGAAGAGTCAGGATGACGCTCGTGGGAGCGATCCGATCAGCGGCGACGGCGGCCAGCGAGGCCGGCGAGGCCGGCGAGCGCAACCGCGCCCGGAGCCGGGATCGTGTACTGGAACGCTCCAGGCTGGATCGGGGTGCTGGTGTTGCTGACCTTGTAGGTGATCGACAGGTTGGCGGTGTAGACCGAGTCGTTCGCAAGGGTGCGCACGATCTGCATCATCAGCATGCGGCCACCGGTCACGGTGTTGGCGGTGCCGGGGGTGGCGTCGTACCAACCAGCGCCATTGTTGATGTCACCGACGGTGCCGCCGCTGGTGAAGCCGGGGTCCAGAGCGGTGCCCCAGCCCGAGCTGGTGGCGAGGCCGCTGGCGGTGACCCAGCTGTCAAAGTCGCGGTCAGCGGCCGAGACCGACGAGCCGGCCTGCCACGTGCCGACTTCGCCGTCCTGCACGAAGAAGTCCTGGTGGACAGCGTTCATGGTGCCACTGACGGTGGCGTGGCTGTAGGCGTTCAGGAACACCCACGACTGGCCGGCCGGAAGACCGACGTCGTTGAAGTTGGCATAGACCTTGTACTGGATGTTGCCGTTGCTCAGCACCACGCGGTCAGCGGAGAAGCCGGTGAAACCAGCGGTAGCGGTCGACGCGGCGGCGAAAACTGCAACCGACGAAACAAAGAAAGCGTTCATCCTTTTTCCCTTCCTATATGTGAATCACGAATTCAAACTGCCTGGCGGGCATACTCATCCCCACAGGCCTCCCTACTATCGAATCCATACGGGCGCACACAAGCGGTCGTTGCACACTTTTGTGGGTCCCGAGCAAAAGGCCGATCCCTGATGGACTCATAAGCCGCCGCAGACGCCTTGCGTGCAAGGATCAGCGGCTCGGTGCCGCAGGGCAGCGCAAAAAGCAAGGTGGCCGTCCTTGCGGACGGCCACCAGCTAGGCAGGAAGAATCTCGCCGCGGTTCAGCGACGACGGCGGCCAGCCAGGCCAGCCACGCCGAGGAGCGCCATGGCGCCCGGAGCGGGGACCACGCCGATGCTGAAGGTGCCTTCAGCGAAGAGGGCGGTGGTGGTGCCGGCAACCTTGAACGCGTTCTTCAGGTAGAAGGTCGCGAGAGCGTCAGCGTCGTTGCCGTTGCGGACGATCTGGGCCAGCAGGATGCGGTAGCCGCCCTGCGTACCACCGACGCCGATGGCGTTCGGGGTGCCGGGGGTGGCGTCGTACCAGCCAGCGCCGTTGTTGATGTCACCGACGGTGCCGCCGTTGGCGAAGCCGGGGTCGAGAGCGCTGCCCCAGCCCGAGCTGGTGGCGAGGCCGCTAGCGGTGACCCACGAGTCTTCCGCGCGGTCGGTGGCCGAGACCGACGAACCAGCCTGCCAGGTGCCGACTTCGCCCTCAGCGGTGAAGAAGTCCTGGTGACGGGCGTTCATGGTGCCCGACTGGGTGGCGAAGTTGAAGGCGTTCAGGAACACGAGACCGCTCTGGTCCCAGTTCGCGAAGACCTGATACTGGATGTTGCCGCCAGCGGTGATGGTGCGCTGAACCGAGTAGCCAGAGAAACCAGCGGAGGCGACCGAAGCGACGGCCGCGGCGAGCATGGAGCCCGCAACGAGGGACTTAATCATCTTTCTTCCTTTCGAAACCTAGGGAAAAGGGGGAGGGAGGGAACTGCTTCGCGGCGAGGGATTGCCGGAAGCAGGTTCAGCCTAGATCAGCGATAGGGGTGGTCAAGGCGCGGGGCGGTGAAAATGCAAAAACAAACAACCTGGTCCCTTTTCCACTTCACTCGGACCAGAGCCAAAGACCGTGATTGCCTGACGATACGCTCGTTGCGTCTCGTCAGTTCCAGTTAACGTTAGATTCACACCAGCACGCCGTCAAGCAGAAGCGGCTTGGACCCAACGATGCTTGCAGATTGAAGCGTTCCCAGCATCGACTCGGCCCCAGCTGGAGCGGCGAGCGCCACGATGAGGTCACCTGGGGTTCGTCCAATAATTTGCCTCGTGGGACGAACCGCGGCTGTGCTGGCCGGCACGTGACCGGCCACACTGAGGGCGACGTGACCGCGGGACGCGGCCGCGGGCACCGATCGCTCACGAAGATCCTCGAGGAAGACCGGGACCGTGCGCCCGACCCATCGTTCGTGAACGCGCGCACTCACGGAGTTCTGCAGCGCCAACAGCGCGTTGTTGCGCGCTCGCTTGACGCTGTCGGGAACGTCGTCGGCCAGGCGATCGAACGCCACGGTCCCGGGGCGCGGGCTGTACTTGAAGATGAAGTTGTTCTTGTACGGCACCCGGCGAATGAGCTCGCAGGTGGCTTCGAAATCCTCGTCGGTTTCGCCGCAGAAGCCCACGATGATGTCGCCGCCGATCGTGCAGTCAGGAAGGGTCGTCGTGACGCGATCGATGAACTCGAGGTACTCCGCGACGGTGTAGCCGCGATTCATCGCCTTCAGCATCCGATCGCTGCCGGACTGGGCAGGGACATGCAGGTACTGACAGATGCGCGGCGAATCGCGCATCACCTGCAGGATGTCGTCGCCGAAGTCGCGCGGGTAACTGGTCACGAACCTCAAGCGCTGGACCCCCGGCACCTCCTCATGGATGCGGTGAAGGAGGTCAGCGAAGGTGGTGGTGCGCGCTCCGGGGTCGGGGGGCTTGCGGAAGGCGGCCAGCCCCGGGCCAACCTGTGGGGCCTCGTGGCCGTCGACCGTCAGGGCGGTGCCATGGGTGTACCGATAATGATTGATGGTCTGGCCAAGCAGGGTGATTTCGATGACGCCGGCATCGACCAGTCGCTTGCACTCGTCCACGATGTGGGCAGGGGGGCGGTGGACTTCGGCGCCGCGGGTGTGCGGGACCACGCAGTAGGTGCAGAACTTGTTGCAGCCACGGGTGATGCGCACGTAGGCCGACTTGGACTTGGCATCATTGGCCACCGGCTCGAACGCCCGGCTCAGGTCGAGCATCTCGAGGTTGTCCTCGGCGGCCTGCAAGGTGGCTGACCGTCGGCTCTTGTTGCCTGCCAGAGCGACCCGCTCAGATCGGTCAGCGGCGTCGGCACGGGCGGCGTTGTCGATCAGCAGGGGCAGGCGATCGAGTTCGCCCGGTCCGCACATGAGGTCGACCTGGGGGTATCGCTTGAAGAGGTCCACGCCATCCCGTTCGGCCATGCAGCCAATCACGCCCACGATCAGCTGCTCGCCCTGCTTCTTGCGGACCCCCGCGAGCCCGAGCCGGCTGTAGACCTTTTGCTCCGCGTGCTCGCGGACGCTGCAGGTGTTGAAGAGCACGACCTGCGCGTCATCGGGGTGAGGCACGAACTGGTGGCCGAGCGAGAGCAGCTGCCCCCGCACGAGCTCGCTGTCGAGTTCGTTCATCTGGCAGCCGAAGGTTTCGAGGTACACGCGCATCGATCGAACGAGGATAGCGCGAGCCCTCGTGGGAACTGAAGGATCACGCCCTCCCGAGCCGATATCTGGACGTGCTCCGCGCTGGCCATGGCATCGCCCTGCTCGCCCTGACGCTGCTCCTCATCGGGGTGGTGTTCGTCAACAGCGCCGAAGTCACCGTGGCGCGGGACACGCGCACGACCCTGTCGGCGGTGCTTCTGGATCGCCACACGATCTTCGCGATCGCCTCGATGGGCTGCCTGCTCCTGGGCATGGTGCTGCCGGTCGAGCGGATCGCCGGGTGGTCTGGATGGCGCTCGCCGCTGGTCTGGGCGACGGGCCTCAGCCTGATGGGGCTGCTAGCGGTCCATGTGCCCGGTCTGGGCAAGGAAGTCAACGGGGCGAGCCGCTGGGTCAGCCTTGGACCACTGACCTTCCAACCAAGCGAGCTGGCGAAGTGGCTGATGCCCATCGGTCTGGCGTGGTACATCGCCCGGACTGGCGAGCGGATGCAGCGGTTCGTGCCGGGCTTCCTGCTGCCGATGGCGATCGTGGGTGTGGTGGCGCTAGGCATTGCCGGCGAGGATCTGGGGACCGCGGTGCTGGTCACGGGCGTGGCGGTGATCATGCTGCTCGCTGGTGGAGCCAACCTGTGGAACGCGGTTGCCTTCCTGCCGGTTGGAGCTGCGGGGTTCATTGCGCTGGTCTTCATCAGCCCGTACCGACTCAAGCGCATCTTCTCGGTGCTCGATCCCTACAGCGATCCGCAGGGCTCCTGCTACCACATCATCCAGAGCATGGGCGCGATCTCGGGCGGGGGCGTGGCCGGTCGCGGGCTCGGCAACAGCGTGCAGAAGTTCGGCTACCTGCCCGAGGGCACCACGGACTTCATCTACTCGATCATTTGCGAGGAGATGGGGCTGCTTGGAGCGGTGGCCGTGCTCCTGCTCTACGTGGGGCTCGTGTGGTGCATCGTGCAGGTGGTGTCGAGCCGCGTGCCTGCGCCAACGACCGACTCGTCCTCCCGGGACCCCGGACAGGGTGCTCCAGCGCCGACTTCACCGGGCTCTCTCCAGCCCGCGCTGGATCCGATGAGCCGGGTGTTGGCCCTGGGCATCGGTGCCACGGTCGGCTTGCAGGCGGTCATCAATGTGGTGGTCGTGACGGGCATGGCGCCGACCAAGGGCATTGCGCTGCCGCTGATCTCGCGCGGCGGAACTGGCTGGATGATGACGGCACTCTGCCTCGGCATGGTGATCGCGATGGATCGTCGCGTGGCACGTGCTGAAGCGCAGACCGATGATGCCGGCGCCGCGCATGATGCATCGAGCCCTGCATCGAGCCCGCTCGAGCTTGCTGCCTCGGGTGGCATGCCGGAGCCAGCAGAACCATGACCCTTGCTGCAGCGAGCGCAGGCGTGTCGTCCAGCCCGTCGCTCGCCGTGGCGCCCCGGTGCGTGCTGCTGGCCGGTGGTGGATCGGGCGGGCACATCAGTCCTGGTCTGGCCATCGCCGAGCGCATGAAGGCGATCGATCCAGGATGCCGGCCGGTCTTTGCATGCAGCCAGCGGCCGATCGATGCCCAGATGCTGACCGAGGCTGGAGCCGAACACGTGGCGATCCCGGCCGAGCCCATGTCGCTGCGGCCACGAAAGTTGCTGCGGTGCATGCGCGCGTTCGTTCGTGGCCGCGCCGAGGTGCTGCGGATGATCGATCGACTGCAGCCATCATGGGTGGTCTCGCTGGGAGGCTTCGTGACGGCACCGGTCGTCCATGCTGCTCGTGCGCGGGGCGTGCCGGTGCTCTTGGTGAATCTCGATGCCACGCCCGGCCGAGCGAATCGCTGGGTCGCGCGGCGTGCGCGTGAGGTCGTGAGCGCGATTCCAACGCCCGCGCTGCCGGGCTTCGCCCGCGAGATCATCGGCATGCCGCTGCGTCGCCTGGCGTTGGCGCCGGCGGAGCAGGCCTCGTGCCGCGAACAGCTGGGACTCTTGCCGGGCGTGCGCACGCTGCTCGTGACGGGTGCAAGCCAAGGTGCCAACAGCCTGAACGACTTCATGCTGCTCCAGGCCCAGCGCGATCCGAAGGCGTTCAAGGACTGGCAGGTGCTGCACCTGTGTGGTCCGAGCGTGAGCGGCGGTGCTGCTCGGTTCGAGTCGGGCTACCGCGCTGCGGGTGTGCATGCCGTCGTGATGCCGTTCCTGCACCGCATGGGCCTGGCCTGGGGTGCGGCCGATCTTGCGCTCAGTCGTGCCGGGGCCAACAGCGTGGGTGAGGCCGCAGCCAATCACGTTCCCACGATCTTCGTGCCGTATCCCTATCACGCCGACCTGCACCAGATGCACAACGCGATGCCGCTGGTTGACGAGGGCGCAGCCGTCCTTGCGAAGGATGCGATCGAGCCAGAGGCGAACCTTCGTGCGCTCGGCGAGCCGATGCTGAAGTTGATGCACGACGACGCATCGCGACGGGCCATGCGTGCTCGACTTGAGGCGCGCACCGAACCTGACGCAGCCGAACGCATCGCGCGATTCCTGCTCGGCGCGGGATCGTTCGGCTGACGCGACGGTCCGCCATCGAACCAAGTCCGTGACCGGTGCTGCCCTGCAGCGCTGCCCTGCAGTGCTGCCCTAGCGTGGGCTCAGAGCGTGACGAGGCACTCCGCCAAGAGGTCGATCGCCGCCTTCAGGTCCTTCTTGTTGATCGACTCGGTGACGGTGTGGATGTAGCGGGTTCCGGCACCGATGGCGATGCACGTCGCGCCCTTGCCGCTGCGCTGGATGGCGGCGCCATCCTGCCCGCCGCGCGGCAGGATCGCGCGCTGGTGGGGGATCTTCTTGCGCTTGGCGATCGCGCAGACCTGAGTGAGCAGGCCGTAGTCGCTGATCATGCTGCCATCCTGCACCATCACCGCCGCACCTAGGCCATGCTTGGTCACGCGCTGCGAATCAGGTACGCCCGGCGTGTCGCACGCCAGGTTCACGTCCAGCCCGATGCCGATCTCGGCGCCGACCGCGTTCGCCGCGGTCATCGCACCGCGGAGGCCGACTTCCTCCTGGGTGGTGAACGCCACCACCACGTCGCGCGAGAGCTGGCCGCGACGCTTGGTGATCGCTCGGATCGCTTCGATCGCCATGAAGCAGGCGAAGCGGTTGTCGAGCGCCTTGCTGATGACGGCCGTGGGCAGGTCGAGGAAGGGTTCGTCCATGACGACGTAGTCGCCGACCTGCACGCGGCTCTTCACGTCGCCCGCCTCGCGGCCGAGATCGATGAAGAACTCCTCGGTCCCGGGCACCTTGCTGCGCTCGGCCTCGCTCGAGATGTGGATCGGCTTGCCGCCGGGGTTCAGCACGCCCTTGAGGTCGCCCTTCTCGGTGATCACCAGCACGCGGCGGCTGAAGAGGTTGCGCGCGTCGAAGCCGCCAGCCGGGTTCAGCCAGAGGAAGCCCTGCTCATCGACATGGCGCACGTAGAAGCCGATCTCGTCCATGTGCGCGGCCACGAGGATGGGGCCGCCGGAACGCTTGCGCGCCTTGATCGTGCACAGGAGCGAACCCATCGGATCGACCGTGACCGAGTCGAAGAGACCCTTGGTCTCCTTCTGCACGAGCGCGCGCACGCGCTCCTCGCGACCAGGGATGCCGGGGGTTTCGCAGAGACGTTGCAGCAGGGAGATGTCCATGGGTCGGGAAACCTATCATGCTCCGCCCATGCACGACGCACTTCATGCCCTCCACGCCGAGTTCGCCCGCGGCGAGGCACAGCGTCGTGCCGGCGCGGTCGCGCAGGCGCCGGGTGCAGGGGATCGCGGCGCGGGGATCCTGCCCGCCGATGGCCAGGTCCAGTACCTGCCGTGGGCTGACGGCGGCGAGCCCGTGGCCCTGCTTCCCGCCAGCTACGGCAGCGTCGAAGTGGAGTACGCCGCGCTGCGGCGGGGCTGTGCGCTTCTGGATGGATGCGCGCGCGGCGTGATCCGCGTGCGCGGCAAGGATCGGCTCGACGTGCTGCAGCGCATGCTGACGCAGGAGCTGCGCGGGCTCGAGCCCGGCGGCGTTCGGCGCAGCTTCTGGCTCAACCGCAAGGGAAGGATCGATGCGGATCTCGCGGTCGTGGCCTTCGACGATCACTGGTTGCTCGAGTGCGATGCGCTCGATGCCGCGCAGGCGGCCACCAGCCTGTCCGCATTCATCTTCAGCGAAGACATCGAGCTCGCTCACGAGCCGGCGCTGCGACGCCTGACGCTTGCTGGGCCCTCGACCTTCGAGGCCCTTGCTGCGGTCGGCGCGGAGACCGCTGCGCTGGCGCAGTCGGATGCACGCTCGTGCATGCTGCAGGTCGCGGGGATCGCGTGTCACGCGTGGCGACTGGATTGGTTCGGTGTGCCGACGGTGCATCTGGCCTGTGATGCCGATCGTGCGGCGGAGTTCTGGAAGGCGCTCGTCGCTCAGGTCGACCTGGCTCACGGCAGGCGACGCGTGCGGCCCTGCGGCTGGTACGCGCAGAACATCGCGCGCATCGAGGCGGGCGAGCCGTGGTTCCATGTGGACTTCGGTCGCGAGAGCTTGCCGCACGAGAGCGGCGTGCTGCGCGAGCGCGTGAGCTTCACCAAGGGTTGCTACCTCGGCCAGGAGATCGTGGCGCGCATGGAGAGCCTTGGCAAGCCGAAGCAGGTCGTGGCAGCGCTGCGCATCGTCGGCGATGCGTTGCCGACAGCGGGGGAGCAGGTCTTCTCGCTCACCGAAGGCGGTGGTCTTGCCGAGCAGGTCGGTGCGGTCACGAGCAGCACGCTCAGCCCGATGCTGGGTGCCGTGAGCATCGCGCTCGCCACCGTGCGGACGGTGCACGCCGTGCCCGGCACGCTGCTTGCCGTCAACGCCGAGGGCATGACGGCGCGCGCCGTCGTGCAGCCTTCCCTGCGGTTCGTGGAGGCCGCGTCATGAGCATCGGGTTGCTTGCCGTCCGTGCGCTGCTGCTGCAGGACATGCCCGTGGGGACGGCTGCGGATGATTTGAGCGTCGTTCCCGAGTTCTGGCTCTTCGTCGCTGCGGGCGTGATGACCGTGGCGCTGACGGTCGGCGTCGCCATCTTTTGGTGGCGCATCAGCAAGGATCACGACCGAGAGACACGATGAAGCGCATTCGCATCACCGAGGTCGGCCCCCGGGATGGGCTGCAGAACGAGAAGGCGATCGTGCCGGTGGCCGCGAAGGTGACCTTCGTCGAAGCGTTGGCTGCGGCGGGGTGCAGCGAGATCGAGGTGACGAGCTTCGTTCCGCCCAAGTGGGTGCCGCAGCTGGCCGATGGCGCAGAAGTCCTTCGATCCATCAGGCGGGTGCCCGGCGTGACGTACAGCGCGCTCGTTCCCAACGAACGTGGCCTCGAGGGGGCACTGGCGTGCGGCGTGGATGCGGTCGCCGTCTTCGCTGCGGCGAGCGAGGGCTTCAGCCGCCGCAACACCAACGGGTCGATCGATGAGGTCTTCGCTCGGCTTGCACCGGTGATCCAGGCCGCCAAGGCTGCTGGCGTTCGTGTGCGCGGCTACCTCTCGTGCGTCATCGCGTGTCCCTTCGACGGTCCCATCGCGCCCGCGGCGGTGGCCACGTGCTCGGCGCGCCTGCTCGACCTGGGCATCGATGAATTGGATCTGGGTGACACGATCGGCGCGGGCACCCCAGAGTCGATCGATGCGATGTACGCCGCGGTCGCGGCGGTCGTCGAGCCATCGGCCACCGTGCTGCACCTGCACGACACGCGCGGTGCGGCGCTCGGCTGCGTCGAGCGAGCGTTGGCTCTTGGTGTCCGGGCCTTCGATGCGAGCGCAACCGGCCTGGGCGGTTGCCCCTACGCGCCCGGGGCACCCGGGAACCTGGCCACCGAGTCGTTGGTGCGCGCGCTCCATGCAGCTGGCTGGGAGACCGGGATCGATGCCGATGCGGTCGCCCGCGCCGGAGCCCGGGTGCGAGCGTCGTTCGGCGCCGGCACGACCCCCGGATAACTGCTTCCGGACGCGCATGATGCCTTTCGGGGTGCCCTGAGTTTCGCTATCGTTCGCGACTCGCCGCTTCCGGATGTCACGGAAGCCCCCTGACCGGGGACCACGGCGCTCCTGGGCTTCGGCCCGACAGGAACGAATGGAGTCACGCATGTCGCAATTCACCCCGCCTCCTCCGCCGACCTTCAAGCGCACCGTTGGCGCCAAGGGCAAGTCCTTCATCGACTACAAGCAGGTCGAAGAGCTCCGCCGCGCGATGACGCCCAACGGCAAGCTCTACGGTCGCAAGCGCCTTGCGCTCGATGCGCAGGTCCAGAAGCAGCTCGCGCTCGCCGTCAAGCGCGCCCGCTTCATGGCGCTGCTGCCCTACACCAACGCCGGTACCTGACCGCGTCGGTCCATCGTCAACCGATCGACACTCGCAGCCCGTGGCCCCCGGCCGCGGGCTGCTGTCGTGATGGAGCAGGCAGCAAAGGCAGGCTCAGCGCGTGGTGCCCAAGCCAAGCAGTCCGCGAAGCGCACCCATGGCGCGCTGCCACGCGAGATGAACGCGCAGCGTCGTCAGCGCGTGATGGTCGGGGCTGATCGTGCGCAGCCGACCGATGCAGGCCGAGGCCAGCCGCAGGTCGCCGCGCCGGAGGCCAGCTACGGCAGCGTTGAACGCGCTGGTGGCGCAGTGTCGATCACGATGGAGTGCGAGCAGGGCTGCGCGTGGGTCATCGTGCTCGATGGCCGCCAGGTAGCCGATCAAGCGCGCGACTTGGGGCTGGCTGCAGAGTTCGCTGGCATCCTTGGGATCACGGCCCACGAACGCCAGATCGAAGGCCAGCTTGCGAGCGCCAAGCCCCAGCGCCAGTTCGGCCAGCACGACGTAGCCCGTGCTTGGGTGGTCATCCAGGGGCGCGGTGGAGCCGGTCTCGCGGGTGCGCAGCACAACCGACTGCAGGGCGAACCGCGCAGCACCGGCGTCGCCAAGCCGGATGGCCGCTTCGGCCAAGCCTGCGAGCGCCACCGTATCGCCCGGTTCCATCGCCAGCGAGCGCTCAAAGCTCGAGCGGGCATCGACGTACCGGGCCAATCGCATGAGCGCGAAGCCGCGACGACGCGCCGCATCGGCCTGGAACTCGCCATGCAGCGAGGCGACCTTGAAGGCCTCCTCGGCTTCGTCGAGCCGCCCCAGCGATTCGAGCACAAGGCCAAGGCCGATGTACGGGGCGCCACTGTCGTCCTCGCCGTTGCCGGCGGTGTCGGGTCGCGGCATCGGGCTGGCTGCACAGACGGCGCGGAAGATGCGCAGAGCCTTGCGGTGTTCGCCACCGAACTGCAGGGCAAAGCCAAGGCGCGTGCGAAGACCGGGGAGCTCCGCGCCCTGACCCTGCGCATGCTCGTAGCACCACGCTGCCCTCGCATGTTCACCCTTGCGCGCACAGACATCGCCCATCTCGATCGCGGTCAGCGGCAACTGCGATCCGTACTCCTGCGCGGTGTAGTAGGCGACCTCGGCATCGTCGTAGCGCTCCATGGCGCTGAGTGCGTGGACCTGAAGCGCCCACGCCGGGTCGTGCGAGCCGTCCGAGCGCGAGGCTGCCTGGGCCCACTCGAGGCAGAGTTCATGAAGACCCATGCGCGCAGCGCACGCCGCGGCCATGGTCTGCGCAGCGCAGGGCTCGTCGAGGTGTTCGGCAGCTTGGGTGTAGGCGCGCAGGGCATCCTCCAGACGACCCGACCCCTCCAGGGCACGACCGAGGTGCAGCTGCCATTCAGGGTGCGAGTCATCGGCTTGCAGGGCAAGCCGGAGGACGGGGACCGCCACGGCGAAATCGCCCTTGCTCATGCGCTCAAGCGCATAGCGGACTGCGTCGGATGGCGACTCGAATTCGCGTCGTTCCTCGCCCATGGCTAGATGGTACGCGGTAGCCACCGCCGTGGATCGGGCAATCCGGAATGGTCGTGGAGTCAGTACACCTCGACCATGCAGCGGCGGGTCGCGTGGACGCGGCGGCGCAGCTGGTCCTCCGTCCAGGCGTCGGGCGCGATCCCCGCAAGTTCTTCATGAAGGCTCAGGTACTGCTCGCCAAGACCGTGGCGGGCGAGCATGCGGTACACGCCGACTTGCATGCCCGCGAGACCGCACAGGTAGACGAGGCCCCGAGGGCCGGCCAAGGTCGGCCGTAGGCTCTCGACGATGCTGTCCATGAACTGGTGGACGTAGGCACCGCGCCCAGGGGTCGCTGCCGACTCGCGGCTGATCACCGTGTGGTAGGTGAAGTTGGGGTGCGCGGCGGCAAGGTCGGCGAACCACTCGTCGTAGATCAGGTCGGTGGTGTACGGGGTGCCCATGACCAGGGTGATCGACGAGGTCGATGGTCGCCAGCCGGCGCGGGCGGGGGTTCCTTCGGGCGGGCCGACGAGCAACTCGTGGATCATGCCCCGGAAGGGGGCGATGCCGGTGCCGGTGGCCACGAAGAGGTAGTCGTGTGCGCTTCGATCGGTGGGCAGCAAGAACCGCTTCCCGGCCGGGCCGGTCACCTGGACCTGGTCGCCTGCCTTGCGATCGCACAGGAAATTGCTGCAGACGCCGAGGAAGAGGCCATGATCGTCGGGGTCGTCGCCCGGCCGCTGGGGCTTGCGCTCATCGATGAGCCGCTTGACGGTGGTGCTCAGCACACGGCCATGTCCATCCTCGCCGTAGCCCGGGCTGGCGATCGAGTAGAGCCGCACCTTGTGAGGCTTGCCGTTGGCATCCGTTCCCGGCGGAACCACGCCGAAGCTCTGGCCCGCTAGGAACCGACCCTCGAGCGGCGTGCCGCCGACGTCGATGCACACATGGCGAACGACGCTCGCCGACTTGCCCTTGGTGCACAGCGACGTCGACGTGACGACCGCGTTCGTGGGTGCGGTCGGCGGCACGAGGTGCATGGCTGCCTCGGGCATCGAGGGCTCGTTGACGGTGGCATGTTCGCTCATGGGAGGTCGGATCGTACGAGACGCAAAATCATCGTCAATGCGTTTGGAAGCCACACAGGCGATCGTGCCGATGTCATAATGCGCGAGGTCGCATGGATGCGGCTTCTGAATCCTGACGTGAGGTGAACGATGGCAATGGAATGCTTCGTGATCGAGGGCGGCAAGCGTCTCAGCGGCGAAGTCCGCATTGAAGGCGCCAAGAACGCCGCACTCCCGCTCCTGTGCTGCTCGCTGCTGACCGATGACACGGTCCAGCTCGACAACGTCAGCGACCACGCCGACATCGACAACATGCTGAAATTGCTGGGGGAACTTGGCATGGGCGTCGAGCGGACCCCGGGCCGCATCCGCGTGACCGGCACCGGCAACGACACCTCCGAAGCCAGCTACGAGACGGTCAAGAAGATGCGCGCCTCGATCAGCGTGCTTGGGCCGCTGGTCGCCAAGCGGGGCAAGGCCTTCGTGAGCCTTCCCGGCGGCTGCGCGTTCGGCGATCGACCGGTCGACCTGCACCTGCGCGGCCTTCGCGCCCTCGGCGCCAAGATCGAGATGGAAGGCGGCTACATCACCGTGAGCGCCGATCGACTCACGGGTGCCACGATCTTCCTCGGCGGCCCCAATGGCTCGAGCGTGGGCGCCACTGAGAACGTCATGTGCGCAGCGACCCTGGCCAAGGGGCGCACGGTGATCGAGGGCGCAGCCTGCGAACCCGAGGTCGTGGACGTGGCGCGTCTGCTGCGCTCGATGGGCGCCAAGATCACCGGCGACGGCAGCCCGCGCATCGTCATCGAGGGCGTGGATGAACTCTCGGGCGCCTCGCACTCGGTCATGCCTGACCGCATCGTGGCCGGGACCTACGCGATCGCGGCCGCGATGACCAATGGCCAGGTCGTGCTGCATGACTTCCCGTACGACAGCCTGCTCTGCGCGCTCGACCGCTGGAACGAGATCGGCGTGCGCATCGAGAAGCTCAACGCCGCCGACAGCGACGAGCGCTGCAGCGTGCGCGTCTTCAGCGAGCGGTTCCTGCGCCCGACCACGATCACGACCCAGCCGCACCCGGGCTTCCCGACCGACCTGCAGGCCCAGTTCATGGCGCTGCTCACCCAGGCGCAGGGCAACTCGATCATCACCGAGAAGATCTACACCGAGCGCTTCCTCCACGTGGCCGAACTGGCCCGCATGGGGGCGCAGGTGCAGCGCAACCAGAATGTCTGCGTGATCACCGGTCGAAGCCCGCTCAGCGGCGCCGAGGTCATGGCGAGCGACCTTCGCGCAAGCGCCTGCCTGGTGCTGGCCGGCCTTGCAGCCGAAGGCGAGACCATCGTGCACCGCGTCTACCACCTCGACCGTGGCTACGCGCGCATGGAGCAGGTGCTCAACCGGCTTGGCGCGAAGGTTGATCGCGTGCCTGCCGAGCACGTGCGCGAGATTGCCGCGTCACGCGGACCCGGCCACCGACTGGGCTTGGCGGCGTCGCCGCTCACCCAGGACGAGGGCTGAGGTCACCGCCACATTCAGGCTCGGCACGTCGTCTGCTTCGCGCAGGCCGTGGTGGGACTGCATCGGCAGGTTGACCGTCGTGCCGCACGCCTCCATCGTCGCTGGGCGCACGCCCGCGCCCTCGGCGCCGAAGACGAACACGCTCCGTGTTGGCATGGGCACGTCCCACAGGGGCCTGGCGCCTGCGCAATCTTCGACGGCGATCAGGGCGAAGCCGTGGCGATCACGCAACTCCGCGAGCGCATCGTGAAGCGTGTGCGCACGGGCCCACGGCACGGTGAACGTGCGGCCGCTGGCGATCCTGATCGCCTTGCGGTTCAGCGGGTCGCCGCAGCGTTCGCTCAGGAGCAGCGCTGCCTCGCCGAAGCACGCCGCGTTGCGGAAGAGACTGCCGATGTTGTCGGTGTGCACGATCCCATCGCCGGCCAGCACCGTGCAGGCCGCCGGCAGGCTCGCGGCGAAGGCACCAAGGTCTGCGCAGGCGGCATCCTCGCTCTTGCGGCGCTTGGCGCTCGGTTCCCCTGGGCGCGAGCAGAGCATGATCGCCCCGTCGTGCATCCGGTAGCCGGTGAGCGCCGTGAGCTCATCGTGCCCGATGCGATGGATGACCAGCGGGAAGAAGCCAAGCGCTTCGCCGATCTCGGTGATGGCGTCGTCGCATGCCAGCAGTTCCAACGGTCGCACACGGGGCACCATGCGCGCGCGGCCGAGTTCGTCCGCATGCATGGCGTGCAAGGCGCGCCGGATGACGCGCGGGCTCTCGGCCAGGAACAGGCCATCGCCGCGCAGGTCGCTGTCGAAGGCGTTGGCGAAGAACGGGCTGGGCGCCGGCATGGGCGTGCCTGGGCTCAGCCGCCGCTGCCGCGGACCAGCGTTTCGTTGTCGGTGGTTCGGTTGACCGCAGCGACCAGCTGCTCGACCTGCACGAAAGGTGGCATGGACATGAGGCGGCGCCGAAGTGCGGTCATGGTCTTCATCTCGCGTTCGCCCATGAGCAGGTGCTCCTTGCGCGTACCGCTCGCAGCGAGATTGATGGCGGGGTAGACCCGGCGCTCGGCGATCGACCGGTCGAGGATCAGTTCCATGTTGCCGGTGCCTTTGAACTCCTCGAAAATCACCTGGTCCGCGCGGCTGCCGGTGTCGACGAGGCACGTGGCGATGATCGTCAGGCTGCCGCCTTCCTCGGCCTTGCGAGCGGCGCCGAAGAGCTGCTTGGGGATCTCGAGGGCCCGCGAATCGAGGCCGCCTGACATCGTGCGGCCGCCGGTCGAGTAGCGACGATTGTTGTTGAAGGCCCGGCCCAGGCGCGTGAGGCTGTCGAGCAGCACCACGACGTCCTTGCCGGCCTCGAACAGCCGGCGCGCGCGCTCGATGGCCATGATGCCCATTTGGGTGTGGCGCTCGAGGTCCTGGTCGTTGCTCGAGGCGAGCACGAGGGCCGGCACGTTGCGCCGGAAGTCGGTGACTTCCTCAGGGCGTTCATCGATCAGCAGCGCGATCAGCTCCACCTGCGGGTGGTTGTGCTTGATGCCGTGGGCGATCTGCTGCAGCAGGATCGTCTTGCCGGCCTTGGGCGGTGCGACGATCAGGCCGCGCGTGCCGAATCCGATCGGACAGAAGAGATCGATCAGGCGGCACGCGGGCGGGCAGCCCCGGTACTCAAGGTGCATGCGCGGCTGCGGATCGATGCTCGTGAGTTCGCCGTAGGGCGGACGGGCTGACCATGCGGATGGATCGAGCCCTTCCACAGACTCGATGCCCACGACCATGCGACGGAGTTTCTTCGGGCCTCGGCGCTTGCGGGCGCGCACCATCTGCACGTTGACCGTGACTTGGTTGCCGTTGCGCAGGTTGAAGCGCTGCACGAACTCCATGGGAACCTGGGGCTCGTCGTGCGAGGGAACCCAGCCGTTGCCGCCGAACTGGCGCAGGCGGGCTTCGCTGCCGGAGAGGTCGAGGACGCCAGTGACCTGCTCGATCGGAGCTGGAGGTTCGGGCGTGTGGTGATGATCGCTGCTGCCCTCCCAGGCTTGGCCGTCGTCGCCTTCGTCCTGCTCGCCGTCGC
>CAMDAQ010000042.1 GCA_945888705.1 Singulisphaera sp. GP187
ACCCAATCGCCGGCCTTCAGACCCTTGTCGATCCACGCCTTCGGGCACGCGGCCACGATGGCGACTTTGCCGGCAGCATCGTCGACGCCCATCAGCATCACGGGGCACTCTGCAAGCGATGCCTTGGCGCAGTCCAGCGCCGCGAGCAGTGCCTGTCCATCGCCCGAGTCGAGTCGCGCCACCATCGGTCCGCCCGGATGCCGAGCGATCAGCTCGCGCACCTGCGCCACGGCCTGCTCGCGCTCGACCTTTTCGTTGGCCTTGCGGCTTTCCTTCACGCGTTCGCGCAGCGCCTCGATCATCGGCGCGATCGACGCGCGATCGCTCGCACCCAGGCCCAGCGAGCCTTCGAGCTTCACGATCTCGTTGACTTCGGCTGCGAGTGCGGCTGCATCCAGCCGTGACGCCTGCCCGCAGCGCTCGACGAGCGACTGGGCCGCCACGCGCGAGGCCTTGGCCGCCGCGCCGGTGAGCGCAAAGACACGTCGGACGCCGGCTGCCAGCGCGCCTTCACTCGCGAGCACGAAGTCCATCAGATCCGAGGTGTTCGCGACATGCGTGCCGCCGCAGAACTCGGTGCTTTGCATGCGCCAGGCAGCGTCGCTGGGAACAGCAAGCAGTGCATCAACCGGTGCACCGATGCTCACCACGCGCACGGGATCCGGGTAGCGCTCGCCGAAGACTGCCCGAACACCCTGCACCGCGCGGGCCGCCTCGAGCGGCGCCGTCTGCGCATGCACGGCCAGGCCCTGATCGATGCACGCGCGAACGCGATCCTCGACCTGCTTGACCTGCTCGGGCGTGAGCGCCTTGCGCGCGGCGTAATCAAAGCGCAGTCGATCCTGCGCGACGAGCGAACCGCGCTGCTCGACATCATCGCCCGCCACTTCGCGCAGGGCCAGATTCAGCAGGTGCGTGCCGGTGTGGTTCTGCGCCAGCGCAGCTCGGCGGTGTGCCGCAATCTGCACCGTGATGTCGTCGTTCACGTGCAGCGAGCCGCTGGTCGCACGGCCGATGTGCAGCACGTAGCCGCCCATCGACTGGGCATCACGCACGTCGAAGGCACCGTCGTTGGCGCCGTGGATCGAACCGTGATCGCCTTCCTGGCCGCCGCTCTCGGCATAGAACGGCGTGCGGTCCAGGACGAGCGCGCAGTCGGTGCTGCCGGTCGCTTGCACGAACTCGCGGCCGTCCCAGATCGCGCGGATGCGCGCGGTCATCGGCTTGGGCGCGTACTTCGCTGCGTCATCGGTCTGCGCCACGCCGAGCGTGGCGAGCTTGGCGATCGCATCGGGCGGGAAGTGCAGCGCTTCGTCGCCGCCGGCGCCGCGGCGACTGGTCTCGCGGGCCTCTTCCATCAAGCGGTCGTAGCCCGCCGTGTCGACGGCAAGCCCGCGCTCCTCGGCCATGACCTGCGTGAGGTCGATGGGGAAGCCCCAGGTGTCGTGGAGGCGGAACGCGTCGGAGGCGGCGATCGTGGCAGGGGTCGACGCCCTGGCGCGTTCAGCAGCCTCGCCGAAGAGGGCCAAGCCGCGATCGAGCGTGCGGCCAAAGGTCTCTTCCTCGTCGCGAATGATGTCGGCGGCTGTGCTCCACTTGGCAGCGATCTCGGGGAAGGCCTCGCCCAGCGTGGCGGCCACGGCGGGCACCAAGCGGTAGATGAAGGGGTCCTTGCGGCCCAGCGTCTGGCGGCCGTGACGCGCAGCGCGGCGCAGGATGCGGCGCAGCACGTAGTTGCGGCCTTCGTTGCCCGGGCCCGCACCGTCGCATGCGGCGACCGTGAGGCAGCGCACGTGGTCGGCGATCACGCGGTACGCGATGTCGACATGGTCGGTGAGCACGCCACCGTAGGCGCGCGCACCGGTCTCGCCGCGGATCGCGTCGAAGATCGGTGACCAGAGGTCGGTGTCGTAGTTGGAGCGCTTGCCCTGGATCACGCTCACCAGGCGCTCGAGGCCCATGCCGGTGTCGACGTGCTTCGCCGGCAGCGGCTTGAGCGAGCCATCGGGCTCGCGATTGAACTGGATGAACACGTGGTTCCAGATCTCGAGCACATCGGGATCGCCCGAGTTCACCAGCGCGGCGGCATCACGCCCGCCGATGCGGTCGAAGTGGATCTCGCTGCAGGGACCGCACGGCCCCTGATCGCCCATCTCCCAGAAGTTGTCCTTCATGTTGCCCGGCAGCACGCGGCTGGGCGGAAGGAATTGGCACCACAGCGCGCGGGCTTCCTCGTCCGGCTCGAGCCCGGCCTTGGGATTGCCGCCGAAGTAGGTCGCATAGAGCCGCTCGGCCGGAAGGCCATACACGCGCGTGAGCAGGTCCCAGCCCCACTCGATCGACTCCTTCTTGAAGTAGTCGCCGAACGACCAGTTGCCGAGCATCTCGAAGAACGTGTGGTGGTAGACGTCCTTGCCCACGTCCTCGAGGTCGTTGTGCTTGCCACCGGCGCGAATGCACTTCTGAGTGTTGACCGCGCGCGTGTAGGGGCGGGAGCCGCGACCGAGGAAGACATCCTTGAACTGGTTCATCCCCGCGTTGGTGAAGAGCAGCGTCGGATCGTCGTAGGGGACGACCGGGCTCGAGGGGGCGAACGTGTGGCCGGCCTTCTGGACGAAGAAGTCGATGTAGGCCTTGCGGATCTCGGAGGCGCGCATGGAGAGGGGAGTGTAGAAGCGATGGACTGGCCCGCTTCGTACACTCGCGGCATGCGACGTCCCTTCGTCGGTGGCAACTGGAAGATGAACACCGGTGCGGAGTCAGCGCCCGCGCTCGCGGCCGCCACGGTGACCGAGGTCGGCGATGCGGCTCGCGCATGCGACGTGGTGGTCTTTCCGCCGGCGTGCTTCTTGATCCCCGTGCGCTCGGCGCTCGGCGATGCGGCGGTGGGGCTCGGTGCGCAGGATGTCAGCAGCGAAGCCAACGGCGCCCACACTGGTGATATCAGTGCCGAGATGCTCAAGGAGATCGGCGCGACGTGGGCGATTATTGGCCACTCGGAGCGGCGTCGGGATCATGGCGAGGGCGACCACGTCGTGGCGCAGAAGCTCGAGATGGCGCTCGAGAGCGGACTTCGGGCCGTGCTCTGCGTGGGCGAGACGCTTGAGGAGCGCAAGGCCGGGCAGGCCCACCAAGTCACGGCGCGGCAACTTCGCGCGGCGTGCGCATCGATCCGCGCGGAGCAGATGCACGATGTGGTCATCGCTTATGAGCCAGTCTGGGCCATCGGCACTGGCGTGAGTGCCACGCCCCAGGATGCGGCCGAGGCGCATCGCATGATCCGACGGGAACTCGGGATCCTGTATTCTCCGGAACTCGCCCAAGCGGTGCGCATCGTCTATGGCGGATCCCTGAACGCGGCCAATGCGGCTGCGATCCTTGCGGACCCCGGCATCGATGGTGGCCTGATCGGTGGCGCCAGCCTGAAGGCCGGCGACTTCGCGCAGGTGGTCCGGACCGCGGCGGCTCGGGGGCAACCCCAAGGAAGGCACTGACTGATGGACTGGCTCTTCGGCATCCTCCTGCTTCTCTTCATCTTCGTGAGCATCGCCATGGTCCTCGTGATCCTGGTGCAGCGCCCGCAAGGCGGCGGCCTGTCGCAGGCCTTCGGCGGCGGTTCGGGCGGCACCGAGAGCGTGTTCGGCGGTCGCACCGGCGATGCGCTGACGGTCACCACGGTGAGCTGCTTCGTCGTGTGGCTCGTGCTCGCGCTCGGGCTGAACGCGCTGTCGAACACGCGCAAGATGGCTGCGGCTGAACCCACGGTTCCCGAAGCGGGAGCCGCGCCGGCAACGGATACGCCGGCCACGACGCCCGCCACGTTGACGCCGGTTCCCGCACCGACCCCTGCGCCTGCGACTGATGCGCCGGCCTCCGCTCCGGTTGCGCCTGCGCCCCAGCCAGCACCAGCGCCGGCAGTGGACACGCCCGCCGCAGCGCCCGCGCCCGCCGCTGAGCCGGCCCCAGTGCCTGCACCGACTCCCGCGGCTGAACCTGCGCCGACCCCGGCGCCCGCCACGCCGTAATCCGGGATTCACCACATGATCCGCTCGATGACCGGGTTCGGCGTGGCCTCGGCAGACGCCGAAGGCGGCTCGTTCAGCGTCGAGGTCCGCAGCGTCAACAACAAGTTCTTCAAGGCCACGATGCGCGTGCCCGATGCCTTGGGTGCGCTCGAGGGTGACCTTGAAGCCCAGCTCGGCAAGCGCATCGCGCGCGGCAGCGTGATGGTCACCGTGCGCGTGGCCGAGAGCGCCGCCGATCGCGTTGGCCGCATCGATGGCGCGGCGCTGGAGGCCTATATGGCGCAGCTGCGCGCGGTGCTCCCGGCCGAGCAGGTGGCACGTCTGGATCCATCAGCGCTCCTCGATCTGCCGGGCGTCGTCGTCACCGTCGGCGCGCAGGACCGCGCCGAGCGCGCGCGCGCCGTGCTCACCAAGCTGCTCGACCAGGCCTGCGATCGCCTGCTGGCCATGCGGGCGACCGAAGGCCAGGCGCTTGCCGCCACGCTGGCTGAGTTCGGCGTCACGGTCCGTGCACGGCTCGCCGAGATCGCCGAGCGATCGCCGCAGGTCGTCCAGGCGTATCAGGAGCGGCTGCGCACGCGCATGGCCACGCTCCTGGCCGAGGCCGGCGCTTCGGTCCGCGAAGAGGACATCATCCGCGAAGTGGCGGTCTTCGCCGAGCGCAGCGACATCGCCGAGGAAGTGAATCGCCTCGGCGGTCACCTTGACCAGTTCGCGCGGCTCATCTCGCCGCAGCATGCCGAGCCCGCGGGGCGCACGCTCGACTTCCTCGCGCAGGAGATGCTGCGCGAAGCGAACACCATCGCGAGCAAGTCCAGCGACGTCGAGATCAGCCGCCGGATCGTCGAGATCAAGGCGTGCATCGACCGGATCAAGGAGCAGGCGCAGAATGCCGAGTGACGCGCGGGCGTCCTTCAGCACAAGCGAGATCATCCGGGTGCTCGAAGTCTTCGGGATCGGAGGCCTGAAGTCGCTTGCCGACCTGCCGGCGGGATCTCGCAAGGCGGCAAAGCTTGTGGCCACGTGCGTGCATGGCAGTTACCTCCTGAAGCGCCGCGAACTCACGAACGTTGGCCTCGATCGCATCCGCTACGCGAGCGAGGTCCATCGCCATGCGATGAAGCAGGGCGTGCCCTGCGCGCCGTTGATGACGACCGCCGAGGATGAGCCGTTCCTCATCGAGGGCCCGTACATCTACGAAGTGCAGGGGTTCGTCGCGGGGCACCGCTTCACGCACCGGCATGACCAGGCCACGGCCGTGGGTGCGGCGCTGGCGCGGTTGCACGATGCACTCGCTGGTTTCGCCGCCAGCGATGCTGCGCCTGCCTCGAACTATTGCCGCAATGCGTCGGTGCCCGGGGCCTTGCGGAAGATCGAGTCCAAGGCGACGGGGCCCGCCGAGCGGGCCGTGTGCGCGGCGCTGCTTGCGCGATACGAACGCGCGGCCAGCCACCAGTGGCCCGAGCTCTCCGGCGTCACGCACTCCGACTACCACCCGGGCAATGTGCTGCTCGATGGCGCGACCGTCGTGGCCATCATCGACTTCGACTCCGCTCGCGTGGCGCCGATCGTGAGCGACCTGGCCAATGCCGCGCTGCAGTTCGGCCTGCCGCCGGTTTCCGGCAGCGATCCCGCCCGATGGGAGCCGCGCTTCAACGAGCACTGCCTGCGCGCGATCGTTCGCGGCTATCGCAGCGTGCGCAAGCCGCCCAAGGGAACGTCCGCATCGATCGCCCCGCTCATGATCCAGGCCGCCATCACCGAAGTGGTGTCGCATGTGGCGCGCAAGGGCACCTTCGACCACATCGATGGGCGCGCCATGCTCGAATTCGTCGACCGCAAAACGCAACGGATCGAGGAAGCCGCGGCCGGAATCGCTACCTTGTGCGGGTGATGCACGCACTCCTGGTCGTTGCTCTCTGCTGCGCCGCTCCGGCGCAGGATGCAGCCAAGCCGCTGCCGGGCGATGCGTTCGGGCGCCAGCAAGGCGTGGTCGATGAGCGTGCCCGGGAGGAAGCGCGCGAGCTCGAGCGGGATGCCGAGGTGCTCCGCGCGCTGGCGCAGGCCCAAGCCATGCGTCAAGGCGGGATCGTGCTCGGCCCCGGCGTGCGCATGGCCGACGACGCGAACCTCTCGCTGGCCCGCGCGACGGTCGGCCGCGATGCCCCGCGCGCTGCCGAACTGCCGGCCGGGCTTCGTGCCATCGTGACGCGCATGGATGATCCGGCGTGGTCGGTGCGCGAGGCGGCGTCGAAGGAAGCATCGAGCGGGGCGTGGACCATGCAGGAGCTGCGCAAGGCGCTCGATGAGCCGTCGCTTTCGCTCGAGCAACGCTCGCGGCTTGAGGAAGCGCTCTGGCTGAGTTGGGAGTCGAAGCCCCGCGGTGCGATCGGGATCACGATGGGCCAGGGACTCGGCGGCGTGCTGGTGACCCAGGTGCACGAGGGGTTCCCCGCGTCGCGCGTGCTGCGCGTGGGCGATGTGATCGAAGCGATCGATGGCATGCCCACGCCCAACAACGATGGACTCGTCGCGGTCGTGCAGCGACGCGGCCCGGGCGAGCGGTTGCGGCTGACGGTCGTTCGCGGCGGTCCCGGCGGTGCCGCTGCGGTCGCGGCGCAGCAGCCAGCCAAGGCGGAACGCCTCGAGCTCGAGGTCGAGCTCGGTGACTTTGCCGCGCTTGAGCGGACGAATCCCCGCACGGCCCTTCGCCCGGCGAGCCGCCGCAACGCCTTCGACACGGTCATGCGCGAGGAACGCGAGGGTTCGTCGCTGCAGCTCATGCCGGTCGAGCCCGGCTTGCCGCCGGGTTTCGTCGGCAGCACGGTCGTTGCCGGCGGTCGCCAGCCTGCGGGCACGAGCGTGAACCCGAAGATGGCCATCAACCAGCTCCGCAACACCCTCGAATCCACGACCGATGAGAACGTGCGTGCACTGCTCGAGGCGCAGATCGCGCATCTTGAGCAGGTGCTGCGGGATTCGCAGCGGCAGGGTGGATTCGGCACGCCGCCGAAGTCCAAGCCGAGCGTGCCGAAGCCTGAGCCCATCCAGCCCAAGCCCGAGTGAGCGCATGCCATCGTGGCGCCGCCACACGCTGCGCCCCGAAGATCACCGTGCGGCGGGCTTGGCGATGACAGCTCAGCGCGATCTGAGAATCACAGCGCGCCGAGCGGGTTCTTGAAGTGCGCGTCCTGCACGGGCACCACGACATCAAGCACCTTCTGCAGCACGTTGGCCGGCGAGCCGATCGCATCGACCTCGCGGATGATCGAGTGCGGATAGCACTCCAGCACCGGGCGCGTCTCGCGCTCATAGACCTCGAAGCGGCGACGGATGACCTTCTCATCGGCGTCGTCGATGCGGTTTTCCTTCAGGGCGCGGCGGCGCATGCGGGCCACCATCTTGTCGACGTCGCGGCAAACGAGGTGGATGACGTGCAGCACCTCGATGTACTGCTCCATCTCCTTCGCCTGCGTCACGTTGCGCGGGATGCCATCGAGCACCAGCAAGTCCTCGTGCGGCTTGTAGAGGCTCAGCACGGTCTGCGCGTGGATGTTCTGCCGCCACATTTCGATCGTGAGGTGATCCGGCACGAGCTCGCCGCGGCTTGAATACTGCAGGAACTGCTTGCCGAGGTCGCTCGTCATGTCGAGCGCACGGAAGACATCGCCGCAGGCCTGATGAAAGAAGCCGGGAATGTGACCGAGGATCTTGCCTTGCGTGCCCTTGCCGGCGCCGGGTGCGCCGAAGAGCAGGATCGTCTTGTAGCGGTGAGGCATGGGCGGAATCGTAGCCATGGTGCGCGGGTCAATGGTCACGATTCGTGGGCCCGCGCGTTGGCCCGATAGGCTCCTGCCATGGCCATGACCACCGACACGCCATCCGGGTTGAGCGGGCTTCGTTCCGCGTGGGTCATGCGTGGCGCGGCGGCGTCGGGCGGCACGCTGGCGCAGCGGCTCATGGCCGCGCGGGGGATCAGCACTTCAGAGCAGGATCGCTACCTGAAGGCCGGGCTCGGTGACCTGCGACCAGCGCGCGAGTTGCCCGGGGCGACCGATGCCGCGGCCCTGATCCTTGACCATCTTCGCGCCGGCCGGCGCATCGTGGTGCTTGGCGACTACGACGTCGACGGCACGGCGGCCGCCGCCACCCTGCGCCATGCCCTGCGGGCGATCGCGCCGGGGGTCGATCTGATCATCGAGATTCCGCACCGCGCCGATGGCTACGGCCTGACCGATGATGCGGTCGCGCGCGTGCTGGCGCACCAGCCTTCGTTGGTCGTGGCGGTCGACTGCGGCATCACCGCCGTCGCGCAGGTCGCCGCGCTGCGTGCAGCGGGGGTGCAGGTCGCCGTGCTGGACCACCATGCCTTGCGTGCGGATGGCGCGCTGCCAGCGGCAACGGTCATCGTGCATCCACAGCGTCCAGGGGGCGACTACGGCAATCCCGACCTGTGCGCGTGCGCGGTCACGTGGAAGGTCTGCTGTGAGCTCATGCGCCTGCACGCGGGCGAGAGCATGAACGCCGAACTGCGCAAGCAGCTCGCGCAACTCCTGCCGCTCGCTGCGATCGCCAGCGTGGCCGACGTCATCCCCATCCACGGCGAAACACGCATCATCATCCGGCAGGGGCTTGAGTGGTTCCGGTCCACGGACCTGCCCGGGCTTCGGGTGATCGCCGATCGCATCGCCGACGTCGGCAAGGTCAACAGCCAGGGTGTGGCCTTCGGGATCGCGCCAGTCCTCAATGCCGCGGGGCGCATGGGGCACGCGGGCGTCTGTGCCGAGCTGCTCGGGCTGACGGCGAGCGAGCCGCGCGCGCGCGAGCGAGCGTCGGCCATCATTGATGAGCTCAGCAAGCTCAACGCCGAGCGCAGGCTGGTGCAGGAGCAGGTCAGCGAGCAGGTGCTGGCAATGGTTGAGCGCGATGGGCTCGATCAGGGCGATCCGACCGCGGTCGTGCTCGCCAACGCCGAGTGGCCGCACGCGCTCGTGGGCATCGTGGCCGCCAAGGTCATCGAGCGCACCGGGCGCCCTGCGCTGCTGGGGCACCTTCAGCCCGACGGCCGCGTCAAGTGCAGTGGTCGCTCCGTGCCGGGCTGGGACCTTGGCGCGGCCATCGGTCGCTGCGGCGCATGGCTCGAGTCAGGCGGCGGTCACCCCATGGCTGCGGGCGCCACGGTTCGTGCGGGCGCGTTCGATGCGTTCGCTGCGGCGCTTCGTGCCGACGCTGCGGCTGCGCTTGCCGGGCGATCGCTCAAGGCATCGTTGCCGTGGGATGCGATCGCCAGCGTTGGCGAAGTCGACTGCAACGCGATCGATGCGCTCCAGGCCTGCGGGCCGTTCGGCCAGTCCAATCCCACGCCGGTGTTCCTGTTCCATGGCTGCCGTCTTGCCGCCGATGCCGGGCACATGAAGCCCGGCAGCCCGCATCTGCGCCTGGCCATTGCCCAGGATGGCGCGCGGATCGATGCCGTGTGGTTCGGTGCCGGCGACCTGGCCACGCGCTTGCGCCGCGGCGTGCCGTGCGAGGTGCTTGCCGAGGCCAACATCAACGAGTGGAACGGGCGTCGAACGCCCCAACTCGTGATCCGCGACATCAGCCTGGCGTGATCGCCAGCCGGGCGCCGCGTTCGATCGCGCGCGCGGCCAGCCGGGCGCACGCCGCTTCGCACGATGCCGCCAAGGGTGAGAGCTCGATGGTGCAATCAGGTGCGCCCTCGGCGGAGCGGGGGATCGCCCAGCCCGCAGCCTCGAGCCAGCGCGCGGCGCGAGCGCTCTGTGCGGCGATGCTCGTGACGGGGCTGTCGTCGCCGTCCGCGTTCTTGATCGGGGCGAACTCCTCTGCGCGATCCGTCTCGAGGACCACGCTCGAACGGGCCATGGGGATCGCATCGAAGACGAACGTCTCCATCTTGATGGCGTTCAGTGCGGTGGGCTCGACCCGGGTGCCGTCATGGCCGACGTGCGGCACCTTCTTGCGCGCCTTGTGCAGGGGCAGCGCCAGGCCGTGCGCGGTCAGGCGCTCGACGAACTCACGCGAGAGCATGTGGATCGCGATGCTCCCGGCATCGAAACGAAGGCGGCCGGAACCATCGCGCTCGGCGGCGAGCGCGGCCGGAAGATCGCTGTACTCGACGACCATGGTGCGGCCGCCGGAGATGCAGAAGACCCCGACCTTCTCCGCAGCATCACGCTTGGCGACCATCTTGCTCGTCATCTCGCCGCTCGAGTCGGGGTGCGCGGCGTGCACGCCCACGAAGCGCGGATCGACCGCGTGGACGAGCGGGTTGTCGACCTGGAAGTAGCTGATGTGCTCGATGCCGTGCGCGCGCATGTCATCGAGCGCGCCGGAGTGGCGCAGTGCACGCAGCGATCCGCCGTGGCCATCGGGATTCACCGCGATCTCGTCGGTCTCGGCCAAGAGCAGCTTGCCATCGAGGGTCAGCGAGGGCAGCGTGCCCTGCGGGAAGAACATCACCGTGTCCTTCCCGAGGCCGAAGTGATCGTGGCGCGCGAAGAACTCGCGCGTGGGCGCGTCGTTCATCGGGCTCGTCATGATGTACCAGCGGATCATCGCGCTAAAGCGCCGGCGTGCGGCCAGGATCTGCTCGGCGAAGACCTGGAAGAGCGGGGCCTGCGTGATCGGCGTGGCGGGGAAGGTGCCCTTGGGCGCATCCCAGCCCAGGCGCGTGCCCTGGCCGCCGGCCACCATGAAGCACGCGACCTTGCCTGCGCGCACGAGCGCTTCGCCATGCGCGGTCCACTGAGCATCGAGCGGCGAGCGGCGGACGATCGTGGCCGGTGCGAGGTCGGCCGGCAGCACGAAGCCACCGTCGTCGTCGAGCGCCGCGGCGAGGGCATCGACCTGTTCGAGCGAGAGCGCATCGATCTGGTCGAGCAGATGGTCGAGCCGCACCGGATCGAGGCTCGCCGCATGGTGCAGCACGTGGTCCTGGCCATGGCCGGCGAGCCGCTCGCGGGCTCGCTCCAATCGTGACGTCAGCGTGGTCATGGCTGCGGTCGCTCGGGCTCGGACCAGCCTTCGGGACGGTGGCGGACGATCTTGCCGGTCTCGACGTAGATCACCTGCTCGCAGATGTTCGTGCAGTGGTCGGCGATGCGCTCGACGCTGCGGGTCACGCTGGTCAGCTGGAACGCGAAGCGCACGCTGAACTGCCCAAGCGCGACCTGCTCCTGCGCGTGCAGGAGGATCTCGTTCTTGAAGCGGTCGACGGTGTCGTCGAAGAGCAGGACCTGCCGCGCGAGATCGGGATTGCCCGTGATCAGCGCACGGTTGGCATCGCGCAGCATGCCGAGCACGCTGTTGGCCATCACGCGGAAGGTGGGGGGGATCCGCTCGTCCATGCGCGCCTGCCCAGCGACCTGCTCGGCGATGTTCACCGCGCAATCCGCGATGCGCTCGAGCTCGTTGTTCACCTTCACGATCGTGAGCACGCTGCGGACCTGGTACTCGTCGGAGTTTCCCATCTGCAGCAGCGGGATGCTCGCGCGCTCGATCTCGACGTCAGCCTTGTCGATGGCATCGTCGGCGGCGATGACCGCGTGGGCCTTGGCCTGATCGTGCTCGAAGTAGCACTCGGTGGCGAGCGAGCAGCACCCCAGGACGCGTTCGCCCTGCGCGGTGATGTCGGAACGGAGCTGCTCGAGTCGTGCGGCGAAGGCCATGGCCGGAGGATACCCGCGCGACTGCGCCCGGCGGCTCACGCGGGGCGGGCCAGTCGCTGCGCGAGCGCGACCACCGCGGCGACGCACGAGTCGATCGACGCAGCGTCGGTGGCCAGACGAAGTTCGGGCGACGTCGGGGCCTCGTACGGATCGCTCACGCCCGTGAAGCGTTCGAGTTCACCGGCACGCGCACGCTTGTAGAGCCCCTTGGGGTCACGCGATTCAGCGACCGCGAGCGGCGCATCGACGTGGACGACGACGAAGGCGACTCCGCTCGCCTCGTGGCGCGCCCTCACGCGCGCGCGATCGGCTTCGTACGGGCTCACCAGGCTGACGATGGCGACGGCGCCCGACGCGGCGACCAGCAGCGCAGCCTCGCCGGCGCGCCGGACGGCCTCGGCGCGCCCTGCTTCGTCGAAACCGATCCCGGCACTGAGCCCATGCCGCAGATTGTCGCCGTCCAGGACGAGCGCAGGGAGGCCCGCAGCAAGCAGGGCACGCTCGGCAGCGAGCGCGATCGTGCTCTTGCCTGAACCGCTGAGCCCGGTCATCCAGAGCGTGCAGCCGCGACGGCCGAGCGACGCAGCGCGCTCGTCGGGCGTTGCGGACCCATGCTGCCAGACGACGTTGGGCGAGGCGCCATCCATCGGTGCGCGGACGCTAGCACATCGTCTAGGCTTCGGCCGCATGGCGCATGGCCTGACCCATCTCGAGGAACTCGAAGCCGAGGCGATCCACATCCTGCGCGAGACCGCAGCGAGCTACGAGCGGCCCGTGCTGATGTACTCGATCGGCAAGGATTCGACGGTGCTGCTGCACCTGGCGCTGAAGGCCTTCGCGCCCGGCCGCCTGCCGTTCCCAGTGCTGCACATCGACACGACCTGGAAGTTCCGCGAGATGATCGCGTTCCGCGATGCGACCGCCGCTCGGCTCGGGCTTGACCTGCAGGTGCACATCAATCGCGAGGGGCTCTTGCAGGGGATCTCGCCTGTGACGCACGGCAGCAAGGTCCACACCGATGTCATGAAGACGGTCGCGCTGCGCCAGGCGCTCTCGGCCGGCCGGTTCGACGCCGCGATCGGCGGCGCGCGGCGTGACGAGGAGAAGAGCCGCGCGAAGGAGCGGATCTTTTCCTTCCGCGATGCGAACCATCGCTGGGATCCGAAGGGACAGCGCCCGGAACTCTGGTCGCTCTACAACCCGCGCGTGCATCCGGGCGAGAGCATGCGCGTGTTCCCGCTCTCGAACTGGACCGAGCTCGATGTCTGGCTCTACGTCTGGAAGCACCGGCTCCCGGTCGTCGACCTGTACTTGGCCCGCGAGCGACCGGTCATCGAGCGCGACGGCGCGCTGATCATGGTCGACGATGACCGTCTCCCGCTGAAGCCGGGCGAGCGCATCGAGCAGCGCCGTGTTCGCTTCCGCACGCTGGGGTGCTATCCGCTCTCCGGCGCGATCGAGAGCGATGCCGACACGCTCGAGAAGGTCATCGAGGAGATGCTGCTCGCGCGCACGAGTGAGCGCCAGGGCCGCCTGATCGACCACGACCAGAGCGGCAGCATGGAAGAGAAGAAGCGCGAGGGGTACTTCTGATGACGCTGCCCACCTTCACCGCCGGCGAGGACCTGCGCGGCTGGCTCGAGCGGTACGAGCGGCTGCAGCTCCTGCGCGTCCTGACCTGCGGCAACGTCGACGACGGCAAGAGCACGCTCATCGGGCGCCTCCTTCACGACACTGGGCGAATCTACGAGGATCACCTCAAGGCGCTTGAGGCCGACAGCCGGGTGCATGGCACGACCGGCGGCGGGCTCGACCTGGCGCTCGTCGTCGATGGGCTCAAGGCCGAGCGCGAGCAGGGGATCACGATCGACGTCGCGTGGCGGTACTTCACCACCGCGCGCCGGGCCTTCATCATCGCAGACTGCCCGGGCCACGAGCAGTACACGCGCAACATGGCGACGGGCGCGAGCCACTGCCAGCTGGCGATCAGCCTGATCGATGCACGCTCGGGCGTGACCACGCAAACGCGCCGGCACGCCACGATCGCGGCCATGCTCGGCATCCGCCACGTGGTGGCGGCCGTGAACAAGATGGACCTCGTCGGCTGGGGCGAATCGCGCTTCCGCGAGATCGAGGCGGAGTTCCTCGGGTTCTGCACGCGACTCGGGATCGAGCATGCGGTCGCGCTCCCGGTGAGTGCGCTCACTGGCGAGGGCGTCGTCCGGCGATCCGACGTGATGCCGTGGTTCACCGGCCCGGCGCTGCTGGACCTGCTCGAAGGCGTTGAACTTCCGGGCCCGGGCGACGCCGATCCCTTCCGCATGCCGGTCCAGGTCGTGCTGCGGCCGAACCTCGATTTCCGCGGCTTCGCCGGCCAGGTCACCAGCGGTGACGTTCGCGTGGGCGACCGCGTGCGCATCATGCCGCGAGGCACCGAGGCGCGCGTCGCGCGCATCGCCCGGCTCGAGGAGTACGGCGGCGATCTCGATCGCGCGCAGGCGCCCGAGAGCGTGGTGCTGTGCCTCGACCGCGAGGTCGACTGCAGCCGCGGCGACGTGATCGCCTGCTTCGGCGGCACCAGCGACATGCGCGTCGGCCGGCGCATCGTGGCGGACCTCGTGTGGATGGTCGATGCTCCGCTCGTGGCCGGCCAGAGCCTGCTGTGCCGGGTCGGCACGCGGATCACTCCGGCGCGCGTCGTCCGAGTGATCCATCGGCTGAAGGTCGACACACTGGCGCACGAGCCTGCCGAGTCGATGGGACTCAACGACATCGGCCGCGTGGAACTGGAGTGTGAAGAGCCGGTGGCGTTCGATCCCTACCGGATCTCGCGCGGGACCGGCGCGATCGTCTTGATCGATCGGTTGAGCAACGCGACGGCCGCCGCGGGCATGATCCGCACCGGCGATCCGATCGAGCGCGGCGCGCACTGGGATGACCAGGCGCTGGATTCGGTCTCCTCGCCGGTCAGCGGCGTGTCAGCGGCCGAGCGCGATGCCCGATGGGCGCAGCGGCCGTGCTGCGTGCTCCTGCATGGCCCGCCGAACACCGGCAAGACCGAGGCTGCGTTTGCCCTCGAGCGCGCGCTGTGGGACCTCGGTCACGATGCCGTCGTCCTCGATGGCCAGGGCATGCGCAGCGGCCTCTCGAAGGATCTTGGCTTCGAGCCCGGCGATCGAAGCGAGAACCTGCGACGTGCCGCCGAGGTCGCACGGCTGCTCATGGGGCAGGGGCGCATCGTCGTCATGTCGTTCGTCGCCCCGCAGGACGATGTGCGCGAGCGCGCGCGTGCGCTGCTCGGTCCCGACCGGTGCCTCTTCGTGCACGCGAGCGACGGCTTCGACGTTCCAGGCATCGTGGCGCAACTCGCCGCGCGTGGACTGATCGGTCGCCGCACATCCGCCTGAGATCCGCGCATGATCGAACTTGGCTGCAACATCGACCACGTCGCCACGGTGCGCCAGGCGCGCCGCACCTGGGAACCCTGCCCGGTGCAGGCGGCGCACGAGGCGCTCGCCGGCGGCGCGGACCACATCACCTTCCACCTGCGCGAGGACCGACGGCACATCCAGGACCGTGATGTCGAGCGGCTGCGCGCCGAGGTGCGGGCGAGGCTGAACTTCGAGATGGCGGCGACCGACGAGATGGTCGCGATCGCCTTGCGCATCAAGCCGCAGCTCTGCATGCTCGTGCCCGAGGGGCGCTTCGAGGTCACGACCGAGGGCGGCCTGGATGTGGCGGGGCAGGAGCCGGCCCTGGCAGCGCAGGTCGCCCGGTTGCGCGACGCGGGCATCCTCGTGAGCGTCTTCATCGATGCGCTGCCGCACCAGATCGACGCCGCCCAGCGGATTGGCGCAGGTGTCTGCGAGATCCACACGGGGCCGTACGCGCATGCCTGGCATGACGAGGGCGGCCTCGGCCCCCGAACGACGATCGAGCTCGATCGGGTGGCAGCGGCCGGTCGCCATGCCTGCGCCGCCGGGCTCTGCTTCAACGCCGGGCACGCGCTGCACTACGAGAACGTGAAGCCGATCGCTGCGCTGCCGGGCATCCGCGAGCTGCACATCGGCCACGCGATCGTGAGCCGGGCGGTTTTCACCGGGCTGCGCGAAGCGGTGCGCGAGATGAAGCGGCTCATGGTCGAGGGCGCTGCTGGCCGCTGATCGCTCGGCGCTACGGCCACGGGGTCGTACACTGGCCGCATGCCACGGATCTTCGGCACCTACACCGCCATCGTCACGCCCTTCTCCTCCACGGATGGTTCGATCGACCTCGCTCGGCTCGAGGAGCACATTCGCTTCCAAGCTGCTGGCGGCGTCACGGGCATCGTGCCCTGCGGCACCACCGGCGAAGCGCCCACGCTCAATGAGCGCGAGCAGGCTTCGGTGATCGAGACGGCCGTGCGCGTGGGCAAGCCGCTGGGCCTGCAGATCGTGGCGGGCACCGGCAGCAACTCGACCGAGCACGCGATCCACCTGCACCGCTCGGCGCATGCACTCGGCGCGGATCTCTCGCTGCAGGTCGCGCCCTACTACAACAAGCCCTCGCAGGAGGGGATCTACCGGCACTTCATGGCCGTGGCCGACAGCTGCAGCCTGCCGATCATGCTCTACAACATCCCCGGCCGCTGCGGCGTGGCGATCGCGCCCGAGACGGTCGAGCGCCTGGCGCGCCATCCCAACATCGTGGCGATCAAGGAAGCGACCGGCAGCATGGACAGCGCCAGCGAGATCCGCCAGCGCTGCGGGATCACGATCCTGTCGGGCGACGACACGCTGACGATCGCCTTCGCCGCGGTGGGTGCGGTCGGCGTCGTCAGCGTGCTCAGCAATATCGTTCCTGAGCGGGTGGCCAGGCTGTGCGCCCTGACCCAGTCCAACGATTTCGCGGCGGCGCGAGCCGAGCATGCCTCGCTCTTCGCGCTCGCGCGCGGGCTGCTCACGATCGACACCAACCCCGCGCCGATCAAGGCCGCCATGCAGGTGCTCGGCCGCGACAGCGGTGTCCTGCGCTTGCCGATGTGCGCGCTGCCTGCGACCGGGCTCGCCCGCGTGCGCGATCTCCTGCGCGCGGTCGGCCTCGAGCCCGCGGCGGATTTCGCGGGGGCGATCCAGTGAACGACGTCGATCATCCGCGCTACGAGCCGACCGCGCTGCCGTACCGCGTGGCGGTGCTCGTCTACCTCTACGACCACGAGGGGCGACTGCTGCTCCTGCACCGCCGCAAGGCGCCCAATGCCGGCCTGCACTCGCCGATCGGTGGCAAGGTCGAGATCAGCCTGGGCGAGAGCCCGCACGAGTGCGCGCGTCGCGAGGCGATCGAAGAGAGCGGCGTGGTGCTCTCCGACAGTGACTTGCGGCTCACGGGCATCGTGAACGAGCGTGCCTACCAAGGCGAGAAGCACTGGCTGATCTTCCTCTTCGAGGCCACGCGCCCGATCGGCCACGACGAGGTGACCGCCTACGAGTTCGATGAAGGAACGCTCGTGTGGGTGCCCATCGCCGATGTCGCGTCGGCAGGAATCCCCGAGACCGATCGCACGATCATGTGGCCCAACGTGCAGGCGCACCGAGGGGGCTTCTTCATGGTCGACATCGATTGCTCGGGCGGATCGATCGAGCACCGCGTGGTCGAGAGCTGGAAGGCGCGATGACCATGGGACCGGGGTCGCCGCAGGATCCCCAGCGCACGCCGCTGCCGACCGATGCGACGATCGATGCGACGGGTCACCACGCTCCGCTGCTGCACGCTGCCGAGACGATCGCCGCCGGCGGCATCGATCAGCCCACGCTGGCCACGACGGCCCAGCAGCCAGCCACGGGTGCGGGTGAACCGGTCGGACTGCGCGACTCGGTCGCCGCGGCGATCCGTGCCGCGCGCGAGAAGCCGGACGAGGTGATCGGCCCATACACGCTGATTGAACTCCTTGGCGAGGGCGGCTTCGGTGCGGTGTGGCATGCCGAGCGTCGCGAGCCGTACGTGCAGCAGGTCGCGCTCAAGCTCATCCGCGCGGGCATGGATTCCGAGAGCGTGCTCGTGCGGTTCGAGCAGGAGCGCCAGGCGCTCGCGCTCATGGATCACCCGCACATCGCCAAGGTGCTCGACGGCGGCGTCACGCCGGCAGGTCGGCCTTGGTTTGCGATGGAGTTCGTGAAGGGCGAGCCGATCTCGGGCTTCTGCGACCGGCATCACCTGGGGCTGCACGAGCGGCTCGAGCTCTTCCTCCAGGTCTGCGA
>CAMDAQ010000043.1 GCA_945888705.1 Singulisphaera sp. GP187
GCGCATGCGTGCTGCCGGTCCATCCGCCAGTTGCGCCATCCTTCGTGAGTTCGATCGCACAGCCTTCGCGCGGCGTGAGGGCGTCGGGACCGATCGCCTCGATCGCGGCGCACCCATCCTTCCAGCAGTTCACGAAGCGCTCGGGGCCATCCTTGAACTCGAACACTTCACTGCGCACGGTGCCGGCATGGACGCCGCCGAGCTCCGAGATGCGATAGACGCGCTGGCGGTACGGCTTGTCCTGCGCCTCGGCCATGGCCTGCTCGACGTAGAGCCAGACCGCGTCGCCGGTGCCCTCCGGATGGTTCCGTCCGGCCCAGATGCGGCGCGCGTGCAGCACGACCTCGCGGAACTCCGGATCCAGCTTTGCCTGATCGGCGCTTGAGAAGTCGCCGACGAGCAGGTCGGCCACCTGATGGGCACGGCGTTCGCCGGAACCGGTCTGCACGCAGGCGGCGGGCAGCAGGGCGGTGAGGGCCAGAAACGCAGCGTGCAGTGGTCGCATCGGGGCAGGATATGGGGTGCCCGGTGCGGCTTGCCGCGCTACCATCGGCGATCCAAAACATGAAGGAGAACCCATGAGCACTGCGGCAGCCCCCAAGCCCGTCGACACCCGCGGTCTCGCCGGACAGACCGTCGGCGACACCACCATCTGTGCCGTCACGCAGACCGAGCTGATCTACCGCGGCTACGAGATCGCCGACCTCGCCGAGCACGCGAGCTTCGAAGAGGTCGCCTTCCTGCTGCTCATCGGCCACAAGCCGAGCGCCGTCGAGCTCGATGCGTTCCGCAAGGACGTCTCGGCCATGCGACAGGTGCCCGCGAGCGTGCGCGATGCGGTGGTGCGCATCGCCAAGGAGACCCCTGGCGCGCACCCCATGAGCATCCTGCGTTCGGGCGTGAGCATGCTGTCGCACCACGACCCCGAGTGCGAGGACAACTCGCCCGCTGCCGAGCTGCGCAAGGCAAAGCGCCTGCTCGCCCAGATCCCGACGCTGATCGGCATCTGCCAGCGCACGCTCGACGGCAAGCCGCCGGTCGATCCCGATCCCACGCTCGGCCATGCCGCGAACCTCATGTGGTGCATGAGCGGCCGCAAGCCCAGCGAGCTCGAGGCCCGCATCATGGACGTGAGCCTGGTGCTCTACGCCGAGCATGACTTCAACGCGAGCACGTTCACGTGCCGCTGCATCGCGAGCACCGAGAGCGACATGCACAGCGCCGTCTGTGGCGGCATCGGCGCGCTCAAGGGCCCGCTGCACGGCGGCGCCAACGAGATGGCGATGGAGATGCTCAAGGACATCGACCGCGACTGCGCGGGCGGCGCCATGACGATCGACGCCTGGATGCAGCGCGCCTTCGCGGAGAAGCGCAAGCTCATGGGCTTCGGCCACCGCGTCTACAAGAACGGCGACCACCGCGCGGGCATCCTGCGCTCGTGGGGCCTCAAGCTCGCCGAGCAGCTCGGGCCGACCGCCAAGAAGTGGTTCGACATGGGCGACCAGGTGCAGGCGATCATGCTGCGCGACAAGACCATCCACCCCAACGTGGACTTTCCGTGCGGCATGACCTACTTCATCATGGGGATCCCCGTGCCGCAGTACACGCCGATCTTCGTGGCGGCGCGCATCACCGGCTGGTGCGCCCACATCATGGAGCAGCACGCGAACAACCGCATCATCCGCCCGCTGGCCGAGTACAAGGGCCCCGCGCTGCAGCACTGGAACGGGTGAGTCATGCCGATGAAGCAGGTCTTCCGGGTCACGGCTGTCGGTCCGTGGATGGGTGGGCTCGAGCGCGAGTTCGATGTCCCCGCCGATTCGCGCGAGGAGGCGTCGCGCATCGTGCGTGAGCAGTACGGTGCCACCTCGATCTGCTCGGTGATCCCGCTGGGTGCCTACCTTGATCCGGGTTCAGCCGGGCGGCCGGTGCGTCGTCCCGGATTCGACGCCGACAGCGTCGACTGACTGCCTTGGGACAGCCAGCGGCCGCTTGGCCGCCCCGCGGTCACCACTCGGGTCCGCCCGAGTAGCGGCCGTAGATGTCGGACATCGCCTGCACCATCTCGCCGAGCGTGCAACGGTCGCTCGCGGCATCGACGAGCGCCGGCATCACGTTCTGCCCGTCGCGGCACGCCGTGCGGATGCGGTCGAGCGCGCGCTTGACCTTGTCGCCGTCGCGCGTGCGGCGGAACTCGGCGAGCCGGTTGCACTGCTCGGTCTCGACCGTGTGCGGGATCTGCAGGATCTCGACCTGGTGGTCCTCGTTGCCCTCGCGGTATGCGTTGACGCCCACGATCACGCGGTCGCCGGCCTCCATCTCCTGCCCGAAGCGGTAGCTCGCCTCGGCGATCTGACGGCGGAAGTAGCCCTTGTGGATGCCCGACACCACGCCGCCCATGTCATCGATCTCGCGGATGTAGCCGTTGGCGTCCTGCTCCATCTGGTCGGTGAGGCTCTCGACGAACCACGAGCCGCCGAGCGGATCGACGGTGCGGTGCACGCCGGTCTCGTGCGCGAGGATCTGCTGCGTGCGCAGCGCCACGCGCACGGCCTGCTCGGTCGGCAGGCCGAGGGTCTCGTCCATGCTGTCGGTGTGCAGGCTCTGGCAGCCGCCGAGCACAGCGGCCATCGCCTGGTACGCCACGCGCACGACGTTGTTGAGCGGCTGCTGCTCGGTCAGGCTGCAGCCGGCCGTTTGCACGTGCGTGCGCATGAGCCACGAGCGCTCCTGCTTGGCGCCGAAGCGATCGCGCATCGCGTTCGCCCAGATGCGGCGTGCCGCGCGGAGCTTGCAGATCTCCTCGAAGAACTCGTTGTGGCTGTTGAAGAAGAACGACAGGCGTGGGCCGAACGAGTCGATGTCCAGGCCGCGCTTCATGCACGCCTCGACGTACTCCATGCCGTCGCGCAGCGTGAACGCCAGCTCCTGCGTGGCGGTCGATCCGGCCTCGCGGATGTGGTAGCCCGAGATCGACACCGAGTTCCACTTGGGCAGGTGCTGGCTGGCGAACTCGATCGTGTCGACCACGAGCTTCACGCTCGCCTCGGGTGGGTAGATGAACTCGTTCTGGCTGTGGAATTCCTTGAGAATGTCGTTCTGCAGCGTGCCGCCGAGGCTCGACCACGGGATGCCGCGGTCACGCGCCATCGCCAGGTACATCGCCCAGATCACGGCTGCGGGGCCGTTGATCGTCTGGCTCACGGTGACGTCGCCGATCGGGATGTCGGCATAGAGCCGGTGCATGTCGTCGACGGTGCTGATCGCCACGCCGCAGCGACCGACCTCGCCCACGCTCAGGGCATCGTCGCTGTCGCGGCCCATCAGGGTCGGCAGGTCGAAGGCCGTCGAGAGGCCGGTGTTCGCCTTCGTGCCCTTGGTGTTCTCAAGCAGGTACTTGAAGCGGCGGTTGGTGTCCTCGGCGCTGCCGAAACCCGCGAACTGGCGCATCGTCCACAGTCGCGAGCGGTACATCGTGCGGTGCACGCCACGCGTGAACGGGAATTGCCCGGGTTCGCCGATGCGCACGTCGACGCGGTCCTGCTCACGACGATCGGTCGTGGGCGCATCGACCGGTCCGTAGGTCTCCTGCAGCACGTAGCCCGACAGGGTCACGGTCTCGGGGTCGATGCGTTCCGGCGTGGCGCCCGTGGCGGGCTTGGTCGATGCGTTCGTGGACATGGCTCCCCGATTCTAGTCAGGGCGCGCCGCCGCCCAAGCGGTCCGGGAACTCAGACGAGGAGCCACCGGTCTGGGCTCACCATTGGATGGCGAACTCCTGCACGACACCCATGGGCTGGAACGTCCAAGGAACATCATTGATTGGCTTGGGTGTGTACTGTCGGCCGACTTCAACCCGAACGAGAGTGTCGTGCGACGACGGCCCCCGGGTCTCCCCATTGCTCCTTGAATTCGTGCAGTCAACGAAGACCATGGTGCCATTTCGCAATCGAAACGCGTTCGAGGCGTGCATCTCCCCGTTGGCGAAGTCGAGCGTGACATAGGCGCACCGGAGGCCGGCAGCCTCGGCCTGGTTGTGCAAGCGTTCCGCGAAATCTGCACAGACGAACCGTCCTGGCTCGTAGGGCAGTTCATCGGTCCGGTCACGGCGCAGAAAGTCGTAAATCTGGTCCATCGACTCGGGGTCGTGGGCCGTCGTTGAGTTCAGCAGCTTCACGAGGGTTCCATCGGCCTTGGCGATCTTGGAACTGGTGGGTGCAAAGGTGGCAGGCCCGGAAAACACGACTGATTCGCGTCGCTCACCATCAAGACCGCGCCACGTGACCCCGAGCCATACATCGCGGTCAACCGTCGAGGCGGCGGTCACAAGGACACCCGCAGTCATGCCTGCCGCCAGGAGTCCACGACCCAGCCCCAGTTGACTGAACAGGCCGATGGCGAAGATGGAAGCGCCGAGTGCCACCAACAGTTCGACGGGGACGATGCCGTAGACAAGCCACAGTTGTGCGTCTTGAAACCAAGGAAGGGAGATCACGTCGAACCACGACAGCACACGTCCGATGCAGATGATCGCCACGGCGAGGAGTGCGCTGGCGCCGAGGCCCGAGAAGAGGACGGATCCTCGCGAACGCGAGACACGCGATGTGGTCTGCCACGCCCGGCTGTGCTGTCGATACCAGTCACGATCGGTCATACCCATGCCCTCGCAAGCGGATGGGCATGCTGCTGCGGGCAAGGATTAGGTCGTGCACGACCTAGGGCTGAAGGCCTTCGGGCTGCCGTGAACCTTTGCGCTCCTCATCGTCGTTCCCGCGAGGCCGTGCGCCTCGTGCTGCACCGCGGGCTGCTGCACCACCCCAATTGAATCCGCCTCTGGGAGCTGGGGCGACCTCGGCTGTGCCATGCGTGGCAGCTCTTCCGACGTCGTCCGCCGACTTTCCAACGGCTTGGATGACCTCGTCTGCACCTTTGGCTCCGAACTTCGCCAGCCCCTTGGCGAGCGCCAGCGCGGCAACCAGGCCGGCGCCGCCAACAAGCTTCATGAGGAAGCAACCAGCGCTGGGGCCGTGAACGTGGCTCTTGCCCGACGGTTCGTTCGTCATGCCCCAACGAGCGGACGAGCTGTCCATCGGGGGCAAAAGTCACGCCCAAGTGGTCCGGGAACTCACTTCGCGCGGTACTCGAACACCCCGCGGCCGGTCTTGTCCCCCAGCCGCCCGGCCTGCACGAGCTGCCGCAGCAGCGGGCAGGGGAAGAACTTCGGGTCGCCGAGCTCGCGGTGGAGCACCATCATGATGTCGTGGCAGACATCGAGGCCGATGAAGTCGGCCAGGCGCAGCGGGCCCATCGGGAAGTTGCAGCCCAGCAGCATGATCTGATCGATGTCCTCGGGCTTGGCCACGCCTTCCATCCAGGCGTGGAAGGCCTCGTTGATCATCGGCATGAGCACGCGGTTGCTCACGAAGCCCGCGCGGTCGTTCGCGGGCACCGGGGTCTTGCCCATGGCCTTCGCGAGCGCGATCGTGCGCTGCGTGGTCTCTTCGCTCGTGGCGATGCCCTTGATCACTTCGACGAGTTTCATGATGGGCACCGGGTTGAAGAAGTGCATGCCGATCACGCGGTGCGCGTCGGCGCCCACGGCGCTCGCGATGTCGGTGATCGAGATGCTGCTGGTGTTGGTGGCGAGCACGCACTGCGCGCCGAAGGTCGACTGCATCGCCTTGAAAAGCTTCTTCTTGATCTCCACGTTCTCGGTGGCGGCCTCGACGGCCCAGTCTGCATCCTTCGCCTGCGCCATGTCGGTGCAGTAGCTGATGCGCGCGAGCGCGGCGTCGGCGTCGGCCTGCTGGACCTTGCCCTTCTCGACCAAGCGGGCCAGGCTCTTCGCGTGGCCGGCCTTCGCCTTGTCGAGGGCAGCCTGGCTCAGGTCGACCTGGAAGGCCTTGATGCCCGACTGCGCGGCGGTGAGGGCGATGCCGGAACCCATGGTGCCGGCGCCGATGACAGCAATGCTGGAGACGCTCATAGGAGGAGGAATCCTAGTCAGGCCGAGGCAGGCCTGACGGAACTCCTCAGGCCGAGGCAGGCCTGACGGAACTCCTCAGGCCGTCCACTCAGCGGTACGCCGGCACCACGATCCCCACGGTGGCGTCGTCGAAGCGGTCCTCGCGGCGCATCTCGCTGAAGAGCTCATGCAGCCGCTCGGCGCGCCACGCACGCTTGGCATTGCCCTGCACATCGAGCCACGGGCGGCCGCGGTGCATGGCGATGAGGCGGTCGCCGAGCGCGGCCGCCTGCGCCATGCTGTGCGTGACCATGAGCGCGGTCAGGCCGTCGCGCTCGATGATCCGCCGCGTGAGGGCGATCACGAGTTCCGCACTGCGCGGGTCGAGCGCCGCGGTGTGCTCATCGAGCAGGAGCAGCCGGGGGCGTGCGAGCGAGGCCATGACCAGCGTGATCGCCTGGCGCTGTCCGCCCGACAGCAGCCCGATCGGATCGTCGAGCCGTGATTCAAGGCCCAGTCCGATCTCGGCAAGTGCATCGCGCCAGCGCGCGCGCGAACCGGCGCGGATCAACTGCCGCAGCCCGCGTCGCTGCCCACGCCGTTCGGCGAGCGCGAGGTTTTCCGCCACCGTCAGGCTCGGCGCACTGCCGGCGAACGGATCCTGGAAGACGCGCCCGATCCAGCGCGCACGCGCGTGCTCGGGTCGCCCAGTGACCTCGACGTCGTCGATCCAGATCCTTCCCGCATCCGGCGTGAAGGCGCCGGCGACGGCACCCTGCAGCGTGCTCTTGCCGCTGCCATTGGTGCCGATCACGATCGTCCACGAGCCCGTGGCGAGCTCAAGGTCGACCGAGCGCAGGGCGCGCACTTCGCCCGGCGTGCCGGGGAAGAAGGTCTTCGAGACGGCCTCAAGCCGCAGCACGAGGGCCTCCCTTCGTGCGCAGCGACAGGAGCTTGGACCCCGTCAGTCGCGTGAAGAGCCCCGGCACCACCAGCACGATCAGCACGACGACGGCCGTGATCATGCGCAGGTCGTTGGGTTCGAGGCCGGTGCGGATCGCGATCGCGACCAGCATGCGGAAGAGGACGCTCCCCACGAGCACGCTCGCCAGGAGCACCGGCAGCGCTGCGGCCTGGCCGACCAGCGCGCGGCCGATGATCACGCTCGCCAGGCCGATCACGACGATGCCGATGCCCATGCTCGCATCGGCGAACGCGTTGAGCTGCGCGAACGCGGCACCGCCGGCGGCGACGAGCGCGTTGCCGAGCATCAGGCCCAGGGTTACGAGCCATTCATGGCTCACGCCGAGCGCGCGGATCATGCGGGGGTTGTCACCCCCTGCACGCAGGGCGCTGCCGAGTTCCGTGCGCAGGAACCACCAGAGGATCCCAGCGATCACGAGCACCGCGACCAGCGCGGTCAGCGCCTGCGCCACCACATCGCTCGGCACGGCCTGCCCCCAGAGCATGACTTCCGCGCCGCCGGCAAGCCGACGGACGAGCGCATCGGCGGGGGAGAAGATCGTCGACACGCCCACGAGCCCAAGGTTGCTGCGCCCCATCACGCGCAGGTTGATCGAGTAGAGGGCCGTCATCGACAGGATCCCCGCCAGGATGCCCTCGATCCCCAGTCGCGTAGCCATCAGCGCCGTGGCGAGCCCCGCAAGCGCACCGGCGAGCGCAGCGATCGCGGTGGCCGTGAACGGATCCCAGCCCGCGAGCATGAGCGCGGCCGCCGTCGCGGCGCCGAGCGTGAACGACCCATCGACCGTGAGATCGGGGAACTGCAGCACGCGGAAGCTCAGGTACACGCCGTAGCCCACGAGCGCGAGCACGAGCCCGAGCGCGATCGTTGAAAGCAGCACGGTCATCGCGCGCCTCCGGCCAAGGGCGACCACCAGACGCACGCGCGTCGCACCCGGCTCTGGCCTGCACCATCGGGTCGCGGATCATCGACCAGGTGCACGATGCCGCGGATCGGTTGCTCGAGCACGAGCTGGCGTGCGATCGTCGCCAAGGGGGTCGCCGCTCGCGGCAACGCGCGGAACGCGCAGGCGAGTCCATGCAGGTGCGCGTGCACGCCATCGGCGAATGGCACGAGCCCCGGCACGCCGCATTCGGGTCCGCCAGCGATGCCTGCGATCAGCGCGCTTTCGCCGATCCATGACGGCTCGCCCGTGAATCGGAGCCGTTTGCGCACGTCGTCGCCGTCCTTCGAGTCGAGGGGCGTGGTCCATGCATCGGGGCTCGTGCGTGCGGTTGCTCCGCAGAGGCCCGCGCACAGTCCGGCGATCGCGATCGCGACCGGGCCTGCTTCCGAAGCCATGCACGCGCGCGCGATGGCGCTCACCGCCACGCCGCGGTCGTCGATCGCCTCGACGTGCGCGAAGTGACGCATGGCGCCCGAGACATCGAGCCCGGCGTGGATCCACGCGGGCATCGTGCCGCTGCCCTGGTCCATGAAGTCAGGCTCCGGACTGTCCGTGGGCTGCACCGCGAGCGCGCCGGCGATCGCCAGGCACTCGCCGAAGCGTCCTCGTGCGTCTGCTGCAGCGCTCGCCAACGCCGCATGACCGACGAAGATCGTGCTTGCGCCGCCACGCCAGGCCTGCGGTGCACTTGAGGGCTCGATCGACTCCACGCGCGCCTGCGCGCGCTCGTCGAGCATGCGGCGCTCACCGGTGAATCCATCGCCCGTGAAGGCTGCAGCGGTGGCGGGCGCAGCGGCGGCATGGTTCGTGGTCACCAACAGGATCGGTCCGAGCCGAGCCAAGTCGATGACCTGCCGCACGGGTTCACTCGGATCGGCGAGCCGAAAGCTCCCGCCGATGGCGCGCAAGCGCTGTGAGAGCGTGATCAGGCACCTGATCCCAAGGCTGCTCAGGAAGTCGAGCCGGGCCGCGTCGACCACGATCGTGTCGGCGCCGGCACGGACCAGTTCATCCATGCGCGCGGCGAAGGTGTCGGTCCACGCGGCATCGAGCCGACCGTCCACGCTCACGCGTGCGGAGCGACCTTGCTGCTGCACCTCGATCCGCATCAGGGCACCCTCCGGTCGAGCTGGCGCTCGATCGAGGCCGGCAGCGTCACGCCGAGCTGCTTCGCGCGCCCCTCGTTCAGCAGAAGCAGGCTCGTGCGCGGATCCTCGATCGGGATCGTGGCGGGATCGGCGCCCCGCAGGATCGCGGCGGCCTTCTCCGCGCCCTGCACGCCGATCAGGTGGTAGTCGCGCGCCACCACGATGACTGCGCCCTCGTTGATGAAGCGGGTCAGCGTGCCGACCAACGGCAGTCGCGCCCGGTCGCAGACCGTGCCGACCACCGGGAACGAACCGCTGGCGATGTTGTCGCTGATCTGCGTGAAGACATCGATGCCCTGCGAAATGACCGCTTCGGCCGCCGTCGCCATGTCGCTGCCACGCTCGGCGGGCGAGCTGATCAGTTCGAGCCCCGCAGCCTTGGCCAGCTTCGCGAGTTCATCGCGTGCGGCCACGCTGTTGTCCTCGCTGGGGCAATAGACGGTGCCCAGCCGCTTGGCGCCCGGCCATGTCGCGCGCACGACCTCGATCAGTCGCGGGAAGTCACTGTGACTCGTTACGCCCGTGAAGAGCGGGTGGTGCTTCGTGGGCTCGGTGCCCACACCCGTCACGTAGGGGTCGAAGACCGTCGTGAACACGCAGGGAATCCGGTCGTTGCGCTTGAGCAGGGCCTGCAGGCTCGGCGTCGAGATCGACATGATCACGGCAGGATTCGACGCCACGCCATCGACGACGAGCTGGTTCAGCGTGCTCATGTCGCCCTGCGCATTCACGACCGACAGTTCGATGCCTTCGCCCGGTGCGAGCTTCTGCTCAGCGAAGCCGTCGCGAATGCCCTCGAGCACCTCGTCGGTGAAGGCAGCATTCGAGTAGGCGATCACGTGCACCCGCGGCGTGCTCGTGCGCTTCTCCCGTCGCGTGCCGTCGGCGGCGACGACGACCGTCGCGCCATCGACGATCGACTTGGGAACGTTCCAGCCGAACGCCGCTGCCGAGGCCAGGTTCACGGTCCAGGCCATCTTCGGCCGGTCGACGACCGGGATCTCGGACGGCGGCGTGCCGCCGAGCACGCGTGCGGCCACCTCGCCGACCTGCGTGCCGATGCCCGCCCAGTCCATGCCGAGGTTGAGGATGCTGCCGCCGTCCACGCTCTCGGGGAACGTGCCGATGACCGGCACCTTTCGCTTCTGCGAGGCCTGCAGGATCGTCGGCGAGGCGATCGTGACGCTCGTGTCCGGGAGGAACACCAGGCAATCGATCGGCTGCGCCATCACGCCGGTGGCGGCTTCGAGGATGCCGGCTGCATCGCTCGCCGAAGCGCTGATGACCTTCATGCCGCGCTGATCCGCCTCGGCGAGCAACCGCTTCGCGTAGAGGTCCGCGTTCGCCTCCGAGGGATTCCACATCGTGCCGATCGTTCGGACGTGCGGTGCCGACGCCCGCAGCGCATCGAGCAGGTGCGGCAGGTCGATGAGTGCACCCATGCCGGTCACGTTGGGCGGGCGCGCACCCTCGCGCCACTCGCCGAGCGCGACCCCGAGCGATGCTGGGTCGGCCACCACGCCGAAGACGTGCGGCAGCGAGCGCTTGTTGGCGCGCATGAATGCCTGGCCGCTGGTGGTGCCGATCGTGACGACGAGATCGAACGGCGCGTTGGCGACTTCCGAGCAGAGCTGGTTCAGCGTGCCCAGGTCCGCCTCGGCGTTGAAGCGCCTGAGCTCGCTCCCGCCGGCACTCGTGTAGCCCGCGGCCTCGAGCGCCGTGATCACGCCTCGCACCGAGAGATCGAACGCGGGGATGCTGCTGGCTTGGATGATCGCCACGCGTCCCGCGGTCGCCGCCTGCACGGCACGTCGGCCCGACCGATCGGTCAGCAGCAGGGCCGCACCCGCCGCCGCGATCAGCAGCATGCCCACCAGCAGTCCGCGCCAACCTCTCATGAAGTCAAGCCTAGCGCGGCCGCGGGTGCTGCCTGCAGTCCCTATCCTCCACCCATGGCATCGAGTCCGAAGTTCCAGGCACCCAAGGGCACGCGCGATTTCTTCCCTCCGGAGATGGCCGTGCGCCGTCACATCGAGGCCGCCTGGCGCTCGGCCAGCGTCGACTGCGGCTTCGACGAGATCGAGGGCCCGACGTTCGAGCATCTGGAGCTCTACACGGTCAAGAGCGGGCAGGGCATCGTCAACGAGCTCTTCTCGTTTCGGCGTGCCGGCGGCGAGAACGACTACGCGCTGCGACCCGAGTTCACGCCAACGCTCGCCCGCATGGCCGCCGCAAAGGGCGCGAGCCTCGCCCTGCCGACCAAGTGGTTCGCGATTCCCGTGCACTTCCGCGCCGAGCGACCGCAGCGAGGCCGGCTGCGCGAGTTCGTGCAGTGGAACGTCGACCTCATCGGACCGCCGAGCGCCGAGTCCGATGCCGAGGTGATCGGTTGCGCCATCCTCGCGCTCGAGCGACTCGGCCTTGGCGCCGATGCCGTCCGCGTGAAGCTCAGTCATCGTGGCGCTGTCGCGGCGGCGCTGCGTGCGCTCGGCGTGCCTGATGCATCGATGGCGGGCGCCTTCGAGCTGCTCGATCGTCGCGACAAGCTGCCGCCCGATGAGTTCGGCCAGCGCGCTGCGGCACTCGGCCTTCCGCCCGTCGCGCTCGCCCGCTTCAACGAGCTTGCCTGCACGCGCGTGCCGCTCTCGGCAGGCATCGATGGCGTGGTCGCGGCGCTGGGCGTGCCCGCCTCGGATGTGGCGGAGTTGGCGGCGCTCGTTTCGGTGCTCGAAGCGATGGATCTTGCAGCGTGGTGCGAGTTCGACCTCGGCATCGTGCGAGGGCTTGCGTACTACACGGGTGTCGTCTTCGAGATCCACGAAGCCAGCGGCGCCGAGCGCGCCATCGCCGGCGGCGGCCGCTACGACGGGCTCATCGAGCTCTTCGGCGGTCCGAGCCTGGGTGCGGTCGGCTTCGGCATGGGCGATGTGGTCCTCGGGCTTGTGCTCGCCGATCGCGGCTTGCTCGCATTCGATCGCGCCGCTGAACTCCTGCCAAGGCCCGATTGCTTCTTCATCAGCGCGGATCCCGCGCTCGACCCCATCATGCACCGCTTGCGTTCAACGCTGCGCCGCGCGGGACTGCATGCCCGCCACAGCGCCAAGGCGAGCCGCAACGTCGGCAAGCTGCTCGGCGATGCCGCCAAGTGCCGCGCTCGCTTTGCCTGCATAGTCGGCGCCGAAGCACCCGATGGCCAGGTGGCGCTCAAGGACATGGCCACGGGCGAGCAGCGCATGGTGGCCGCCGCCGAGCTGGCTTCGCTCGTTGCACGTTGACCGCGCGCCCTGCGCCCGCGCCGCCGCTCACCGCATGTAGGCCAGCACGCTCAGGGCGAGCCATGCCAGGATCGTGAACGGCAGCTTGAGCATCGTGCCCAGCAGTCGACCGACGACCGCGCCGGTGATCGGCTTGATCGATCGCCGCACCGTCATGCCCGGGCGGGTGAGTTCGCCGACCGCAGCGCCCACGCCGGCCCCGATGAGCGCACCGGCGAGCGTGCTCAGGAGCGGCACCGTGAACACCAGCGTGCCCACAACGGCGCCGATGAACCCTCCGAGCAGGCTGCCGAACACGCCTCGCGCGCTCGCGCCGCCGGCCTTCGCGCCCGCAGCACCCCCAAGGAATTCCGCGAACTCGCCCAGCGCAAGGACCACGCCCACGCCCAGCAGCCACCCCCAGCCGAAGGTCACGTGCGGGACACCCGAGACATGATGGTCGAGCAGCTCGACGGCGACCGCTGTCCCGAAGAGCAGCCAACCGCCCGGCAGCCCGAACAGCACCAGCATCACGCAGCCGGCGCCGAACAGGGTGAAGACCGTCGCCATCAGGAAGTGGGTCATGCGATGCGTTCCAAGGTCAGGAGGGCCGGGGAAGCGATGACCAGCCAGATCCGGTCGTCGCCCTCGTCCTGCCGCAGGGTGATCCGTCGACCATCCGAAGACCACGTCCCCGCGGCGATCCGCCGCACCGTCCCGCGGCCGCCCGAGAGCTGCCTGGGTTCGGCCGGGGCGTCGAGGTAGTCGCGTCGGTGGTCGGGGCCCGGCTCAAGGTGCAGTCGCCCTCCGATGGCGATCGAGGCCGGCTCGACCGGGATCCGCGCGCTCGGAAGGGGGGCGTCCTCCTGCGTGGGCTCGAACATCCAGTCGACGTGCTCGCCACGCGTGGGGCAGGCATGATGCAGCGCCACCCATCGGAGCGGGCGATCGCCAGCCTGCGCCAAAAGGCCCGGGAGAATCCATGCATCCTGCTGCACAGGGGCAGACTAGTCCTCGCGGGAGTCGTATGATCCCGCCCAACGAACGGAATCGTGACCATGAGAAAGACTCTCTTCATCGTTGCGGCACTCGCCGCTGCCGCCTGCAAGGGCCCCCAGCCCACCGAGAAGGCGATCGACCTCGCCAAGCACTACTGCGAGCACCAGCGCTGGAGCGAGGCGGCTGCCGAACTCAAGCCGATCGTGGATGCTGCGCCGAGCGACTGGAAGGTCAACTACTGGTACGGCATCGCCACGACCAACCTCGGCGAGCTGAACACCGCTCGTGCGGCACTCGAACTTGCCGCCACGGCCAAGCCCAACAACGTCGAGGTCGCCGTGGCGTTCGCGGAAGTGCTCTACCGGCAGAAGGAGTATCCGAAGCTCTACGCGCTGCTGCGCAGCACCGGTGCGGCGATGAGTTCGCCGGTCGCCTACAACGCGCTCGCCGGCTACGCCGAGCAGATCGGCGATTACGACACCGCGCTCAACGCCACGAACTCCGCGATCCAGGTCGATGACGGTCTCAGTGCACCGGTGCGCGCCGAGACCTACGTGCAGGCCGGCATGCTGCTCGCACGCATCCAGAAGTCCGACGACGCGATCCGCCGATTCCGACAGGCCTATGGCCTCAATTCGCAGAACATGATCGCGATCGAGCAGCTCAAGGCCCGCGGCGTCGCGATCAACGACACCACGGCGCTGCCCCCGGGTCTTTGATCGTGCCACGCCAGGAAGGCCCGCTGCAGCAATGGGTGCGGGACCTTTCGGTCCTGGCCGATCCCATCCGCGTGCGCATCCTGTGCGTGCTGCGTCACGAGGAGCTCGGCGTTGGCGAGATCGCCCGCACGCTCGGCGTGCCGCAATCAACCGCAAGTCGTCACCTGAAGCCGCTTCACGAGGCGGGACTCGTCCTTCGACGTGGCAGCGGCACGCGCACGCTGCATGCAGCGGCGACGACGGCCTCGGGTCCGGCCGCGCAGCTCTGGTCGATGGCCGCCGACCGCGCCGCAAACGACCCCGCCGTCGAGCAGGATCTGGAGCGCCTGCAGCAAGTGCTCGCCGAGCGCCGCATCGACAGCGTTGACTTCTTCGGTCGCGTGGCGGGTGAGTGGGATGCGTTGCGCCGCACGCTCTTCGGTGACCACTTCATCGACGAGGCGCTGTGCAGCCTCGTGCCGCATGACTGGGTCGTTGCCGACCTCGGCTGCGGCACTGGTGAAGTGGCCGAGCGGCTCGCGCCCCTAGTGAAGAAGGTCGTGCTCATCGATCGCGAGCCCGCGATGCTCGACGGTGCCCGCAAGCGGCTGAAGGGTTCGACCAACTGCGAGTTCCGCAAGGGCGACCTGCTCGAACTTCCCGGCCGCGCCGGCGAGTGGGATGCGGCCGTGGCCATGCTGGTGCTGCATCACGTCGAGCATCCCGCGCGTGCCCTCAAGCAGGTCGCGCGCTGCCTCAAGCCCGGCGGGACGGTGCTCGTCGTTGACCTTGCGCCGCACGACCACGAGGAGTTCCGTCACCGCATGGGCCACACGCACCTGGGCTTCAGCGAAGCGGTGCTCGGCGGGTTCGCGGCCGAGGCGGGTTTGCGTCTCGCTCGTTGGCGCCGACTTCGCCCCGACACCCACAGCAGGGGGCCGGGGCTCTTCGCGAGCGTGCTGGCGAAGCCCGCGGCGCGCTAGAGCCATCGGGAAGCGCATCTCGCCCGCCATCTCGGATGCGCAGTTCAGGAATTCCCAGCGAGTTCCGCAGCGTTGAACTCTGCAATGCCCGCGTCTTGGTGCGCCGTGATGCGTACACTTACCAGTCTCCCTGAGACTCAGTTGCAGGATCCCCACACCATGGCCGTCAAGACCCCCATCTACCTCGACAATGCCGCCACCACCCGCTGCGACCCCCGCGTCGTGGAGGCCATGCTTCCCTATTTCAGCGAGAAGTTCGGCAATTCGGGCAGTCGCAACCACCGCTTCGGCTGGGATGCCGAAGACGGCATCGAGACCGCTCGCGAGCAGGCCGCACGCCTGATCGGCGCCGATGCGAAGGAAGTCATCTTCACCAGCGGCGCAACCGAGGGCAACAACCTCGCGGTCAAGGGCGCCGCCGAGATCTACGCCAAGGCTCCCGCCGGCCAGCAGGGCCGCGGCCACATCATCACCTGCACCATCGAGCACAAGGCTGTCCTCGATCCCTGCAAGCGCCTGCAGCGCGAGGGCTTCGACGTCACCTTCCTCGATCCGCCGGCCGATGGCGTGATCACCGCCGAGATGGTGCGCGCGGCCATGCGCCCCGACACGATCCTCGTGAGCATCATGTGGGCCAACAACGAGATCGGCACGATCAACGAGGTTCCCGAGATCGGACGGCTCTGCCACGAAAAGGGCGTGATCTTCCACACCGACGGCACGCAGTGGGTCGGCAAGATGCCCACCGACGTCGAGCGTGACTGCATCGACCTGCTCAGCTGGAGCGGCCACAAGATGTACGGCCCCAAGGGCGTCGGCGCCCTTTACGTGCGTCGCCGCAAGCCGCGCGTGCGCCTCGAGGCCATGATCGACGGTGGCGGCCAGGAGCGCGGCATGCGCAGCGGTACGCAGAACGTCACGGGCATCGTCGGCTTCGGCAAGGCGTGCGAACTCTGCCAAGCCGAGATGGAGCATGATCGCGAGCGCCTGCTCAAGCTGCGTCGCCGTCTTGAGGATGGCCTCTCGGGCCGCATGGAAGTCGTGCAGGTCAACGGCCATCGCGATCGCCGCCTGCCGCACATCGCCAACATCAGCTTCGGCTTCGTCGAGGGTGAGAGCCTGATGATGGGCATCAAGGACATCGCCTGCTCGTCGGGCAGCGCTTGCACGAGCGCGAGCCTTGAACCGAGCTACGTGCTCAAGGGTCTCGGCGTGGGCGACGAGCTCGCGCACAGCAGCCTCCGCCTCTCCTTCGGCCGCTGGACGACCGAGGAAGAAGTCGACTACGCCATCGAGTCGATCTCGAAGGCCGTCGAGCACCTGCGCAAGCTCAGCCCGCTCTACGACCTCTACAAGGAGGGCGTCGACCTGAGCACCATCGAGTGGCAGCACCACTGAGCCGCTGCACGAATCCGATCAACCACCGCACACGAGGAACACACCATGGCATACAGCGAAAAGGTCGTCGACCACTACCAGAACCCACGCAACGTCGGCTCGTTCGGCGCCAGCTCCGACGTCAAGACCCGCACCGACATCGGTGTGGGCATCGTCGGCGCGCCCGAGTGCGGTGACGTGATGCAGCTCCAGCTCAAGGTGACCGCCGAGGGCGTCATCGAGGATGCCAAGTTCAAGTGCTTCGGCTGCGGCAGCGCGATCGCCAGCAGCAGCCTGGCCACCGAGTGGGTCAAGGGTCGCACGGTCGACGAGGCCCTGCAGATCAAGAACACCCAGATCGTTGAGGAACTCGCGCTCCCGCCGGTCAAGATCCACTGCAGTGTGCTCGCCGAGGACTCGATCCGCGCCGCGATCGAGGACTGGAAGAAGAAGAACGGGATCGCCGTCGCCGAAGAGGCCCACGCCCACTGAACCACGCGCCTCCGGGCCCGTATCACTCACGAGGAACCAACCATGCCAGTGCACGTCACCGAAACCGCTGCCCGTGAAATCGACGCGATCATCGACCAGCAGGGCCTTGACCGCGACAAGATCCGCCTGCGCGTGGGCGTGAAGGGCGGGGGCTGCTCCGGCTTCAGCTACTTGCTCGACCTGACGGAAGTCCGCAAAGAAACCGATGAGGAGTGGGCCTTCACCTACACGCGCCGCGTGAAGGGCGCCGAAGGCGGCGGCGTCGCGACCGCCGAAGCTCCCGCGTTCACCGTCAAGGTGATCTGCGATCCCAAGAGCTACCTCTACCTCAACGGCACCACGATCGACTTCAAGGACGAGCTGATGGGCCGGGGCTTCGTCTTCAACAACCCCAACTCGACCTCGACCTGCGGCTGCGGCAGCAGCTTCAGCGCCTGAGGCCGCTCCATGGCGGCGCGCGCGCCGCCACATCATCAGACCACCCCGCGGGGCGCTCATCCGGGCGCCCCGCTGTCATGCGGTCCATGCACGCGATGGCCGTTGCTCAGCTCAGGGGCGAGCAGGCAGCACGGGGGCCAGCGCCTCGGCCCAGATCGCGTAGCCAGCCGGCGACAGGTGCAGTGCATCCGGCATCAGGGCAGCGTCGATCGAGCCGTCGGCCTTCACGAAGCGTGC
>CAMDAQ010000044.1 GCA_945888705.1 Singulisphaera sp. GP187
ATCACCGTGACCACGATCATGGTGGGTGGACATGGCACGAGCATCGACCTGCAGAACATGCGCGCGGTCGCCGAGCAGACCGGCGGCACGTTCTACAACGTGCAGAATCCGAATCTCCTGCCGAAGATCTTCACCAAGGAAGCCACGCTCGTCAGCCGCACGCTGATTCTGGAGCAGACGATCCGTCCGGTGGTGGAGCAATCGACGGGTGGGCCGATGGATGGCGCCGGAAGCCTTCCCGAGGTGAACGGTTGGGTGGTGACGGTGCCGCGCGAGGGCATGGCTCAGGTGCCGGCCGTGCTGCCGACGAAGGAGTCGAAGGACCCGTTGGTGGCCTACTGGAACTACGGCTTGGGCAAGTCGATGGCGTTCACGAGCGATCTGGGCGGTCGGTGGGGGCGACCTTGGGCGACGTGGAGCGGGTACCAGCCTTTCTGGACGCGCGCGCTGCGCTGGATGATGCGCCCGCCGACGGCGCAGGATCTCCTGGTGTCGACGTCGGTCGATGGTGACGTGGGTCGCGTGCAGGTGTCGGCCTTCACGGCTGATGGCGAGCCGCGCGACTTCCTGCGCAGCTCGGCCACGCTGATGCGGCCCGATGGCACGGTCGAGGTGCTCGACCTGCAGCAGACGGCACCGGGCCAATACGTGGCGAGCTTCGATGCGCGCGAGCAGGGCGCATACCTGGCGAGTGTGTCGGCGCGCGATGGGATGGGTGCGGATCGCTCGGCGCGCTCGGTGGTGAGCGTGCCGTACCCGCGGGAACTGGCGGCCACGCGTGATGACTCCGCGCTGCTGCGTCGGATCGCCGAGGTGAGCGGCGGCCGCATGATCGCGATGAAGGATGCGGCGACCGTCGACTTCTTCGATCGCTCCGGTCTGTCGATGCCCGAGGCCGCGAAGCGGATCTGGAACGTGCTCGCGATCCTGGCCGCGGCGCTCCTGATCATCGATGTGGCGGCGCGCCGCATCACGCTGGACCGCGAGGCGGCACGCGACCTGGCGGCCATGGCGGTCGGCGAGGGAGCGAAGGCCGGCGGCGCAACGGTCGAGGCGTGGAAGCGTGCGCGCAGCGGTGCACGCAAGGCACCGACCGAACCCGTCGCGCCCGCACCTGTCGCGCCGACCAAGCCCGATCGCCGCGCCACGCCGAGCGCTCCCGTCGAGATCGTCGATCGCACGCAGGCCAAGCCTGACGAGCCATCCTCTGAGGCGCCATCGACCGACGATGCATCGAGCCTCGCGCGACTGCGTGCGGCCAAGCGGCGCGCTCGGGGCGAGGAGGATGCGTCGTGACGAGGCTCCAGCCCGTACCCGATGCGCCGGCGACCATCGACGAGGTGCGCGCGGCTGCTGCTGCATTCGGCCAGACTGTGCAGGCGATGCGGCAGGAAGTCGGTCGCGTGCTCGTGGGCCAGCAGGCCGTCGTCGATGAGTGCCTGGTGGCGCTCCTGGCCGATGGCCACGTGCTGCTCGAGGGCGTGCCCGGCCTCGGGAAGACGCTGCTCGTGCGCACGCTTGGCCAGATCCTGGGCCTGCGCTTCTCGCGCATCCAGTTCACGCCCGACCTGATGCCCGCCGACATCACCGGCACGCAGGTCGTCGTCGAGGATGCGGCAAGCGGCAATCGCGAGATCCAGTTCCGGGCGGGGCCGATCTTCGCGCAGGTCGTGCTCGCGGACGAGATCAACCGGGCCACGCCCAAGGCGCAGAGCGCGCTGCTTGAGGCGATGCAGGAACGCAGCGTGACCGTGGGCGGCCGCACGATGCAGCTTGAGCGCCCGTTCTTCGTCCTGGCCACGCAGAACCCGATCGAGCAGGAGGGCACGTACCCCTTGCCCGAAGCGCAACTCGATCGCTTCCTGCTGAAGATTCGTGTGCCCGCGGTCGATCAAGCGACCTTGAACGAGGTGCTCAACCGCACGACGGCGGGCCAAGCTCCTCAAGCGCGCCAACTGCTCGATGCGCCCGCGATCCTTGCGGCGCAGCGGCTCGCCCGGCAGGTCACGATGGCACCGCACGTGCAGGACTACGCCATTCGCCTGGTGCTTGGCACGCACCCGCGCGGATCCTTCAGCGACCGATGGACCGATCGATGGATTGCCTTCGGCGCCAGCCCTCGCGCGGCGCAGGCACTCGTCTCCTGCGCCAAGGTCCGCGCGCTGCTCGATGGGCGCTACGCGGTCAGCTGCGATGACCTGCGCGCGATCGCGCCGGCCGCGCTGCGCCACCGCGTGGTTCCGAGCTTCGAAGCCGAAGCCGATGCGACACCGGTCGACCGCATCATCGAGCACGTCATCGGGCGCACGCCCACCGAGGTGGTGCCATGAGCGAGCGTGCTGATGCGCCGAAGACCGTGGACCAGCTGATCGATGGTCCTCTGATGGCACGACTCGATGCGCTGGATGTGACCAGCCGCAAGATCTTCCAAGGCAAGGTGCAGGGCGAGCGGCGCAGCCGCCGCCGCGGGCAGAGCGTGGAGTTCGCCGACTTCCGGCCCTACGTCGCCGGCGATGATCTTCGCTTCGTCGACTGGAACATCTACGGCCGGCTCGATCGCCTGTTCCTCAAGCTCTTTCTCGAGGAGGAGGACCTGAGCCTCGTGCTGGCGATCGACTGCTCGGGCAGCATGGACTGGGGCACACCCAACAAGTTCGACTACGCGCGGCGCGTGGCGATGGCACTGGGCTACGTCGGCCTGGTCAACCACAACCGCGTCTCCGCGTTCGGATTCGGCGGCGATGGGTTTCATCCGCTCACGGGCCTGCGCGGTCGCCGCCGAACGCGCGATCTGGGGCAGTGGCTGCTGGATCGTAAGGCCGTCGGCGATGCAGGCTTCGACGACGCGATGTGCACGATCGCGCTGGGCCGTCAGGGCCGAGGCGTCATGATCGTGCTCAGCGACTTTCTCTTCCGCGACGGCGCGGAGAAGGGCCTGCGCTCGGTCGCCGGCCGTGGCTTCGATGTGTACGCCCTGCAGTTGATCGCTCCCGAGGAGCGTGATCCCGGCATGCACGGATTGACCGGCGACCTGCGGTTCATCGACAGCGAGGATGGCGCCGAGGTCGAGATGACGATCACCTCGAAGGCGCTTGAGGCGTATGGTCAGGCGACCGTCACCCATGCCACGGCACTGCGCGACTTCTGCGTGCGTCGGGGCATCGTGCACGTCCCGGTGCCGACGACCACTCCGGTCGACGAGCTCCTGCTCGACTACCTGCGCAAGCGGGGGCTGCTGCGATGACCTGGCTCGCACCGCTGGCGGGGATCATTCTGGCGGCGGCCACGCTGCCGCCGCTGCTGACGCTCTACATCCTGCGCTTGCGCCGGCCCAAGCGCACCGTGGCGAGCACGCTGCTCTGGACCCGACAGGTCGAGGACCTGCGCGCGAACAGCCTCTTCCAGCGCATGCGCATGTCGTGGCTGCTGGTCCTGCAGGCGATTGCCATCGCGCTCCTGGCGCTCGCCCTCGCGCAGCCGCAAGCCGACCTCGGCTTGGTCGAGAGCGGTCGCGTGGTGCTGCTCATGGACCGCAGTGCGAGCATGGGCGTGAAGGATGCCGATGGCCGCTCGCGCCTCGAGCAGGCCAAGCGGGAAGCCCACGAACGCATCGATTCGCTCTTCGGCGCTGGGCTTTTCTCGCAGGCGCCCGAGGTCATGGTGGTGGCGCTTGCGCGCGAAGCCACGGTCCTGAGCCCGTTCAGCACCATCGCGGCGCGCGCCCACGATGCGATCGATGCGATCGAGGCCACCGACGAGACGACCACGCTCGCCGACGCGCTTGACGTGGCTCGCTCCTTCATGGAGGTGCCCAATCCCGACAAGCAGGGCGCCCCGCAGGAGAGCGGCGTCACGCTCGAACTCTGGTCCGACGGTCGCATCGCCGACCTCGAACGGTGCGTGGTCAAGCCGGGCGAGAGCCTGCGCTACCACCCGATGGGTTCGCCCACGGCGCGCAATGCGGGGGTGGCTGGTGCCGGCGTGTCGCGACTGGCCGGCAACCCCGATGACGTGGCGGTCTTCGCGCGCATCATGAACTGGAACGAGGCGCCGCTGCACTCGGATGTCGAGCTCTGGGTCGATGGCGCCTTGCGCGCCGTGCTTCCCAAGGGCGTGGATGTGCCCGCGGCCGGCGAGGATCCATCGCGCAAGGCGTGGCTACCCGGCGAAGTGCGCGTGTCGTTTCCTTCGGTCACTGTCAAGCCCGATGGCATCGTCGAGGTCCGCCTCGTCGAGACGGATGACCAGCCCGCCGACAATCGCATGGCGATGGTCGCTGCACCGGCCGCCGCGGCGCGCGTGCTGCTCGTGGGGGCATCGTCGATCACGCGCGGCGTGGCGCAGGCGCTTCCGGTCAAGTCCGTCGACGCCGTCACGCTGGATGAGTTCTCCACGCGCTCCACCGCGGACCCGGCGTGGATCGACGCGTTCGACGTCATCGTGCTCGATGGCGCTTCGCCGCCCGCGCTTCCTCCGGCGCGCTATCTCGTGCTCGGCGGCACGGCTCCCTTCGAGGGACTGAATCCCTACGGCGAGAAGAGCGATGTCTCGATGCGCTCGGTGCAGGCCACCCATCCCTTGATGCGATTCGTGAACCTCGATGAACTCGGTGTGTCGCGCGCCGTGGCGTACTCGCCCGCCAGCGACGTCGAGACGATCGTCGAGGGGAGCGATGGCCCGCTCGTCATGACGCTTGCCCGCACAGGCGGCCAGGCGGTCGTGGTCGCCTTCAATCCGCTCGACAGCAACTGGCCCTTCCAGCGTGGCTTCGTGAACTTCATGGCGAATGCCGTCGAGTTCCTGGCGGCCAGTGGCCGTGAAGCAGCGCTGCCCACGATCGCGCCGGGTGATACGCAGCCCATCAGGCTGCCGTCGGGCGTGCGATCGATTGCGCTCGTGTCTCCCGCCGCGCGCGCGCAGGAGATCGACGTGACGGATCCTGCACAGACGGTCGTCGGTCCGTTGCGCCAGGCGGGGATCTGGACGGTGCGATGGCAGGAGGGCGCCGAGGAACGATCGCGTCCGATCGCCGTGGCGCTGCAGGATCCGCGCGAGGGCCGCGTCGGCACGCTCGAGTCGATCTCGCTCGGCTTGGAGACCGTGCGAGGCGTGCAGGGCGGCGAGTCTGCCCGCAGCGCACTCTGGCCGTGGCTCCTGCTCGCGGCACTTGCGGTGCTCACGCTCGAGTGGCTCGTTTACTTGCGCAAGGTGTGACGCGCGCGGGGATCGCTGGTGCGCCTCGTGCGCGGGTCACGCCTGCGACCCGGGCGCACGCAGCTGCGCCAGCAACTCATCATCGATGCCCAGGTACTCCCGCATGTGGCGGTCGTAGATCTCCTGGTCGCTGTCACGGCTGAAGTCCAGGCGCAGTTCGTTGATGACCTTGGTGCCCTGGCCGATCCAATCGCGCCAGGTCTCGGCGCTGATCGTGTCGAAGATCCATTGGCCCAGCGGGCCGCGGAAGGGCGGTGCCGGGAGCTTCGAGCCGGGTCGGCCGGTGCGACCGCAGACGAAGACGCCGCTGGCGCGCAGCGCGTCGGCCGCCGGATCAGCGGGGCGCTCGACCTTGGGCGGCTCGCGGCCGATCGAACGGAGCATGCCGGCGATGGCTTCCTGCGGCAGGCGGTCGCCCTTGCGCGCGGCGACCTCGTAGCCGGCCATCATCACGGCCACGGCCTTGTCTTCCCAGCCCGCACCGATCATCGCCTGGCCGCAGAGCTGGTAGGCCTTGCTCATCTCTGGATTGATCGCGATGCATCGCTCAAGGCTCTGCGCCGCCTCGGCGTGGCGACCGACCTGCAGGTACGCGTTGCCGAGGCTGAAGTGGGCCATCTCGTTGCTCGGGTCGGCCGAGGCCATCTTCTCGAACTGCGCAATGCGGTCGGGCGTGCTCATGGCCGAAGCATAGCCGTGCCGCTCCTGCTAGAACTTCGCGCATGCAGCGCCTGCGTGTGCACGCCCTGGGCATGGACTTCGCCTCGCCGCTGGTGGCGGCCGCGGGAACGTGCGGCTACCTCGACGAGCTCTCCGATGCGCTGGACCTGCGCACGCTTGGTGCGGTCACGACCAAGAGCATCACCCGTGAGTCGCGACAGGGCAACGCGCCGTGGCGCATCATCGGCGCCAAGGGGGGCATGCTCAACGCCGTCGGCCTGGCCAACGTGGGCGTCGAGGCGTTCGTGCGCGAGAAGTGGGGCCATGCGTCGCGCGTGCCGTGCCGGATCATCGGCAGCATCGCCGGCCACTCGACCGAGGACTATGCCGCGGTCGTGCGCGCCTTCGACGGGCTTGCGGAGATGGCGGCGATCGAGATCAACGCCAGTTGTCCGAACACGGCGACCGGGCTGCAGTTCAGCGACTCGCCGGAACTCCTGCGTGGCCTGACCGCCACGCTGCGTGCCCTCACGACCAAGGCGCTCATCGTCAAGCTCACGCCCAACACCGGCGACATCGTCGGCCTTGCACGCGGAGCGATCGAGGGCGGGGCGGATGCGCTCACGCTCATCAACACCGTGCAGGCGATGGCGATCGATCCCGAGACCCGCCGTACGCGACTCTCGCGCGGGAAGGGCGGGCTCAGCGGCCCGGCCATCCACCCAATCGCGGTCCGCATGGTGCATGACGTCTACACCCAGGTCGCGCGCGATGCGGGCAAGCCGATCATCGGCCTTGGCGGCGTGATGGACTGGCGCGATGCGGCCGAGCTCGTGCTCGCCGGCGCCACGCTCGTCGGCATGGGCACGTCGCTCTTCGTCGATCCCTCCGGCCCCGCCACGGTCGCGCGTGATCTCGACGGCTGGGTGCGGCGGCAGGGTGCTTCGACGATCGCTGACTTGGTCGGTGCGGTCGACCTGCGTGCGCCCGATCTCTCGTGAGCGTCGCGCGTTGCATTGGGGACCCTGCGAGAGCGTGATGGCATCGGACATGAGCGAACGACTGCAGGACTGGGAACGCGAGCGCTTCGATCGGCTCCTGGACCGCGTGATGCAGTCGTTGCCGGTGCGGCTGCACGAGTTGCTTGAAGAGGCTCCACTGATTGTCGATGACTGCCCCACGGCGGAGCTGCTCGAGGAGATGGGCCTGGATCCTGACCTTGATGACCTGTGCGGGCTCTACTCAGGCGTTCCGCTGACCGAGCGGCGCCACGATGCGAGCGGGGAACTCCCCGAGACGATCCATGTGTTCAGGCGGGGCATCATCGACGAAGCCGGCGGCTGGGAGCCTGGGACGGACGACGATGGGCGCGCCTTCGGCGGCGATGACGAGGTCATGCGACAGATCCGCATCACCGTGCTTCACGAGATTGGCCATCACTTCGGGCTCTCCGAAGATGACCTGTCGGCGCTGGGGTACGAGTGACATGGCGCGCCGTCGTCGAGCGACGGCCGCATGATCCTTGCGGCGGGTTCACTCGGCCTTCGCAGCCAGATCCAGGAAGAGGATCCGGCGGCAACTCGGGCAGCAGGTGATCGCATCGTGGTTGCTCATCAGCGCGGCATAGGCGCGCGGCGGCAGCTCGACATTGCACACGCCGCAGGTGAATTCGCGGTGCCGTGCGCTGAGTTCGATGACCTCGGACATGGCCTCACCCTGGTGCTCGTCGGCGACGGCGTTGAAGAGGGCAAGCTCCTTGGCCGGCACCTGCACGGCGGCTTCCTCGCGCTCGCGGCGCAGTTCCGCCAATCGGTCGGCGATGTCGGCCTTGCGCTGGTCGTGCTCGGCCTTGGCGGCATCGCGGCGACGCACGCGCTCGTCGCGGTGGGCGGTCGCATCGGTGATGCGCGCGTGCTGAGCCTCGGCCTTGGTCATGAACTCCAGCGCCTGGCTGTCCAGATCGTCGCGCTTCTCCTGCAGGGTGCCCATCTCAGCGAGGATCGTGTCGTACTGGGACTTCTTCGACGTCGCGTTCAGTTCCACGCGCAGCGCTTCGATGCGGGCCTTGAAGGTGCTGCTCTCGGCTTCGAGGTTCTTCGCGCTCGCCTGCAGCTGGCGATGGATCGACTCGGCTTCGGCAAGCTTCGCGTTCGCTGCGATCACCTCGCGCTCGCGTGCGGCCAGCGCATCGGCGGCACCATCGAGGCGGGTGCTGAGGGCTCGGACCTGGCTGTCGACACGCTGGAGGTTGCGCAGGGCTGCAATGACACTCATGATCGCGCAAGCGTACCTGAATGCCGTATCCACGAACGCATGCAGGTGCAGCGGATTGTCATCACGCCAGGAGCAGCCACGCGGCAGGGGCCGTCAGGAGCAGGCTGTCGGCAACGTCGTGCACGCCGCCCATGCCCGGCAGAAGGTGGCCGCTGTCCTTCACGCGGGCCTCGCGCTTGAGAAGCGATTCGGCCAGGTCGCCGATCGGACCGAGGATCCCGAAGATCGCTCCCGTGATGGCACCGCGCACGGGATCGATCGGCGTCGCGACCCACGAGCAGTCGCCCGACCACCAGGCGAAGAGCGCGCCCGTTCCGGCACCCATGACCAATCCGCCGACGAATCCCTCGCGCGTCTTGCCGGGGCTCAGCCAAGGGATCAGCTTGGTGCGACCGATCGCCATGCCCGTGAAGTACGCGCCGATGTCGGTCGACTTGACGGTGAGGATCGCACCCGCCAGCACGGCGGGACCCTCCGCGCGGTCGAGCGCGATCCAGAACGCCCACGGCAAGCCGGCGTAGGCCCACGAGAGCAGCACGCCGGCCACGGTGGACGAGGCTCCCGCGGCGGATCGTCGCTGCATGAGCGCAAAGGCCATCAATGTGATGAGCGCGACCGGGACGGCGAGCATGGCACCAGCCGACTTGGCCGAGACCGTCTCCGCGCTGCCCAGGAACCACATCGAGCACGCCCCAAGCATCGCGGCCAGCATGCAGGGCCACTCGTGCACGGCCGAGCCTGCGCGCGAGAGCATGCCCGCGATCTCGCGCGCCAAGAGCGGAGCGACCACGAGCACACACATCGCCAAGAGCACCGTGCCGCGAGGTGCGAAGGGAATCTCGCCGCCGTCACCGGCCTGCACCATCGTGGTCGAGGCCGTCTCGTCGAGCCAGACGAGCCCGATGAGCATCAGGATCAGCAGGGGGCCCGTGATGAGTCGCTGCCAGAGCATGCGTGGATGCTAGTCAGTCGGTGCAGTCATCCCGTGGCCCGCGTGCACGTCGCTCGTCGCGGCGAGCACCGGGCACCGATCACCCACACGCCGATCGAATCACCGCGAGCGTCTTCTCAAGCCCGGTCCGCGCCACGACCATCGGATCCTGCTTCCAGTACTCCTCGTTGTAGAGCTCAAGCGAGACGCAGCCGGTGTAGCCGATGCGCTGGAGATCGCGCAGTATGTCCTGCAGCGGCAGCACGCCATCGCCGGGGTAGACCCGGTGGCGATCCTCGAGCGCATCGCGCGCCGGCGCCGCCGGTGCATCGTTGAACTGGAAGATGGCGATGAACTCGCCGCGCAGGTGCTGCAGCCCGCCGAACGGTGTGCCGCCGATGAACATGTGGAACGTGTCAGGGATCACCTTGGCCTGCGGATGTCCCGAATCGATCGCGATCTGGGCGGCCTGGCCGAGCGTGCGCGCACCGGGAAGGAACTTGACGAAGACCATCGCCGGCACAAGCTGGTAGTCACGGATGCCGATCTCGACGAGATCGCGGTAGCGCGCGGCCGCCCAAGCTGGATCGAATCGCTCGCGCGGGCGCTCGGGCTGCGGGATCACCTGGATGTGCTCGGCGCCGATGGCGCTTGCCATCCGCATGCGATCGCGCGAGGCCGGGAGCTGGGCGTCCCACGCTTCCTGCGTCTCGGGGATTGCGTTCCACAGACCGATCACGCTTGGCACACGAAGGCCGCGATCGCGCAAGAGCTTGCCGAGGTCCTTGAGGCTGCCGCCCGAGCGCTCGTGATCGGCGAGTTCCGACTCCCAGGGCTCGATGGCGTCGTAGCCCGACTCGGCGGCGATGCGGATCTTCTCGAGCAGCGGGACCGGTCGAATCGTTGCGGTATCGAGGCAGATGGGCCACGGCGTTCCGGCGTGACGACTGGGCTTGGCCGTTGCGGGTGCTGGCTCCTGCGGCGTTGCCGCGCGTGCAGCCATCGTCGAGGCGCCGGTGACGGTTGCCGCTAGGGCGGCAGTGCCAGCAAGGAACGCGCGGCGGTCAACCGAGGGCGATGGCTCGTGCATGATGCGGAGCGTAGCCGCCGACTGGCGCGATTGGCCACGCGCTGCGACACTGGGTTGCATGGGTGGACCGCATGAGCCCGAGTCACCGCGCGCCGAAGCCGAGCCGGCGGGCCAGTCGCACCCATCGCCTGCAGCGATCCCGGCGAACGACGCGACGCAGCCTGGGAGCATCACGCGCACCTCCACGATCCTTGCCGTGGTCGTTGCGGCGCTCGGCTACTTCGTGGACATCTTCGATCTCCTGCTCTTTGCCATGGTCCGCAAGGAGTCGCTGCGCGAGGTCTTGGGCTCGCGTCTTGATGGCCTCGACGGCGCGGCGCAAGACCTGCTCCTGCGCGATTGGGGCGTCTGGCTCGACAACACGCTGCAGACGACCGGCTTGGTGGTTGGCGGCGTGGTTTGGGGCGTGCTCGGCGATCGGCGCGGCCGGCTCTCGGTGCTCTTCGGGAGCATCCTGCTCTACAGCGTGGCGAACGTGCTGAACGGGTTCATCACGGATGTGGATCCGCACGGGCCGCTTGGGTTCCTTCACTGGATCGGCTGCGGCACGGCGATCCGGCAGTACGAAGTGCTGCGGGTGGTGGCTGGCATCGGCCTTGCAGGTGAACTTGGAGCGGGCATCACGCTCGTGGCCGAGCTCGTCACGCCCGATCGACGCGGGGTCGCGACCACGATCGTGGCCGCGGTCGGGATCTGCGGCGCCATCGCGGGCTACTTCGTGACGCAGGCGTTCACGTGGCGGGCGTCGTTCCTCATCGGTGGGGGCCTCGGGCTGGGACTGCTGGCGCTCCGGTTCGGTGTCGTGGAAAGCGGCATGTTCAGTGCGGTCCAGCGCGCGCATCGCCCGGGGCGCGGCGCCGTCTGGCGCCTGTTCTGGCCGCGCGAGCGCTTGGTGCGTTACCTCGGCGTCGTCCTGATTGCGCTGCCGATCTGGTACGTCGTCGGGGTCTGCGTCAAGTACAGTGACGTCATCGCCCGCTCGATGGGCATCACCGAGAGCGAACGCCCTGCGCCCGGTCGTGCGATCATGTGGTGCTACGTGGGCCTGGCTGTTGGTGATCTGGCGAGCGGCCTGGCCAGCCAATGGTGGCGCTCGCGTCGGGCCGCCATCGCCGCTTTCCTGGGGATCACGGCCCTGGGACTGGTGGGGTACTTCTTGCTGGGGCGGATGCAAGCGAGCCTCGGGTTGACCTACGCGATCATCGTGCTGCTTGGCTTTGGCATCGGCTACTGGGCCGTCTTCGTGACGACGGCGGCGGAGCACTTCGGCACCGACCTGCGCGCCACGGCGGCCACGACGGCGCCGAATCTCGTGCGATGGTCGGCGGCGGGCAGCGGGGCACTCTGGCTCTTGGTCGAGCGCTGGATCGGGATCGATGACCCCGCCGCGCCGTGGCAAGCGGCCGCGATCACCGGACTGATCGTGATGAGCCTCGCGGCACTCGGTTGGTTCGGGTTGCGTGAGACCTACGGCACGAGCCTCGACTGGACCGAAGGCTGAACCCCGCACCGCGCGCGAACCGATACATTCCGGCCGGATGTCCCCCGATGTGCAGACGAGCGCCGGCACGACCGTGATCGCCCTTGAGGGCGAGCTCGACGATGTCCGCGTGCGCGGTGTCTGGGAGGACGTGGTCGGACGCGCTCGGGCTGCTGGGACGGGTTCGGTCGTGGTCGATGCCACCAAGCTCTCCGAGGTCGGTGGAACCGGCCTGCTGCTCCTGGCCGAAATCCGCCGTACGGTGGTCTGGGCTGGCGGCACGATCGAGATGCGCGGGCTGACGGCGGACCAGGCTTCCTTGGTCGAGCGCGCCGTCGGCCACAAGCCGCCGGAACCGCGCGAGGAAGACTCGCACTTCGTCAGCGACGTGGGCGAGACGGCGCTCAAGGCGCTCGATGAGCTCGCCGACACGGTTCGATTCATCGGCGCGGCCGCAACCGACCTGGTGCATGCGATCCGCCATCCGCGGTCGCTGCGCTGGCGCGACCTCCTGCGCGTGATGGGGCAGTCCGGCATCGACTCGATACCCGTGACCTGCATGCTCAGCGGGATCGTGGGCTTCATCATCGCCTACCAGATGATGCCCGCACTCGATCGCTACGGTGCAGCCGACCAGACGCCCACGATCATGGGCTTCGCGATCATCCGCGAGCTCGGACCGCTCATCACGGCGATCATCCTCGCCGGCCGTTCGGGCAGCGCCTTCGCCGCCGAGATCGGCACGATGAAGGTCACCGAGGAAGTCAACGCGCTCACCACGATGGGGCTCAATCCCGAGCGCTTCCTGGTGACGCCGCGCGTGCTGGCCGTGGCGATCACCACGCCGCTGCTCTCGATCTTCGCCTCGTTCGCCGGCGTGCTCGGCGGCTGGCTGCCGATGATCGCGCGCGACATGAGCCTTGAACTCTACCTGCAGAGCGTCCGCAACTCGATCGACCAGGTCGACTTCCTGCAGGGCGTGTTCAAGGCCTTCGTCTTCGCAATCGTCATCGGCGGCATCGGATGCCGCTCCGGGCTGAAGACACAGGTCGGTCCCGGTGCGGTGGGCGCCAGCACCACCCGTGCGGTCGTGGCGGGCATCGTCGCCATCATCGTGCTCGACGGTGTGCTCGTCGGTCTCTTCCATGCGCTTGGAATCTGAGCCATGCTGACCACCGCCGCATCCACCGAGACCGTGATCGAGGCCAAGGACCTGTCGGTCGGCTACGGCGGCCGGGCCGTCCTGACCGGGATCAACTTCACGGTCGCCTCCGGCGAGGTCTTCGTGATCGGCGGCGGCTCGGGCTGCGGCAAGAGCACCCTGATGAAGGCCATGATCACGCTGCTGCCGCCAGTCGCCGGCACGCTGCGGATTGCGGGGCATGACCTCGTCACGGGTGGCGACGAAGCGGTCAATCACGTTCGACGCTCGATCGGCGTCATGTACCAGGGCGGAGCGCTGTTCGGCGGCCTGACCGTGCTCGAGAACGTGCGCCTGGCCATGGAAGAGCAGGGGCTCTTCACGTGGACCGAGATGAATTCGCTCGCGCTGTCGCTGCTGGCGATGGTCGACCTTGATGAGCACTGCAACAAGATGCCCAGCGCGCTCTCGGGCGGCATGCAGAAGCGTGCGGCCGTCGCGCGCGCGATGGCGATGAACCCGCAGATCGTCTTCCTTGATGAGCCCAGCGCGGGCCTTGACCCCATCAGCAGCGCGGGCTTCGACCAGATGGTCGTGCGCCTGGCGCGCTCGACGGGGCGCACGTTCGTGGTCGTGACCCACGAGCTGCCGAGCATCTTCACCATCGCCGACCGCATGGTCGTGCTCGGCGGTGCCCAGAAGACCCAGTTGGCGATCGGCTCGCCGAAGGAACTGCTCGAGTCCGGCCCGCCGGACGTGCGACGGTTCCTCGCGCGCCAGCCAGAAGACGAGACATCCCAAGGAGCAGCATCATGAGCAGCAACAAGCACGCCTACAAGGCAGGACTCTTCGTGCTCGCGGGCCTGGTGGCGATCGTCGCCGGCACGTTGGTCACGACCAGCCGAGCCCTGTTCCAGACCACCGTCCCCATCAAGTCGTACTTCACGCGCGCGGTCACTGGCGTGGCGCGCGGCACGCCGGTGCGCTACCTGGGCGTGACCATCGGCAAGGTGACCGATGTCGGCTTTCCGACGGGGCGCTTCGTCTATGACGACGGCGCCGCCAACGCCGGTGAATTCAACCGCAACGTCATCGTGAGCATGGACATCTTCGTGCCAGAGGGCCAGATGACCGACGAGGTCCGCCGTGAGTTCTCCTTCGGCCGCAACCACGGGCTGTGCGCGCGCGTGGCCACCGCGGGCCTGACCGGCCTGCCGTACATCGAGCTGCTGCACGAGCCTGATCAGTCGCTGCTGTCCATGCCGCCCGAGGACATGATGAAGGACGACGTCGTCGCCATCGCCAGCACGGCCAGCAAGTTCGATGAGATGGTCGACTCGATCCAGGCCGCCGTCGCTAAGATCAGCCGCATTGACTTCGCGGGCCTTGGCGTGCGGATCGGCGAGCTGATCGACACCGCCGACACCTCGATCAAGACCGACCTGCACCGCACGCTCGCGAGCATCGCCGACACCAGCGACGAGGTCCGCGCGTTCCTGCAGAGCGGCGACTTCAAGTCGACGATGAAGGAACTTCCGGAAACGGTCGCGACCTTCCGCAAGGCGGCCGACGACATCCGCATGCTTGCTCGCCGCGTCGAGGGAGTGGTCGCTCGCGGCGAACCCCGCGTCGGTGCGCTCGTCGAGGAACTCACCGCTGCAGCGCGCAGCTTCGAGCGGCTCGCCAACCAGCTCGAGCGCGACGCGGGATCCACGCTCTTCGCGCCTCCGGAACCCGCCAGCACCCCGTCGAACTCCTCCAGGAGCACCAAGCCATGACCAACGCCATGTCCCGCGTCCAGCGCATCTTCACCTCCGGCGCCATCGCACGTGTTGCGGCGTCCATGCTCGTCCTCGGGGCGTCCGCCGCGGGCGGATGTTCACTGATCGCCTCGCGCCCGGGTTCGACGCAATGGACCATCGACGCCGTCGCATCGGTCCAATCTTCCGAGGGTGCTCCTGTGCTGACGCAGCTCGGAGTCGCCCGGCCTCGTATGGCCGCGCCGTGGAATTCCGACACGTTGGTCTATCACCACGCGAACGGTGAGGCCCGTGCGGACATCTACAACGGCTGGGTCATGCCCATCGACCAGATCCTGCAGTCGCAGATGGTCGACGTGCTGGCACAGGCCAAGGCTGCGCAGTCGGTGACGACGGCTGGCCTCTTTGGCACGGATGAGTTTGCGCTCGTCAGCAGCGTGCGGAGCTTCGGGGCCTTCTACGACGAGGGCGCGGCGGGGGTCACGCGCGTGAAGCTCCATGTGCTGCTCCTGCAGCGCACCAGCGAGGATCCGCGCATCGTCATGGAGCGCACCTACCAGCATGAGTCGCCGGTGGCGAGCGACGATGCCGCTGGCGTGGTCAAGGGGCTCTCCGATGCCTACGGCCAGTGCCTGCGCGACCTCGTGCGCGACCTTCGCGCCGTTCAGGCCGAGGCAATCGCCAAGCCCTGAGCACCGCATGATCCATTCCACCCTGCACGCGCTTTTGGGTGAGTCGATCGACTACGCGGGGCTCTACCCGCCGGCGTCGCTCGACGAGCCGACGGCCGTCTCCATGCATGCGCGCCTGCTTGGCGGCGGCGCTGCGTGGATCGGTGCACGGCTCGTGTGGCCTGCGTCCCGGCTCTCGGTGCTGGGCACCCTGGCCAAGGGCCACGCGCCCACGGCCGAGCCGCCGCGCACGGAAGGCGCGTGGGCGATCTCGGCCGTCACGCCGCCGATCGCGCAGTGGGATGACTTCACTGCATCGCTTGCCGCCGTCGAGGCCTTCAACGATCGACACGCCTCGCCTGGCGAGCCGGCCATGCGCGTGGATTGCCTCGAGGTGAAGGCCGCGAACGCCAGCGAGATCGAGCGTGCCATCGAGGTGCTGCCCGAGTGCTTCACCTACTGGGAACTCCCGGTCGATCGCGACGTGCGCGGCCTGCTGATCGCCATCGCCGACGAGGGCTTCGGCGCCAAGATCCGCACTGGTGGCACCGTCGCGGCTGCGCACCCGACCATCGAGCAGGTCGCCGCCTTCATCGAGGCCTGCACGTTGGGTCGTGTTCCCTTCAAGGCGACCGCCGGACTGCATCGGGCGCTGCGCCACGCGGTGCCGGCCATCGGTTGCACGCAGCACGGCTTCATGAACGTCATTGTGGGCTCATGCATGATGCACGCGGGCGCGATCGATCGCGGCGGTCTCGAACGGCTCCTGGCCGACGAGCGGCCCGATGCCTTCACCATCGATGCGCACGGTGTTGCCTGGCAAGGCCACCGCATCACGGCGGCGCAGGCATCGCTCGCGCGTGCCCAGCTCATGCACAGCTTCGGCTCATGCAGCTACGACGAACCATTGGAGGATCTCCTGGCCATGGGGCTGGTGAGCACGGAGGAGTGCGCATGACGGCGTCAGGAGCATCGTGGGTGGCGGGCGCCCATTCAGCCGGTGGCGAAGGCAAGAGCGAGGGCTTTGGCCTGGCGAACCTGCCGATGGGTGCGTGGAGCGGCGAGGGCCGCGGTGCGCGCCTGGGTGTGCGGATCGGCGACAGCATCCTCGATCTGCATCGGTGCGTGGAGTCGGGCGTGCTTTCTCGGCTCGACCGCCGGATCCAGGATGCGCTGGCGAAGCCCGTGCTCAACGACTACCTGGGCCTTGGTCACGCGGCATGGTCCTCCACGCGCGCGGAACTCCAGCGGCTGCTGAGCGAATCATGCGCCGACCTGCGCGACGCACCGGTTGCCAAGGATGCACTCCTGCCGGCGTGGGGCATCACGATGCGCCTGCCGTGCGACATCGGCGACTACACCGACTTCTACGCGTCGATCCATCATGCGACCAACGTGGGCTCGATGTTCCGGCCCACGAACCCGCTGATGCCCAACTGGAAGCACCTGCCCGTGGGCTATCACGGGCGCGCGAGCACGGTCGTGGCCAGCGGCGCTGCGGTGCGCCGGCCGATGGGGCAGACCGTGCAGGCCGATGACGGTCCGCCGTCGCTGACGGCGTGCCGGCTGCTTGACTACGAACTCGAGCTCGGTGCGATCGTCGGCGGCCAGTCCAACGAGATCGGCCAGCGCGTGAGCGTGCCCGAGGCCGCGGCGCGCATCTTCGGCCATGTGCTCCTGAACGATTGGAGCGCGCGTGACCTGCAGAAGTGGGAGTACCAGCCGCTGGGGCCGTTCACGGCGAAGAACTTCATCACCTCGATCAGCCCGTGGGTCGTCACGGCCGAGGCGCTCGCACCGTATCGCGTGCCCATGCCCTCGCGGGGCGAAGGCGACCCGCAGCCGCTGGACTACCTGCGCTGGGATGGCGACTTCCTGCTCGATGTTCGGCTCGAGGTCGCGATCTCCAGCGCACCCATGCGTGAGCGCGGGGTGCCCGCGATGGTCGTGAGCCGCAGCCGCGGCACCGACCTGTGGTGGAGCATGAACCAGATGCTCGCGCACCACACGGTCAGCGGCTGCCGCATGCGCCCGGGTGACCTCATCGGCAGCGGCACCATCAGCGGTGCAGGCGAGGACGAGCGCGGCTGCCTGCTCGAACTCAC
>CAMDAQ010000045.1 GCA_945888705.1 Singulisphaera sp. GP187
GAGATCCGGCTTGAAGGCGTGGAGACGCTCGTCATGCAGGCCGCCAGCGAACCGCTGCCAGGCAGTGACGGACGCATCGATGGCCTGCTGGTGGTGCTCGACGACATCACGCGGCTCAAGCGGCTCGAATCGATGCGCACGGACTTCGCCGCCAACGTCAGCCACGAGCTCCGCACGCCGATCACGAACATCAAGGGCTACGTGGAGACGCTGCAGGAGATCGGCTACGACGATCCTCCGCAGGTCGGCCACTTCATCGAGATCATCCACCGCAACACGCGCCGCCTGTCGATGCTCGTCGAGGACCTGCTGAGCCTCGCGTCGCTCGATCAGCTCGATTCACGGACTGGACTTGAATTCGAAGAGATCGAGATCGGGCAGGTGCTCGGGGACGTGCAGGGCGAGCTCGGCGACACCGCCCGCGCCAAGCAGGTTGCGCTCTCGGTCTCGTGCAGGCCGGGCGTCCGGGTGTTCGCCAACCGCACGCTGGTGCACCAGGCGGTGGCCAACCTCGTCTCGAACGCCATCAAGTACTCGCCCACGGGCTCAAGCGTGGAGGTCGAGGGGCGGCTTGCCGGTGACGTCGTCGAGATCGAGGTCGTCGACAACGGCCCAGGCATCCCGGCCAAGCACCTGCCCCGGATCTTCGAGCGCTTCTACCGCGTGGACAAGGCGCGCAGCCGCGAACTCGGGGGAACCGGGCTGGGGCTGGCCCTCGTCAAGCACATCGCCCTTGCGCACGGGGGCGCGGTCGATGCCGAGAGCGTGGTGGGCAAGGGATCGCGGTTCACGATCCGCCTGCCGCTCGCCGATGCGGGCAAGAGCCTGCTTTCAGAGGCATCTTGACGCATCTGAACAATGTTCATGCTAACGTCTCAACCTCGATTCCAAGAACACCCATGCTGCTGACCACCCTCACCGCTCTCCTCATCGTCGCCGCCCCACAGTCCCCCGCCCCCGATGCGACCAAGGCCACCGGCCCGGTGCGGCTTGATGGGTCCAGCACGGTCTTCCTGATCTCCGAAGCCGCGGCCGAGGAGTTCAAGAAGGTCGCGCCGAAGGTGAACGTGTCCGTCGGCATGTCGGGCACCGGCGGCGGCTTCAAGCGCTTCTGCGCCGGCGAGATCGACGTGACCGCGGCGAGCCGCGCGATCAAGCCCGGCGAGGTCGAGCTCGCCCGCAAGAACAACATCGAGTTCGTCGAACTCCCGGTCGCCTTCGACGCCTTGTCGGTCGTCGTGAACAAGGCGAACACCTGGGCCACCTCGCTGACGATCGCCGACCTCAAGCGCATCTACGTGGATGGCGGCGTGAAGACCTGGAGCGAGCTGAATCCCGCCTGGCCGAACGAGGCCATCCAGATCTTCAGCCCCGGCACCGATTCCGGAACGTTTGACTACTTCAAGGAGGCCGTCATCGGCAAGGATGGCAAGGTCCGTGGCGACATGAGCGTCAGCGAGAATGACAACGTGCTCGTGCGCGGCATCCTCGACAACAAGAACGCCATCGGCTTCTTCGGCATCGCCTACCTGATGGAGAACGAGGGCAAGCTGCGCAGCGTGGCCATCGACGGTGGCAAGGGCCCGGTGGCGCCGAGTCCCGAGACCGTGGAGGACGGCACCTACCAACCCCTTGGCCGCCCGCTCTTCTACTACGTCAACGCAGCGTCGCTGACCAAGCCGCAGGTCGTGGCGTTCGTCGACTACCTCGTCGAGAAGGCGCCCGAGTTTGCGCCCGAAGTGGGCTACATCAAGTTCCCGGCGGACCTGCAGTCGATGGTGCGCGCCAACTGGGTCGCACGGCGCACCGGAACGCAGTTCGTGGGGGCAGACGGCAAGGAAGTCCACGGCACGTTCCGCTCGGTCTACCGCTGAAGTTGAACACGGCCTGAACGCGGCGCACGCCCTGTCCGGGGGGCTCGGCCGTAGGATCCTTCCATGGCTACATCGGCAGTCGCCGCGCCCACCTCTGCCGCACGCGGCACGCCGATCCCGCGATCGTCGCGTGATCGCAGCGAGCGGGTGGTCAAGTCGGTGCTGCTCTCGTTCTCGCTGCTCTCAATCGTGACCACGTTCTCAATCGTGGTGGTTTTGGGGATCGAGGCCTGGGAATTCTTCACGGGCTTTCCCGACAAGCCGGGCATCGGGCTCGTCCCGTTCCTCACCGGCACGGAGTGGAGCCCCCTGCTGGGCGGTGAGCAGAAGTTCGGTGTGCTGCCCCTGATCTGCGGCACCCTGCTCGTGACCGTGATCGCCGGGGCGTTCGCGCTGCCCATCGGCCTGGTGACCGCGATCTTCCTGTCGGAGTACGCGCCATCGCGCCTGCGCTTGGTGCTCAAGTCCGCGCTCGAGGTCCTCGCCGGCGTGCCGACCGTCGTCTACGGCTTCTTCGCCCTTGCGGTGATCACGCCGGCCCTGCAGCGCTTCAGCGACGCCTTCGGAACCTGGAACGCCCTCAGTGCTGGACTCGCCGTGGGCATCATGATCCTGCCAATCGTCTGCTCGCTCAGCGAAGATGCCCTCCGTGCCGTGCCGCAAAGCCTTCGCGACGGGAGTTCGGCGCTCGGCGGCACCAAATTCGACACCTCGGTCAAGGTCGTGCTGCCGGCTGCTCTGAGCGGGATCATGGCGAGCTTCCTGCTCGCGCTCACGCGCGCCATCGGCGAGACCATGATCGTGGCGCTGGCCGCCGGCTCGCTGGCCCAGATAACGATGAACCCGTCGAACCAGGTGCAGACGATGACCGGCTGGATCGTCGCGATCTTCACGGGCGATGCGCAGGCCAACAGCGTGGAATACGCGTCCAGCTACGCGGTGGCCGCCACGCTCTTCCTGATGACGCTCGCCCTGACGCTGGCCGGCACGGCCATTCTCAAGCGGTTCCGCGAGGAGTACGAGTGACCGACGTCCCGCACGTGCCCGTCGCCCGCCGGCTCCTGGCCAACAGGTTGTTCCTGGCCACCTGCGTCTTCTGCACCGGCCTGGCCGTCTGCGTGCTCGCCGTGCTCATCGTGAGCATCATGATCGATGGCGTCCACCGCCTGAGCCCGGACTTCATCGCCAACTTCGCTTCGCGCAAGCCTGACCAAGCGGGGATCCGGGCACCGCTCGTGGGCAGCATCTGGGTCTGCACGATCTGCGCCCTGACGGCCCTGCCGGTCGGCGTGGGCACGGCGATCTTCCTCGAGGAATTCGCCAAGCGAGGCCGGCTGACCGAGTTCATCCGCATCAACATCAGCAATCTGTCGGGGGTCCCGAGCATCGTCTACGGCATCATCGGACTCACGGCCTTCAGCCGCTTCTTCGGTTGGCGCGCCGGCGCGGAGCCCATCGAACTCGGCAGCCCCGACTCGCTGCTCTACCTGCGGCTTCCCTTCGGATCGAGCGTGCTCGCGGGCGGGCTCACGCTCGCGCTCGTGGTCCTGCCGATCGTGATCGTCGCGAGCCAGGAGGCGATCCGCGCGGTGCCCAACTCGCTGCGCCAAGGTGCGCTCGCGCTCGGCAGCACGCGGTGGCAAATGGTGTCGCGCCTCACGCTGCCGGCCAGCCTGCCCATGGTGATGACCGGCGCGATCCTCGCGATGAGCCGTGCGATCGGCGAAGCCGCGCCGATCCTGGTGCTCGGTGCGCCGCTGATGGTGCTCGAGACGCCCGCCAACCTGATGTCCGAGTTCACGGTGCTGCCCATGCAGATCTTCAATTGGGCCGAACGCTCCAAGGCGTCGTTCCAGGAGATCGCCGCCGCGGCGATCATCGTGCAGCTCGCCGTCCTCATGTCCTTCAACGCGCTCGCCATCCTGGTGCGCCAACGGCTCCAGACACCACTCCAATGACCATGATGTCCCCGATGCAGACCAACCCGACCACGGCCGCCGCGACCATGCCTGGCACCGCTGAGCCGATCTCGATCCGGGCCGCGGGCTTCGATGGCTTCTATGGCTCGTTCCAGGCGCTGAAGGGAATCTCGCTCGACATCCCGCGCAACCAGGTCACCGCATTCATCGGTCCCAGCGGCTGCGGCAAGAGCACGTTCCTGCGGTGGATGAACCGCATGAACGACACGATCGCCGGGGCCCGAGCCAGCGGCACGCTCACGCTCGATGGCGAGGACATCCTCGCCCGGTCGGTCGACGTCGTCGACCTGCGTCGTCGCGTGGGCATGGTGTTCCAGCGCCCAAACCCCTTCCCCAAGTCGATCTTCGACAACGTGGCCTTCGGGCCACGCCTGCACTGGCGCCACAGCCGCGCCGACCTCGAGGATCTGGTGGAGCAGAGCCTGCGCTCGGCGGCCCTCTGGAACGAGGTGAAGGATCGGCTCCACGCGAGCGCGCTGGGGCTCTCGGGCGGCCAGCAGCAGAGGCTTTGCATCGCGCGCGCGATCGCCGGCGGTCCTGAAGTGCTGCTCATGGACGAACCATGCTCGGCGCTCGACCCCAAGTCGACGGCGAGCGTGGAGGAGCTCATCCGCGAGCTGCGCACGGCCTACACCATCGTGATCGTGACGCACAACATGCAGCAGGCCTCGCGCATTAGCGACAGGACGGCCTTCTTCTTCGAAGGTTCGCTCATCGAGGCGGGCCAGACCGAGACCCTGTTCACCAACCCCAAGTCCAAGCAGACCGAGGACTACGTCACCGGCCGCTTCGGCTGATTCCCGGAGGATCACCATGCCAATCGAACTGCAGAGCGAACTCACCAGCCTCCGTCGCGACCTGCTCACCATGGGCGCCATGGTCGAGCGGCGCCTGACGCGTGTGATCGATGCCTTGGTCGAGAACGACCTCGACGCAGCCCACGAGGTCCGCGGGGGCGACGACGAGATCGACCGCATGGAGACCCTGATCGAGGAGCACGCGATGCGCCTGCTCGCGCTCGCTCACCCCGTCGCCGGCGATCTTCGTCTCGTGCTTGCGGTCATGCGTATCAACACCGACTTCGAGCGCATGGCAGACATGGCGCGCGGGATCTCCAGGCGCATCCTTCGGCTCTCTGAGATCGAGCACGACGAGTTGCCGGGGGACCTGATCGACATCGCCTTCGCCGCTCGCACCATGCTGAGCGACGTGCTGGTGGCGCTGGGCAACGAAGATGCCACCCTCGGCCGCCACGTGCGCAACAGCGATCGCCGGGTCGACGACATCAACAAGGCCATTCTGCTGTGGGCCCGCCAGCAGATGCCCTCCCACCCGGAGTGGGTGGAGGCCGATCTGGAGATCATGGCCATGGCGCAGCGCTTCGAGCGCATCGCTGACCTGGCGGCTTCGGTGGCCACCGAGGTGATCTTCCTGGTCGAGGGCCAGCTCTCGCGACACGCCACCGCGTGATCGCGCCGCCCCGGGGCGCGGCCGTCGATCCGCACTAGGTGTTCACTGATAACTGAAGTCAGGACGGGCCGAGCCGCTTGCCCTCTGGCGAAAGCGCCGCTAGCCTGTGTGGCTCGCCCTGTCGGGCCAACCACCGAGATCGCCATGCACTATCCCCACAAGGTCAGCCGTACGAAGAAGGTCCGCTCGGTCGGTTTCCGCAGCCGCATGAGCACGCGCAAGGGCCGCAAGATCATCAATCGCAAGCGCCGCCTCGGCCGCGCGATCCGCGTGCGCTGAGCGCCGCGTGTTCTCCCGCATGATCGGCGTGCTCGTCATGCTCGTCATGCTTGTCATGCTCCTCCTGCATGTTGTGCCCGGCGCATGGCGCCGCCCCTGCCCATGCAACGCTTCATCCTGATCGGTCTTCGTGCCACCGGCAAGTCGTCGGTTGGTCGAGCGATCGCGCGCCTTTCGGGCGGCACGTTCCTTGATCTCGACGATGCCGTGGCGGTCGCCGCCGGTTCGTGCTCCGCGCACGATGCCTTCGTCGCGCTGGGCGAGCCGGCCTTTCGCGCGCTCGAAGTCGCCGCCCTCGATGACGCGCTCCGCACCGGCGCCCACACGGTGATCGCCCTCGGCGGTGGAACGCCCATGGCCCCGGGTGCGCACGCCATGATCGAGGCCGCGCGCGCGTTGGGCTGGCGGGTCATCCTGCTTGATGCGCCCGATGAGGTGCTCAGCGAACGCATCCGTCAGTCGCCAGGCACACGTCCGAGCCTGACAGGCGCCGCGCCGGACCAGGAAGTCGCCGAGATTCGCACGCGGCGATGGACGACCTTCGAACGGCTGGCCGATCTGGTCGTGCCCACCGATGCCCTCAACGCGAGCGAGCTCGCTCAGGGCATCGTGTCGGCGATCGACTGAGGCGCCTGCACCTGCGGGCCGGTCGGGCCATCGACGACGAACCCGAGCTCCCGCAGCGCATGCAGCGCCGCACCTTGCTCCGCAGCCTTCTTGCTCATCCCCCAGCAGCTGGTGAACGCCCGGTCACCGATCTGGGCGCGGATCTCGAAGTTCTTCTCGTGATCGGGGCCACGCTCGCCCATGACCGAATACGTCGGCGAGCCGAGACCGGCCTGCTGCGCAAGCTGCTGGAGCACGCTCTTGTAATTCTCCTGGTGGCCAAGCTGCAGCGTGCGCTCGATGTGCGGCTCCATGTGTCGCAGCACGAACGCACGCGCGGCCTCGCTGCCACCATCGAGGTAGATCGCACCGACCAGGCTCTCGAAGAGGCCCGCGAGCACGCTCTTGGGGAGCTGGTCCACGCTGATCATGCCCTTGCCGATGGAGATCATCCGGTGGAACCCCGCCTCGCGCACCAGCTGCGCGCACATCTCGCGGCTGACGAGATACGACTTGAGCTTGGTGAGATCCCCTTCGAGGCGATCGGGATAGCGCCGGTACAGGTGTTCGCAGATGACCTGCCCGAGCACGGCATCGCCGAGGAACTCGAGACGTTCGTTGCTCGCCATGCGCGTGTCGCTGACCGACGCGTGCGTGAGCGCGAGCCGCATCAGGGCCACGTCGCCGAAGACGTGGCCGATCAGCGCGAATCGCTCGTCATGCTTCGAGGTGCCTGATGCGCCAGCGGGACCGGTGGCAGCCACACGCTGTCGCTTGGCCGCCGGCTTCGGTGCGGGCTGGGCTGCTGGCTTGCGCGAGGCCTTCTTGGCAGGACGAGACACCTTGCCCGAAGACACCTTGCCCGAAGACACCTTGCCCGAAGACACCTTGCCCGACCTGGACGCTGTCGACGATCGCTTGGATGGCATGGGGCGCTCGCGGACCGATCAGGCCATCATCAGGTAGCCGCGGTCGAGGTGACCGAGCAGCCGTTCCCGATGCGACTCGTTCTCGAACGAATCGACGTGCAGCGCCATGCGGCGCGGCCCCGGATCATCGGCCTCATCGAAGAGCCGAACCACCCGGCCCGCCAGGCGCACCCAGCCGCCGGCACCGGGAAGCAGCAGTTCGAGGCTCAGGGGCTCACCCACCTTCAGGCCTTCGTCGAGTTCGAACCTCAGCCCGGTCGCCGAGATGTCGTACGCGTGGCCTTCGAGCGGAACACCAGCGCCGCTGCGAGTCTCGACGCGAACAGCCGTGTACGGGGCGTGGACCCCGTAGCGTTCGGACGTTCGTTGGTCGGCAAGAGCAGTCATGGGGTCGTTATCGGTTGAGGTAGCCAGCGGGCTTGAAGGGTTCAGGCACTGAAACGCCGCACGCATGCTGATCTTGCCACGGTTTCACCCGCTTCCAACCGAATCGTGGCCCGACGGCTATGTTCCGGGGGCTGCCATGGGTCGCCCCGAGTGCCAAGTTCTGCAGGATTCCGCTGGACAGTGGCTGGAACCGCTGCGCGGCCAGACCGTCGCGATCCTCGGTTTCGGCAACCAAGGCCGCGCCCACGCGATGAACCTGCGCGACAGCGGGATCAACGTCGTCGTCGGCGGCCGGGCTGGATCCGCTGCACGGGATGCAGCTCGAAACGAGGGATTCGTACAGCTCGACGCCGACCAGGCCGCCTCGCAGGCCGCACTCGTGGCAATCTGCGTGCCTGACCACGTGGCGGGCGACGTGTGGTCGATCGTGCAGCCGGCGATGCGAGCGGATTCGGTCGCGGGATTCGTCTGCGGCGCACCACTTCGTTACGGCTTGGTGACGGCGCCGCCTGCGCGCGGCATCGTGATGGTTGCACCGAAGGGACCGGGCGCCACGTTGCGCATGCGCTACGCCATGGGTCAGGGCATTCCTGCCCTGCTCGCGGTGCACAGCCCCGGTGCGGATCCAGAGCGGACCCGCGCGCTTGCGCTCGCGTGGGCCGCGGGCATCGGTTGCGGCCGCTCGGGCGTGATCGAGTCCACGGCAGCGATCGAGGCCGAGACCGACCTCTTCGGCGAGCAAACCGTGCTGTGCGGCGGCATGGTCCACCTGATGCAGGCTGCCTACGACGCGCTCGTGTCGGCTGGCTACCCGCCTGAGATCGCCTACATCGAGTGCATCCATGAACTCAAGCAGGTCGCCGACCTGGTCTACGAGCACGGCATCGCCGGGATGCGCGAACGCATCTCGCCGACCGCTGCCTTCGGCATTGACGAGGCCGGACCGATCGTGGTGGACGATCGAACACGCGAGGCCATGCAGGGCGTGCTCGCGCGGGTGCGTGATGGGAGCTTCTTCGCGGCCCTCATGGCTGACCAGCGCGAGGGTGGCAGGCGACTGCGCGAGGGGCGCGCAGCCGCGGCCGCGATGCCGCTCGAGGACGCAGGGCGTACCGTGCGCGCCATGATGCCGTGGCTTGCCCAGGAACACCGCCGATGACGCTCTTCGACGCCGTGATCCTCGGGCTCGTCGAGGGCATCACCGAGTACCTGCCGGTCAGCTCGACCGGCCACCTTCTGCTGACCGCACAATGGCTCGGGCTGCGTTCGGACGAGGAGCAGCGCCGCGCCGTCGATGCCTTCTCGATCGTGATCCAGGGCGGTGCGATCCTTGCCGTGGCGGGCCTGTACTGGAGCAAGGTGCGCGGCATGGCGCATGCGTGCGTCGCCGTGACGGGTCTGGTCCGCAAGGCAGCCGACCATCGGCAGGCACTTCGACTCCTGCGCAATCTCGTGGCGGCATTCATCCCGGCTGCGATCTTCGGGCTCTTGCTCGATGATTGGCTCGAAGCGCGGCTGTTCAAGCCGTTGCCGGTCGTGCTGGCGCTGGCGATCGGCGGCGTGGCGCTCGTGCTCCTGGACAAGTGGGTCCGCGAGCGGGCCGCCGATGAGCGTGGCACCGAAGTCGACGGCAGCTCGCTCACGGTCGTGCAGAGCGTGCTCATCGGGCTCATGCAGTGCGTGGCGATGTGGCCGGGCACGAGCCGCTCCATGATGTCGATCCTCGGTGGGCTGTCGGTCGGGCTCCGGCCGCGCGCCGCCGCAGAGTTCAGCTTCCTGCTCGGACTGCCCACGCTCGGTGCTGCGTGCGCCTACAGCCTGCTGAAGCTCCTGCGACAGGACGGCGGCATCGAGCTGCTCGGTGGCGTGATGCCCGTTGCCGTCGGCATCATCGTCGCTGCCGTGAGCGCCGCCTTCGCCATCTCATGGCTCGTGGCCTTCATCGGGCGCGGCGGATTCCTGTGGTGCGGACTCTGGCGCATCCTGCTGGCGGCACTCGTCGGTTGGATGCTGTGGAGCGGCCAGCTCGCCTTCTGACGGTAGCCTTCGACGATGCCGAGCCCGTTGCCGCTGCTCACCCTGGGACTTCGCGCCCTCCTGATCAACATCGTGATCTTCGTGCTGCTTGCGGCGGCCCTGGCGTGGTACCTGGGCGGCAGCCTGCTGCCGGGCCGGCAGACCGTGAACTTCCCGTCGTTCGAGTGGATGGGCGACGACTACCACTTCAGGGTGATCGGCCACGGCACCACGCCCGAGCCCGTGCGCTGGGAACTGCTGCACACGCTGCCCGACGGTGACGAAGACCGGCTCACGCTGGGCATCGACGGCCGTTGGCGCAACGTCTGGGGACCGCTTGTTCACTACGGCGGCGTGATGATCGGGCTTGAGGTCGAGGCACGCGACGACTCCACGCAGTGGTGGGTCGCCCAGATCGATCGCGACCGTGCCGTGACGACCCGGCAGGTCGAGGACCGGGACATGATGCTGGGCACGCTCCGCGGAGCACCGCAGTTCGGGGTGGCGCAGCCGGCGCCCGGCGATGCCGAGCGCGGCGGCGCACCTACGCCTTGACGACCGCGCCGAGTGCGGCCAGCTCGCGCAGTGCCTCGTCGCCCTCCCAGACCTGCACGCCGAGTTCGCGAGCCTTGGTGAGCTTGCTGCCGGCGGCCGAGCCCGCAATGACAAGGTCCGTCTTCTTCGAGACGCTGCCCGAGACCTTGGCGCCGAGCGCCTCGACGGCCGCCGTCAGCGTGCGCCGATCCCAGCCGGGCAATTCGCCCGTGAGCACGACCACCTTGCCGCCGAGCGGTCCCGACGCGCCGCCATCGTCGGGGCGGTGACCATGGCTCGTGAGGTCGACCCCGACCGCACGCAGTCGCTCGATCTCATCGCGAAGCGTGGGCGCAGCGAAGTCGCGCACGAGGCTCTCCGCCGTGATGGTGCCGAAGTCGGGCAGCGCCTCGAGGGCAGCGACGTCGGCGCACATGACCGCGTCGAGATCAGGGAACGCGCGAGCGAGGGTCTTGCTCGCGGCCTCGCCCAGGTGCCGCACGCCCAGTGAGGCGAGCAAGCGCTGGAGTCCGCGGCCGCGCGCTTCAAGCGCGCTGCGCACGATGCGCTCGGCGGTCTTGGGTCCGATGCGGGCAGCCTCGGCGAGCGTGCCATCCTTGCGCACCTTGCGCTGCGGGGCAGCATCGGACTTCTCGAGCGCAGCGAGACGCTCGGGATCGAGCGCAAACACGTCGGCGAAGTGCTTGACGAGCCCCGCCTCGACGAGCTGGTCGACGATCTTCTCGCCCAGCCCGTCGATGTCCATCTGGTCGCGGCCCACGAACCACTTGAGCCGCTCACGGAACTGCGCAGGGCAGGCCGCATTCACGCAGTAGAGCTTCGGGCCCTCCTGCTCCACGGCGCCCGCGCAGGACGGGCACGTGCTCGGCGGCTCAATGGCCAGCTCGGCCCCGTCGCGCCGCGCAACCAGGGCTTCCACGACCTGCGGAATGATCTCGCCGGCCTTCTCGACGAGCACCGCATCACCAATCCGAAGGTCCTTGCGACGGATTTCCTCGATGTTGTGGAGCGTGGCATGGCTCACCGTCGTGCCGGCCACGAAGACCGGCGCCATCGTCGCGCGCGGCGTGAGCGTGCCGCCCTTGCCGACCTGCCAATCGACGCGCAGGAGCCTGGTCTCGCGGCGCTCGGCCGGATACTTGAATGCGATGATCCAGCGCGGCGCCTTGCTTGCAGCGCCGAGCTCGGCCTGCTGCGCGAACGCATCGACGCGGACCACCATGCCGTCGACGCCGTAGGGCAGCCCTGCGCGGCGGTCCTTGAACGACTCGATGCGGTCGCGAGCCTCGGCGGCGCTCGAGCAGCACGAGGCGCCCTCGTTGGTGGGCACGCCCCAGGCGCGGAGGTTCGACAGGAATTCCCAGTGCCCGCGCGAGGGATCGCCCTCGCACGCACCACGCCCGTGCGCGACGAAGGACAGCCGGCGCGAGGCGACCAGCCGCGGGTCAAGGTTCTTGAGGGTGCCTGCCGTGGCGTTGCGCGCGTTGGCGAAGAGTTCCTCGCCGGCGCGCTCGCGCTCGGCATTGATGCGCTCGAAGCTCTCGTTGGGCATGAAGACCTCGCCGCGCACCTCGAGCACGGTTGGGTACGCACCACGCAGACGCGTCGGGATGGCACGCACGGCTCGCGCGTTGCCGGTGACATCGTCGCCCTGCTCGCCATCGCCGCGCGTCACCGCACGGACGAGCGCGCCGTCTTCGTAGCGCAGGCTGATCGCCACGCCGTCCACCTTGGGTTCGCACACCAGGATCGGCTCGCTGCCGAGCGCCGCCGTGCAGCGTGCATGCCAGGCGTCGAAGTCCTCGAGCGTGTAGGTGTTCTCGATCGAGAGCATCGGCACCGCATGCGCGACCTTGGCGAAGCCGGATGCGGCATCACCGAGCCGCTGCGTCGGGCTGTTGGGATCGTCGCAGCCATGCTCGGCCTCGAGCGCCGCCAGCTCGGCCAGCAGGCGGTCGTACTCGCCATCGGACATGAAGGGCGCCGCATCGACGTAGTACGCGGTGTTCGCCCGGTGCAGGAGCTCACGGAGTTCGGCGATGCGTGGATGCACGCAGAGATCGTACGGAAGAGGCGGGACCGCGCCGCGCATGGGAACCCCAAGCCAGGCATGGAGGAACGCCCATCGACGCCCCACGGACTTCGAACGGAGGGATCAGGACGGGTCGCCGCTGGCGCGCGCGGCGCGAGCGGCTTCGAGGGCCTTCAACCGGCTGGCCTTGGCCTTGATCATGGACTTGGGCGTGCAGTGGAAGGTGATGTCGCACTGGCCGACCTTGCGGTCGCCGTCCTTGCCGCCCACCAGCTGGGCGACCTCCATCACGAGGTTGACGTTGAACTCGCCACCGGCCTTGATCAGGGCCTTGACGTCGTCGCTGTTCACCACGCGGTAGACGGCCGGCCCAAGGCATGGCCGCAGGAACCGGTACTTCATCTCCTTGCAGACGACGACGTAGTCGCCGCCGCACTCGCCGAAGAGGTACATGCCGCCGGCGACCTCGCTGTTGCCCAGAAGCGCAGCCCCGGCCATGGCGTTGTACCAGTTGCGGTTGACGCGGCTGAACGGCAGCACGGCGGTGAAGCGGTCCTTGTCGAGGCGCTTCATGCTGATGCCGCTGGTGAACGCATACGGCAGCCATACCATCGAGCAGAGGCGATGCCAGAAGTTGTTCTTCGTGCTCATCCGGCTCAGCCACGACTCGGCACGCTCGAGCCACGAGCGACGCGGCTGTTCGGTGATGGGCTGGTTGGTGGGCACGGTGGTCACGCTGAAGACGCCTGTCGGCGAGGGCGCAAATAGTAGCATCGCGTTCCCATGGAACCGCAACGATTTCGCGTCGGCGTGTGCAGCTGGAGCCTGCGCCCCGAGCACCCCGAGCATCTGCTGGAACTGCTTGCGCCCCTTGGGCTCACGCGCGTGCAGCTCGCCTTGGTCCCGTGCGTGGAGACGCCTGCGTGGCGCGATGCGACGGGCCTGCTGCGTGCGCGCGGCCTGACGATCGCCAGCGGCATGCTGGCCACCGTCGGCGAGGACTACTCCACGCTGGATTCGATCGCGCGCACCGGCGGTGTCCGCCCCGATGCGACGTGGCCGGCGACACGATCGCTCGCGGCGAGCGTGGCGGCGCTTGCCGGTCGCGAGTCGATCGGGCTGGTGACCTTCCACGCCGGCTTCATCCCGCACGACGCCGGAGCGGAGCGCTCGATGATGGTCGCGCGCCTTCGTGAGGTGGCCGATCTCTTCCAGGCCGCAAGCGTGTCCGTGGCCTTCGAGACAGGACAGGAATCGGCAGCGACGCTGGCCGATGCCCTGCGCGAGATCGACCATCCCGCCGTCGGGGTGAACTTCGATCCCGCCAACATGATCCTTTACGGCATGGGCGATCCGGTCGCGGCCGTGCGCACGCTCGCTCCGTGGATCCGCCAGGTCCACATCAAGGATGCGGTGCCGGCACTGCGATCGGGTGAGTGGGGCCAGGAAGTCCAAGTGGGCACGGGTGCGGTGGCGTGGCCCGCGTTCATCGGCGCGCTGCGCGACCTTGATCGCCCGCTCGACCTGGTGATCGAACGCGAGGCCGGCGCGGCCCGGGCCGGTGACGTTCGCGTGGCGATGGATCGTCTGCGCTCCTGGTGCGGTGCAGAGCTCGAGTGAACGCGTAGGATCGACCCCATGCCGACGTACCTCTACGCAGTCGTGATGCCGGACGGCTCCGACGGTGAGCACTTCGAGGTGTTCCAGCGCATGAGCGAACCGGCGCTCGAGCGCCACCCGGAATCGGGGCTGCCGGTGCGAAGAGTTCCCGTGCCGCCGCAGTTCACCACCAACAGCGACACGCAGCGCTTCGGCGACAGCAACCTCAAGCGGCTCGGCTTCGCCAAGTTCGAGAAGGACGGCGACGGTCGATACCGGCGCACCGCTGGCAGCGGTCCCGACACCATCAGCGCGGACTGACCACGGCATGCCACGCTTCATGCGCGATCTCGGCTGGGGACTCTTCTGCGCCAGCAGCTGGACCTGGTGCATCGGCACCTTCCTCCCCTTCCTCATGCTGCGGCTGCATGGTTGGCCCGGCTTCTGGCTGTTCCTGGTGCCGAACGTGCTGGGCTGCACGCTCTTCGGCTGGTGGTTCACGCCGCAGTCGAGTCGCGCGTTCTGTGCGCGCCACCAGAAGCTGATGGCCGCCTTCAGCGCGGTGACGGCCGCGTACCAGGTGGCGTTCCTTGCCTGGATGCTGCCCGCGGCGGCAGGCTTCGTCGATGAGCCCGGTTGCGTCACTGGTCCCGGCATGATGACCGCGCTCGCGCTTGGCCTGGCGACCGTGGCGGTCCTCGGCACGTGGTGGCGCAAGGACGCGGCATGGATTGCCGTCGCGTGCGCGGCCACGATCGGTTCGATCGTCATGCTCTGGCAGGTTCCCGTCAGCCCCATGGGCGAGTGGCCCAGCGAAGGCACGCTGCCTCGGCGCGATCTGCTGCTCGCAGCACCCGTCATCATCGCCGGCTTCCTGGCGTGCCCTGCGCTTGACCTGACGTTCCACCGCGCACGGCAATCGGTGGAGTCGCCGCGGGCGTTCGCGGTCTTCGGCTTCGCGTTCGGCCTGACGATCGTCGGCGTCGCCATGCAATGGGATGGCACGGCCGCCGCACCAGGCGTGGCCATGCTCTGCGTCTGGTGCGTGCAACTGCCCTTCACCGCGCTCGCGCACGTTCGTGAGCTCGATGGCATCGTGCGGCATGGGGCACTCGACGTTCGCAGCGAGCGCCGACCGGAACTCGTGCTCTCGGGACCGCAGTTGGGCGACAGCCTGCTGCGCGCCCTCGTCATGGTGGGCGCGATCGCCGCCATCGGGATCATCGTGCAGGCCATGGGGCCGGAATCGCCCTTTGCCTGGTATTTCCCGGGGGAAACGGGCTACCTGCGTTGGCTGGCGATGTACGGCGTGGTCTTCCCCGTGCTGCTTCTGGCTGCGCGTGCGGGCTGGAGCTTCGGCAAGGGCGTGGTGGCCGTGGTCCTGGCGAGCATGGGTGCGGAACTCGGCTTCCTGCAGGACAGCGCGTGGTGGTTGCTCTGGCCAGCGGGCGTGATGCTCATCGCCCTGACGGATGCACCGCGCGCATCGACTCGGAGCGCGCGATGAGGCCGGCACTCATCGAAGAGACCTCGTCGCTTGCACCGTGGTCGGGCTGCGCCTTCGTGCCCACGATGGGCGCCTTGCACGAGGGCCACGCCTCGCTGATCCGATCGGCCGCACGGGGCGGTCGGCCCGTCGTCGTGAGCATCTTCGTGAACCCGACGCAGTTCGGACCCAGCGAAGACTTCGCGCGCTATCCACGAACGCTCGAGGCAGATCTCGTGACCTGTGCGGCCGCGGGTGCAGCTGCGGTGTTCGTGCCCGCCGTCGAGGCGATCTATCCGCGTGGGATCGACGCGGCGCGGGAGGAAGCGGCGCGCCTGTCGTTGCCTGCCGTGGCGACGCAGCCCCGCCTTGAGGATGCATGCCGGCCCGGCCACTTCGCGGGCGTGGTGCAGGTGGTCTCGCGGCTCTTCGAACTCGTGCGGCCGGCCGTGGCGCACTTCGGCGAAAAGGACTGGCAACAGCTTCGCGTGATCACGGACATGGTCGAAATGCACCCAACTCGCTTCGATGGCCTGCGGATCGCGCCGGAGCCGACCGTGCGGGAAGACAACGGCCTGGCGATGAGCAGCCGGAATCGCTACCTCGAGCCGGGCCAGATCGAGGCCGCTCGTGGACTCAGCCGAGCGCTGCAGGTCGCCTGTGCAGCGCAGCATCCCGGGACCGCCGAGGCGCTCATGCACGGCACGCTCGAAGAGCATGGCCTCGAGGTGCAGTACGCCGTGGTGCGCAGTGCGCAGTCGCTCATGCCGGTGCACGGGTTCGAAGCCCCCACGCGCGGCCTGATCGCGGCGAAGCTCGGCAACGTCAGGCTGATCGACACGATGGCGCTTCCGATCTGGCGCTGAGCGTCGCTAGCATTCCCGCATGCTTCGCATTGCAGCCTGCTTCGTGCTCTCCTTGGTCGCCGCGGCACCCGATGACATCGTGCCACCCGCAGCACCCCCGGCCAAGCAGCCGCCGGCCGCTCCGAGCGGACCTGCCGATGCGCCTGCGTCGAAGCCCAACGCACAACCGGTCAGCCTGCCACCCGTGCCCGTGAAGTGGCTCGAGAAGCTCGATGGCATCGATCGCGCATCGCTCGAGGCTGTGCGTGGCTGGCGCATGCCGCCGCTGCCGGAGAACGGGACGTGGCTGGGCGATGCACCGGCTGCCGCCGCGCTCAAGGGCAAGGTCGTCCTGATCCAAGCCTTCACCACCGCGGACTCCTCGTCGAAGGCGATGCTCGGCAAGGCCGCCACCGCCGCGAAGCAAGCGATCGCCGATGGCGATCTGGTCCTGATCGGCCTGCACACGCCCGAGGGTGCCGATGGCGCAGCCAAGGCAATGCGCAAGCCTGCGGCACCCACGCTCCTCGACTCCACAGGTGCCCTGTGCGATGCACTCGGCGTGTTCCGCGCACCGGTCAACATCCTGATCGACCGCGACGGCACCGTGCGCTACGCGGGACTCTCGACGAGCGGGCTCAAGTCGGCCATCAAGGAGCTCTGCGCCGAGAGCGCGGGCACTCGCCAACCGCAGCCGCGCCCCGCGATCGCGGCGGGCCCGACGCAGGTTGACCTGCCGGCGCCGAACGATGCGGTCGATTCACGTTTCACGCAGGATCGTCGCGGCCAGCAGGCACCGACCTTCTACGTGGAGTCGTGGCTCACCCCCACGCCCGATCCGACCGGCAAGGTGCTGGTCATCGACTTCTGGGCAACCTGGTGCGTTCCCTGCGTGGCTGCGATCCCCCACATGAACGAACTGGCGCAGCACTACGGCAACCAGGTCGTGGTCGTCGGCGTGTCGAGCGAAGCGGCGGATGCGTGCAAGACCGGCATGAACGCCAAGAGCCTGCGCATGAACTACGCGATCGCTTGCGACCGGTCAGGAGCCATGTCGGGCTTCTACGGCGTCAAGGGCATTCCGGCGTGCGTCGTCGTGACGAGCGACGGCGTCGTGCGGTGGCAGGGCGCGCCCGACGGGCCCACCGGTCTGACCTCGGCG
>CAMDAQ010000046.1 GCA_945888705.1 Singulisphaera sp. GP187
ACGCGCCACCTGCTCGATGAGTTCGCGCAGTCCTTCGGCCACGCCGACATCGTGCTCGTGCCCGACATCTACTTCGTGCGCGACAGCGCCGAGGACGCGCAGAGCGTGTCGAGCGGCGATCTCGTCGCCAAGTTGCGCGAGCGCGGCGCGCAGGCATGGCACATCCCGTCCTTCGAGGGCATCGTGGATCGACTGGACCAGATCGCCCAGGATGGCGACCTCGTGGTCGTCATGGGAGCCGGCCCGGTCTGGGAGATCGGCCGTGACTGGCTCGCGCGCGCCGCTGCCCCGGCGACCGGAACCACGCCGTGAGCACGACCATGGATCGCCACTGGACGAGCCTCTTCAGCGACCTCGACGTCAAGGTGCAGGCCGATGCCCCGCTCGGGCCGCTCACGTGGTTCGGCGTCGGCGGGCGCGCCGATGCGCTCGTCACGCCGCGCTCGCCCGAGGCGCTCGCCGAGCTCGTGCGCCGCTGCCGACACAACCAGGTCCGCGTGCGCGTGCTGGGGTCCGGCGCGAACCTGCTCGTCGATGACGCCGGCGTCGAGGGCGTCGTCATCAGCCTCGCGGATCCCTCGTTCGCTTCGCTCGAGGTGAACACCGAAGGCGGCATCGAGCTCATGAAGGTCGGTGCAGGCCATGACCTGATGAAGCTCGTGACCGAATGTGCACGCCGCGGGCTCGCGGGGATCGAAGGCATGACGGGCATCCCTGCGCAGGTGGGCGGCGCCCTCGCGATGAATGCCGGTGGGCGCTACGGCGAGATCGGCGATGCCGTGCATGCGGTGGCCATCGTCCGGCCCGATGGAGCCTTGCATGTCTACGCCAAGAGCGAACTGCACTTCGCCTATCGCCACGCCACGCTGCCCGAAGGCATCATCGCGTGGGCGACCTTCTCGATGCGGGAGGAGAATCCGCTCGAGGTCCGCGCGCGGGTCCAGGAGTACATGGCGTACAAGAAATCAGTCCAGCCGATGTCGAACAGCGCCGCGGGCTGCATGTTCAAGAACCCCGTCGACCCCGCGACGAGCCAGCGGGTCAGCGCCGGCAAGCTGATCGACGATGCGGGTCTCAAGGGGCACCGTGTGGGCAAGGCGTTCATCAGCGACCGCCACGCGAACTTCTTCACGTGCGAGCCCGGCGCCCGCACCGATGACCTGCGTGAACTCGTGCGCGTCGCCCAGCGAGCCGTGCAGGATCGAACGGGGCTTGGTCTCGAGACGGAAGTGGTCTTCTGGAGCCGGCACGGAGACGGCGCATGAGCCGGACCAGCGTGTTGGTGCTCAAGGGCGGCCCTGATGCCGAGCGCGAGGTGAGCCTGCGCAGCGGCGGGCGCGTCGCGCAAGCGCTGCGCGACGACGGGACCTTCGACGTGATCGAGCTGGCGATCGATGCCCCCACCGCCGATGAACTGGCGCAGCTTCAGGGCGACGTCGTCTTCCCGGTGCTGCACGGGCCGTGGGGCGAGGGCGGGCCGCTGCAGGAGCTGCTTGAAGCCGCGGGCCGGCCGTTTGTGGGGTGCGGTTCGGCCGCAGCCCGCATCGCCATGGACAAGGCCGCCACCAAGACCATCGCGGCGCGTGCCGGCGTTCCCACGCCAAGGGCTCGCGTGCTCCGCCGTGGCGATGAGCTCGACCTTGAGCCGCCGGTCGTCATCAAACCGAGCAACGACGGCTCGAGCGTCGACCTCTTCGTCTGCAAGGATCGCGCAGAGATCGACAGCGCCCTGGCCACCGCCTTCTCCCGGCGCGAGCTCATGCTCGCCGAGGAGTTCATCACCGGTCGCGAGATCACCGTCGGCTGGCTCAATGGGCGCGCGCTGCCGATCGTGGAGATCGTGCCGGCCGATGGGCTCTACGACTACGAGGCCAAGTACGTGCGCAAGGACACGCGCTACGTGCTCGACCCGGAACTGCCCGCTGGCGTCGCCGAACGAGCGCAGGCCGCGACGGTCGAGGTGTGCCGGGCCTTGGGCTGTCGCCACATCTCGCGCGTCGACTTCATGGTCGACGACCGCGGCCCGTGGATGCTCGAAGTCAACACCATGCCCGGCATGACCGACACGAGCCTCGTGCCCAAGGCCGCGGCCCACGCCGGTTTGCCCTTCCCGGCGCTCTGCCGGACCTTGGTCGAGTGCGCGCTTGGTGATCGCGCGCGGGGCGATCGCGGTGATCGCGCTCGCGAGCGCGCGCGAACGTCCTGAATTCTCGTCCGCAACGCCTAGATCGGCCGATAGTTCGCCGTATGTCCTCGCGTTCGTCGTCGTCCAAGGCACCTGAAGCATCCTGGCGGGCCACCGCCGAGCGCATCGCCGGCATTGGCGCATGGGTGGGCTGCGCCGCGGTGATCGTGGTCCTGGCCACGGTCGTCCTGCCCCGCCTGCGCGGAACCGCCTACGGGTCGACCTCGGCGCGCACCGCCATCCGCTTTCCCAATGCCCCGCGCTGGATGACGACCGCCGAGATGAAGCCCATCGAGGACGCCGCGCAGTCGATCGTGGCCACCGGTCATGGCCGCGACATGCTGCAGACCCTGCAGCGCTATCTCGAATCAACCGGCTGGTTCGAGTCCGTCGAGCAGGTGCGCTTGGTCGACCATGATGGCATCGAGGTCATCGCGGCCTACGCCGCCCCCACCGCACTTGTGGCCGACGGCGGCATCGATCATCTGTGCGACTCGCGCGGGCACCGCATGGCGCGCGACTACCGCGCGAAGGATGGTCCCTCGCTCGTCCGAGTGCTTGGCGTGGCTGGTCCGACGCCGGCGGTCGCGGGCGCGTGGACTGGAACCGCGCTCAAGGACGCAATCGACCTGCTGCAGACGATCGACGCGCAGCCATGGCGAAGCCAGGTCGCTGCGATCGGCGTGGGCCGTCACGCCAAGGATGGTTCGCTCGAGCTGGTGACGACCGGCGGCAGCACGATCGTGTGGGGCCGCGCGCCGTCGGCAGCATCACCAGCCGAAGTGCCGACGGGCCAGAAGCTGGAGTACCTTGCGTTCCTGTATGCCAAGCACGGCCGCATCGACCACGGTCACCCCACGAGCATCGATGTCCGGGTCGACTGCGCCAGCGCCCGCTGAGCGCGCCCACACACCCCTGCCTCGCTGGCTGGTGCTCGCCGCGTTCTGCTGGCTTGCAGCGTCGTGGGCGATCAGTACCGGCTTCATGACGCCCTCCACGGCAACGCGCGCCAGCGTGGCCCATGCCGTGCAGACCTTCACGCTCATGGTGGCCGCCGGTGCCGTGGTAGCCTGGCCCCTTGCACGCTTGAGCCTGCGAACACCTGCCGCAATCGTGCGGACCGTCCTGCTCGATGCGATCACGATCGTGGTCCTCGTGCACGTCACGATCTTCCCGCTGCGCGCCATCTCAGGCTGGAGCCGCGACCGACTGCTCTTGCTCGATGCGAGCCTAATGTCGGCGATCGCCATCGCGGCAAGCGTGCTGCTGGTCGGCCTGCGCACGGATCGCACCGTCCGGCGTGCGCTGGCGGGCATCGCGATCGTGCTGCTCGCCGCGGGCCCTGAAGCTCCTTGGATTGCGCTGGGATTCCAAGCACCGAGCGTGGCCCGCGCACTGCCGGGCGCGCTGTCGGTCGCGTGGTCGTTCGCTGATCCGAGCCCCGGCCCCGTGAACGCCGCGATGATGAGCGACACGCTGGCCACCGCCATCATCGCCGCAGCGGCGCTGTGCACGGCACTGGCATGGTCACGCCGTGCCGTCACGCTTGCGTGAGGCTGCCGATCGGGCTACCTTTTCCCCATGGAACTCGTGACACGGGCTGACAAGGAGCGCCTTGAGGCGCAGCTGGCGGCGCTTCGGGCGCTCGACAAGCAGCTCGTGGAGCGCATTGCCGAGGCTCGTGCCCAGGGCGACCTTCGCGAGAACGCCGACTACCACGCCTCGCGCGAGGACAAGTCGATCAACGATGCCAAGATCCGCGAGCTCGAAGCCCGCCTCGCCGGCGTGCAGGTGGTCGACCAGTCGGAAATGCCCACCGACATGGTGTTCCTCGGTGCCGAGATCACCATCCGCGACGAGACTTCTGGCCGCGAAGACCGCTACAAGATCGTGAGCAGCCTGACCGACGCGGACGACCTCCCCTATCGCGAGGTCACGTCCACCGGCCCTATGGGCCAAGCCCTCATGAAGGCACGCGTGGGCGACACCGTCCGCGTGAACCTGCCCAAGGGCGAGAAGCGGTTGACGATCATCATCATCCACTGATTGAGTCGCGGCCCTACGGCCGCGAGGGATGAGTCGCGGCCCTACGGCCGCGAGGGATGAGTCGCGGCCCTACGGCCGCGAGGGATGAGTCGCGGCTCCCAGGTCGCGAAGGTTGAGTCGCGGCTCCCAGGCCGCGCCCTGCGCCGCGCTCAAGGGGCGCCGCGATCAAGCACAAGTCGCCGCCCGGGCTCGGACGTCACGACCTGCTCGAAGCCGTCGGGCCAGCGCACGGTGACCTTCACCGGGCCCTTGCCTGCCAAGCCCACGTGCGCTTCGGGCGAGAACGTCGATTGGAACGGGCCGCCGCCGGCAAGCCAGCGGCGCTGCGACAGCCCACCTTGCTCGACGGTGATCATGGAACCGACAGCGCGGTGGTTGCGTGAACCGGCCCGCGTGTCGCGCAGGCTGATGACAAGCCAATCCCCGGCCGAATCGTGATCGTTGCGGAGCACCCGCAGCGGACCGTTGAGTTCGCCGATCACGGCATCCACGTCGCCGTCGCCGTCCAGATCGCCGAAGACCGCCGTGCGATCGCGGTGCGGCTCGGCCAGCCAGGCCGCATCGCTGCGCAGCGGTGCGAAACGGTTGCCCTTGCGCTCAAGCACCAGCCGTGGCTGCGCGTATTCGCTGTCGAACGTGGCCTTCGTGGCATTGGGATACACGTGCCCGTTGACGGTGAAGAGATCCTCGTCGCCATCGTGATCCAGGTCCGCAAGGATCGAAGCCCATCCGCACAAGGATCGCGACGGAGCACCCGTGCCGAACTGGCTCGAGCGGTCATCCCAGAAGCCATCCGGACGATTGAGGTAGAGCGTGTTCGTGTCGCTCGAGAAGACCGTGGTGTGCAGGTCGGGGCGACCATTGCCATCGACGTCGCCCAGCGCGACCCCCATGGTCGCCTGCTCGATGCCCTCGAGGTTCGCGCTGCATCCGAGCCTGCGCGCGCGCTCGGCAAACCTGAAACCGCCCTCGTTCACGTGAAGGTGATTGCCGCTCGAATCGTTGCCCACGAAGAGATCGACGCGTCCATCCCCGGTGACGTCGCACGCAATGACGTTGAGCCCGAACCCGGGTGCGACCGCACCGACGCCGCTCGCGTCGGTCACGTCGGTGAACCGGTCGCCATCGTTGCGCAGCACGACATCACGCAGCGGGACCAGGCCCTTCGGGCCGTTGATGACCGGCTGGCCCTTGAACATCGCCGGCGCGAGCGGCTTGGCCGGGTCGTAGTCGGCGTAGCGCGCGACGTAGAGATCAAGGTCTGAGTCACCATCGAGATCCGCGAGCGCGCACCCCGTGCTCCATCCGCCGGGGCCGGCGGCACCCCATGCATCGGTCGCGTCGACGAAGCGCCCGCCACCACGATTGAGCCAGAGCGCATTGCGGCCAAAGCCCGCGATGAAGAGATCGTCGCGACGGTCGCCGTCGACATCGCCGGCGGCAACCCCGAAGGACCACCCACGATGGGTAATGCCGCTCTCCTGCGTGATGTCGGTGAAGCGAAGTCCGCCGTCATTGCGCCAGAGCCGGGCACCAGGCCCTTTGGCGGGATCGGCGAGCGTGGCCCCGTTGGGCATGAAGAGATCGAGGTCGCCGTCGTCGTCGACATCGATCAGCGCAAGTCCCCCGCCCTTCACTTCGAGGATCTGCGAGCTCGGCTGCACGCCGCTGGTCATCGTGGCTTGGATGCCACTGGTTGACGTGACGTCGGTGAACGCGATCGGCTTCGAGGGCGGCGGTGGAACCGGCGCTTGGGTGGCGAAGCCGGCGTGCAGCAGGACGCACGACACGATCGCCGACGGTGCAGCCCGAGCGGCAATCACGGCTGCGTCCCCTTCGGAGCATCCACGATGCGGCCCATGCGTTCACGCGCGTTGAGTTCCTCCACGCGCGCGCGATCGGCGGCCGGTGCATCGCCAAGGCGGTCGTAGCAGCGTGCGACCTTCGCCCAGACTTCGTAATGATCGGGCCACGCGCGCAACGCGCGACGGTAGAGTTCGACGGCATCCTGCGTGCGATCCGCACGCAGCGCAAGATCGCCTTGGCGGGCGAGGATCTTGCCGCGATCTCGACTGCGGGTTTCCTCCACGCGTTCCGCTTCAGGCAAGCACGTCATCGCGCGCTCAAGTGCAGCGGCAGCGGCATCCACCTGGTCTTCGTCGATCTCGACTAGGGCGATGCCGTACCACGAGTCGCCCGCCGTCGGGAGCACGGCGACGTGGGACGTGAACGCCCCACGCGCGCCATCCAGATCGCCGGCGTAGTAGCGCGCCCAACCGAGGAAGTGCGCGACGTGCGCGTGCTCAGGGAACCGTTGCGAGCGCTGCTCGGCGTCAGTCGCAGCGGCGCCCGCGAGCGCTTGCTCGAAGAGCGGCACCGCATCGCTGTAACGCTTCTGCTTGTGCAGGCTGAGCGCAAGCACGAATGCCGAACGGGGCTCATTTGGGTACGCCGTCAGGAGCGCGCGCGCCACCGGTTCGGCCTGCTCAGGATGGTTGCGAGCGATGAGCTGCAACGCCACGCGCGCCTGGTCATCGCCGGGCGGCGGCGGCGGCACTTCGGCGTTCGCACGCTTGAGGGCCTCGGCGACGTCTGGAGGAAGGGCCGGCTGCGCAGGCTCGGCACTGGTCGGCGATGGTGCTTCGGGCGCTGATCCCTCGACGATCCCCGTTCCCTCCGGACGCTGGCCCCGGTCACCCGCCTGATCGGAGCAACCAACAGCCAAACCAAGCACGACCAGGAGCAGAAGGCGCATGACCCCATCCTACGGAGCAAAAATCCGTGGGGTCGACCCGGTTTTTGGCCCCAGCCATCCCCCCCGGAGTTGCCCGATGGTGGACCCGGGTGAATAGTCCACAAGAATCTCTTCAATGTCCTTTCATGCGTTATTGAAAGGCCTGGTCAGGGGATCTACATTCCCTCGGTCGGCTGGAGCCGTCAACGTCGTTGTCCGAAACACCAGGAACAGATGAGGAACGATTGATGCGACGCATGATGCTGCCCGCTTTCACCTTGCTCGCCATGGCGCCGCTCGCGAGTGCGCAGGTGTCGATTCAGCCCAAGGCTGGCGCACCGCTCGTGGGTTTGACTCCGTCGCAGTTGGAACTCTTCTGGGCAGGCCAAGAGGCGTACTCCACGCCCGTCACGCTTGAGATGGGCCTTGGCCCGATCATGAACAAGAGCAACTGCGTGAGCTGCCACACCAACCCCATCGGCGGCTGGGGCAGCATCTCGGTGAACCACTTCGGCATGGACGACAAGGGCGAGTTCATGATGAGCCCCGGCGAGACGCAGTCCCTGCTGCAGACGCTTGCGCTCTCACCGCTCTGCGCCGAAGTCGTTCCGGAGGACGCCACGATCTTCGTCCAGCGCGTCACCAACTCATCGATGGCGTTCGGTCTCGTCGAAGCGATTCCTGATGCAGCGATCGCCGCGAACGCCGACCCGACCGATGCCAACGGCGACGGCGTCTCGGGCCGCGTCCACTGGGTTCACCTGCTCGAGGACCCCACGGGTCCACTGCGCGCCGGCCGCTTCGGCTGGAAGGCGCAAGTCGCCACCACACTGAGCTTCTCGGGGGACGCAGCCCGAAACGAGATGGGCCTGACCAACGATCTCGAGCCGTTCGAGAATGCCCCAAACGGCAACGAAGCGATTCTCTCGGAGTGCGACTCGGCAGCCGATCCCGAAGACACGCCGGACGTTGATGGATATCGCTTCATCGACCGCGTCACGCACTTCCAGCGCTACCTCGCCCAACCGCCGCAGACGCCCAAGAGCGGCATGACCGGCGAAACGGTCTTCAATGCCATCGGCTGCAACGCGTGCCACGTCCGCGACTGGACGACCTCGAACTCCCCCCTGCTCGAGGACGCGATCCGCAACAAGGCCATCAAGCCCTACAGCGACTTCCTGATCCACAACATGGGCGGCCTCGGCGATGGCGTGCAGCAAGGCGACGCCGATGAGAGCGAGATGCGCACCCCGACGCTGTGGAACCTGCGCACGCGCGATCCGATGCTGCACAACGGCGCGGCCTCGGGCGGCGCCTTCAGCACGCGCGTGACGAAGGCCATCGAACTGCACGGGCCCTTCGGCGAGGGCGCAGCGAGCGCAGCGGCGTTCATGGCGCTCGGCGGAACGCAGAAGGCTCAGTTGATCGCGTTCCTCGGTTCGCTCGGCAAGCTCGAGTTCGATCTCGAGCCCGACAACCAGGTCGATGCCTTCGACTTCATGCTCTTCCAGTCCTGCTACGCGGTTGGAGCCGCCTCGCCCGACACCAACTGCGGCGTGGCCGACTTCAACCAGGATGGATTGATCAACATGGTCGATGCCGATGCCTTCATGCAGGCCTATCAAGGTGCAGAGGGCACCGGCGACTGCGACAAGGACGGCACGGTCGACCTGATGGCGATCCTGCTTGGTGCACCTGACGCCGACGGCGACTTCATCCCCGATGACTGCGCTGGCTGCCAGGCCGACTTCAACGGCGATGGCCAGCGAAACGGCGTCGACTTGGGCATCCTGCTCGCAGGATGGGGCACCGCGGCAGCTGACGCCGATGGCGACGGCATGACCAACGGCGTCGACCTCGGCATCCTGCTCGCGGGCTGGGGCGCCTGCAACTGACGCCGATCCATCTTCTCTAGAACCAATCTTCAGACAAGACCGACTTTTCCAGGAGACATCATGCAGACCAGCCGCTTCGTCCTGACCCTTGCCGCTGCGATCACCGCCTCGGCCAACGCCCAGTGGGCGACCTTTCAGAAGCAGACCTCGACCCGCATGGTCGCGAGCGCTTCGCTGATCGTGAACCCGAATCTTGAGCATGATTTCGCCAGCGGCGACTTCGACAAGGACGGCGACATTGATCTGGCCTGCATGCGCAAGTTCCCAGGCTCCGTGCAGGGCGGCTTCCGCGACATCCTCTTCATGAACGAGAGCGGCGTGCTGGTCGATCGCACCGCCGAGTTCGGCTCGGCCGCCGACGCCGCCGGTTCGCAGGGCATGCTGGACCCGGCCAACGACCGTGACGTCGAAGCCTTCGATGTGGACAACGACGGCTGGCTCGACCTGATCACCGTGACCACGATGAGCGACCAGGTCAGCGCCATGCTCGGCCAGCCGCGCGTGTACCGCAACCTCGGCAACAACGCGCAGGGCCAGTGGCAGGGCTTCCGTTTCGAGGACAACCGCATTCCCACCATGGTCAGCAAGACCGGCGTGGCGGCGAACCCGCGCGCGTGCGATGCAGCGGTCGCTGATTACACGGGTGATGGCTATGTCGACATCTACTTCGTCGATTACGACACGCCCGAGACCGTCGGCCAGACGATCTGCTTCGACCTGAACTCCGATGGCGACACGGCGGATACGGGCGAGTGCCAGCAGTCCCCCGCCGAGGACGCCGCGAAGGACTACGACAACCGCCTTCTCATCAATCAGGGTGCCGCAAACCCGGGCTTCTTCACCGATTCAGGAACGACGCGCATGACGGCTGCCCAGCTCGTGAGCGAGTTCGGCAACATGTGCGAGCCAGGTGACATCAACCTCGACGGCCGCCCCGACGTGGTGCGCGTGAACACGCTCACCGCCGGCCAAGACGTGGCGGTCTACTACCCCAACGCGGGCGGCACCTCCTTCACCAAGGATGTCGTGTACCCCGGCCTCGCCCCGTACGGCCTTGGCGTCGATGACCTGAACGGCGACGGCAAGCTCGACTTCATCGTGGCCGACGACGGACAGGATCGCTACTGCCTCAACGCCGGCAACGGCACCGATGGCCTGGCGAACTTCACCACGTACGTCATCGCCGGCAGCCCGTCCGAGTTCGGCAACACGATCTCGATCGCCGACCTCAACAACGACGGCCGCAAGGACGTCATCGTGACTGACGTCGACAGCGACCTTGGGCCGTTCTGCCCCAGCAGCGGTCGCACGACGAAGTTTTACCGCAACACCGGCACCGACAGCGCTCTGCTCGTGAACGAGGCGGGCACCGTGCCGGCGGCCGAGCAGACTGGCTGGACCGACGCCGCGCTCTTCGACATCAACGGCGACGGCTGGAAGGACATGGTCTCCGGCACCTGCGGCGGGATCAACGTGTACATGAACACGCCCCCGATCAACATGAGCTGGTCGATCGTGGGTGGCGCACCCGCCACGGTCCCCCCGGGACAGGCGATGTCGCTGACTGCCAACGCCGGCATCGTGGGTGGCGGATCGATTGTCTCCGGCAGCGCCAAGCTCTTCAAGCGCATCAACAATGGTGCGTGGTCGGAGTCGGCGCTTCCGAGCGTGTCGTCCACGCAGTTCCTGGTGAACCTGCCCGCGCTCGACTGCGGCCAGAGCCTCGACTGGTACATCTCGGCGCAGCTCTCGAACACGGGCACGGCGACGTGGACCCTGCCGAGCGGTGGTGCCGCCGGTCCGTTCAGCCTCGATCCGGTCTCGGGAACTGAGCTGGTCTACTCAAGCGAGTTCGAGAACGGCGCCGAAGGCTGGACGGTCGAGAACACGTCCGTCACGTTTGGCGCGTGGGAACTCGGCGATCCGATCGGCACCAACAGCGGCGCCACCCCGGTGCAGCCTGAGCTCGACAATTCCGCAAGCGGCGTGAACTGCTGGTTCACGGGTCAGGGCACCGCCGGCGGCACGGCAGGTGCGGGCGACCTTGACGGTGGCCCCACCGTGCTCGTCTCGCCCGTGTTCACGATCGGTGGCCAGGACGTGAGCATCTCGTACGCGCGCTGGTTTGCCTGCGTCGAACCGACCGCAGCCGAAGTGGATTCGCTCTCGGTGGAAGTCCGCGTCGACGGTGGTGCATGGCGCAACCTCGAGACCTTCACCTCGAACACCGGCTACTGGACCGTGCGCGCGGGCAATCTCAGCTCCGCCATGTCGCCCGGCAACACGATGCAGATTCGGTTCGTCGCTCGCGACAACCCCAACAACTCGACGACCGAGGCTGCCATCGACTCGATCCGTATCGAGCGCGTGGTCTGCACGCAGGCCCCGGCCTGCACGGGTGACCTCGACGACAATGGCGCGGTCGACGGTGCTGACCTCGGAACCCTGCTCGGCCAGTGGGGCGGCGCGGGCTCGGCCGACCTGGACGGCAACGGCACGGTCGACGGTGCTGACCTTGGCGTGATGCTCGGCGCGTGGGGCGCTTGCCCCTGAGCCGCTCGCAACGGTGAATGACCATGGCGGCCCCGGCCTCGTGCCGGGGCCGTTTTCTTTGGTGGCCTCAGCGATCCGATGCCCGAATCACGATGGTCCTGCCGGATCCGTCGACCACGACGCGCGACTCGACCGCGTCGCTGCCTGCAGGCCACGCGACGGTGATGACGGTGCGTGCCTGTCCTTCCGGCAACCCGATCGTGAAGGCGGGGTCGCAGGCGCTCAGGTAGCTGCGGGCGCCGCTGACGATGGTCGCTGCCGTCGTCGACGGCTCCGCCGCAAAGGGCGCCACGGTCACGAGGGCACCGATCCCCTGCGGATTGCCCGGCGGGCCCTCGAGCACGATGCGCAGCCATCGACCGTGGCCGGGAAGGTCGTTGCGCAGGAGCATCGGCGCGCCGCCAGCCTGCGTGAGCGCCAGATCAAGGTCGCCGTCGCCATCGATGTCCGCGGTGGCGAGGCCGCGACCGACGACTGGTCGTGCCAGATCACCGATCATGCCGGCAGGCAGTTCACGCAGGAGCGGACTCGATGCCCCCGGGCCGGCATTCAGGAAGAGCTGGCCCCGCTGCCGCCAGGCCTGGCTTGGCTGCACCTTGGCGATGCGTTCCTCGATGTGACCGTTGGCCTGGACGAGATCCGCATCGCCATCGAGGTCCATGTCCGCCATGACCAGGCCGAAGGTCAGGAACGCGCGTGATGCAGGACCGAGGCCCTCGATGATGGCGTCGTCACTGAAGGCCATCGTGGTGCCGCGCTCGACGTAGAGCGAGCTCATCTCGTTGGCGAAGTTGCCGATCGCGATCGCCCACTGGCGCGGACGCAGCCATGCCGTGTCGATGCCCATCGCGCCGGTCGCGCTGCCATTGCGGTCGAAGGCGATGCCGCTGGGTGCGCCGACCTCGACGAACCTGGCACGCCCGGGAGCCCCTTCGTTGCGGAAGAGGAAGTTTGCGACGGTGTCGTTGGCGATCGCAACGTCGACCAGGCCGTCTTCGTTCCAGTCGCCGAGCACGACACCCAGTGCCTTACCCACGGGCTTGCCGGTGCTGGCATTCGCGACGGCGAAGCCGCTCTCGGCCGTGGCATCCACCAGGCCCGCCGCGCCATCGTTGCGCAGGTAGGTCAGGTCGACGCCCTCGAACCCGGTGGGCGAGCCGTACGCGCGCCCGATGCCGGTGAGCCGGTAGTCGACGGCCAGGTCGATCTCGCGCGACCAGCGCACATAGTTGCAGACGATGACGTCGAGGTCGCCATCCTGGTCGCCATCGAACATCGCCGCGCTGGTGCCCCAGCGTGAGGCTCGGGGAACGCCGAAGCGGTCCGTGGCATCCTCGAAGCGCGGTGCACCGCCCGGCTCGGTGCGGTTGAGGTACACGGCGTTGCGCCCGACGGAGGTGACGAAGAGATCGGCGCGGCCATCGCCATCGAGATCGCCGGTCGCGATACCCATGCCGTAGCGCGGACCTTCCAGCCCGCTGCCCTTGGTGGCCTCGCGAAACTGGCCGCGCCCGTCGTTGCTCCACAGTCGCACGCTGTCGTGGCCGGGCTCGGGTTCGCTCGCGAAGGGCTCGCCCTGCCAGCGGCAGCCATCGATCAGGACGAGGTCCTGATCGCCGTCCGCATCGACGTCGAGGAACCCGACGCCACCCCCCATCGTCTCGGGCAGCAGGTACTCCCCGGTCGCACCCGTGGTGTGCGTGAAGTCGATGCCCGCGGCCTTGGCGATGTCCGTGAACGGCACCGCCGTGAGCGGACGATCAACCACGCGCGGCACGGCTGGCGTGACCGGCGTGGGATCGGCTTCCCGCACCGGCGCGGGCTTGCGCACCAGCAGCCAGACGCCTGTGCCGATCACGCCAAGCGCGACGATCGCCGCAAGCGATCCGCGCGCTGCTCGACCGATGCTGCCGTCGTCAGGAGTTGGCTCGGTCGCGGGCTCATGCATGGCAGCGTGGAGCGTACGCGCGCCGGCATCAAGGCTCAGTCGCCTGGACGCGAGCGGCTGAGCGACGGGGTCGGCGCCGGATCGGCGATCGAAGCCTCGAAGCGTCCCTGCCGCTGCAGGTCGTAGATCGCGATCGGCTCGGCGGCATGGTTCGCCGCGGGGTAGCGCGCGCGGGCGGCCGTGATGGCGGAATCACGAGCGTTGTCATCGAGCTTGTAGCGGGCGTGCTCCGCGTACGCCGCCGCCGCTCCCGATGCATCGCCACGCTCCGTACGAATCTGGCCGAGGACGTACCAGGCGCTTGCGTTCTCGGGATCGAGCGTGAGCGCATCGTGCGCATTGAGCCGGGCGTGATCGAGCAGCGCCTCCGCCTGCGTGGGATCCGAGGCTCGCAGCGACCGCGCCCACTCGTACTGGACCTGCGCCAGATCAACGAGCACACGATCATCCTGGCTGAAGTCAAAGCCCCGCTCGATGGCAAGCGGGAACGCACTGGACTTGACCGCGGACATGTTGCGAGCGGAGGCCTCGAAGTTGCCGTTCTGGCGATCGACCTGCGCGCTGAACCACGCGATCGACCATGGGTACGCGGGTGAAGCGGCCTGGCCTGCGCGCCCGAGCGCCGACACCGCATCGTCGAGGCGGCCCTCCTTCAGATAGGCCCGAGCCAGCCCGAGCGCGCCCTCGCCCCGACCGAGTTCCTCGACCTTGCGGAACGCGGCCTCGGCGCCGCGCAGATCGCCCTTCTGGCTGCCGCGATTGCCCTGGCGGAAGAGTCCGATCGCATAGTCGTACCAGCGCTGCCACTCAGGGAACACCGGCGGCGCGCCCGTCGCTGGCGGCGCGGCGGCCGCGACGGCTGGGGCCTGCGCGCCAACGACCGTTGGAGACGGTGCGGCAGCGACCGCCGAAGCCTGTGCGGCGCCGTTTGGCGATGCCGCAGGTGCCGAGGCCAGCGGCAGCGTGACCGAGTCCGTCGCCAGCGTCAGCACGGGCACGGTGTTGGTTCCGCTGCCCGGGTAGACGTAGTGCATGTAGGTCGTGTCGAACTTGCGGTAGCGCAGCGCGACCTCGATGATGACCGGTTCAGTCAGGTCCGCGGGCAGCGTCAGGCCGAAGTGCGTCACGTCACCGGCGCCGGGAGGGACCTGGTTGTTGTAGAGCGGGACGAAGATGTCCTGCGGATTGCGGCGGTCGATCCGGTTGCCCGCCCGGTCGAGCATGAAGACGTTGAAGAACTTGCTCCAAGGGTCGACCGCCCGTTCGCTGTCGACGCCGCCACTGCGGCCAATCACGCGATCGCCCGAACGCACCGTGACATCGAGCCAGACCTCGTTGCTGTCGGCAGTGCCCTGCGTGAACTCATGGCCGAGCTTGAGCGTGCGCGTGACGACCTCGACGAGCAGCGGCTCGCCCGGCGTGACCGCAGGCAGCATGGGATCGAGCGGCGCCTCGAGCGGGGCATCGATGTCGCTGCCGCGGCGGATCCCAAAGACATCCACGCGCATGGTTCCCTGCAGGAACGCCTCGCACTCGGCCTGCACCGTTTCGGCACCCATGAGGCCAGAAAGCAGCGGCGTTGCCGGGTTGGCGGTCGCGAAGCCGTGGTCCAGCGTCGCAAGCCGGCCGTCGCGGACCTTGGACCCGAAGTCATCGCTCGGGCGCGCCTGCATGTGGCAGCCGTTGCAGTTCGACTCGGCCTTGGCCGGGTAGTACCAGCTCTCGATGCCGTGGCCGCTCACGCCAGAGAGGCGAAACGAGTCGTAGTGATTCTGCCCGCGAAGCCAGCGGTAGTCATTCACGGCCTGGGGCAGGTTGACCTTGTGGCAGCTGCCGCAGAACTCGGCACTTCGGTGCACCTCGGGCTTCAGGAACGTCTGCTTGTGGAAGGCCGGCTTGGCCTTGACCAGCTGGCGGTTCACCCACTTGAGGAAGGGGTTCTGGCTGAAGGTGAACGGGTAGTGCTGGGATTCCTCGATCGTGTAGTCGGCATTGCCCCGCGGGGAGTTCACGGCCACGACCGAGTGGCACGACGTGCATGTGATGCTGGCCGCGCCGAGCGGATCCTTGGACACGTCGTAATCGGGATCGTCGAAGCGGGCATGCTCGAAGGCGCCCGAGAAGAACGGAACGGGGTCGTGGCACCCGGCGCAGAAGCGGGCATCCTGCACCGAACCCTCGCGGGCGTGGGCCTCGCGCCGCGTTTCGCGCACGCTGAAGGCGTAGAGCGGATTGTTGAAGCTGCTCGCCGCGTGCACCGAGTGGGCCCACGAGTTGTAGGCGTCCTGATGGCACTCAAGGCAGTACTCGTTCATCATCAGGCTCTCAGCCGGGATGAAACCGCCCGAAGCCGTGCGCGCGAGGCTGGGTTCGAAGTAGTCGGCGTTGCTCGGACCGATGGTGGACCACGGGCGCGCATCGGCGCCGTGCAGGGCCACCATCGCGATGGCGAACGCGGCAGCAACGGCCCCCCATCGCACGCCGACCTGCCACTTGATGCGCCGGCCTGCGAGCCGGTGGAGCACGTACAGCCAGATCGCGGCAACCGGCAGCACCACATGCAGCCAGTAGACGATGCGGCGCGAGTCCGGGCTGCGCAGGCCGACATCGCGGCCGCCGATCTCGACATTGGTCAGGAGCGCACCGGTCACGAGCACGCCGACCGAGGCCCACAGCAGCACCCAGCCCGCACGCACGGCGCTGCGATTGGGTCGATCGTGGGTGTTGCGCAGGTGCACCGCGGCGAACACGATGAAGGGCAGCGTGAACGCCAGGCCCAAGAGCAGGTGACCGCCGAACATCCACTGGTAGAACTGGTTCTGCAGCGACTGGCCCGAGGCCCACTCGGCGACCGTGATGCCCGAGAGGTACACGCTGTTGACGACCAGGATCGCAAAGAGCCCCAGCACGATTGAAAGCACAGGCGCCAGGCGTGGTGGCACGGGGTGCTTGAACGGCTTGCGTGCGGGCTCGGCCATGCAGCAAAGTCTAGACGCTTGCTGACCCATCGCCGCATCACGGGGCCCGCCACAGGCGAGAACCCCCCCCCCGCTGCCGATCCGTCATCAAGCGCCCTCGCGATCGAGTCCTGGGAGACGCAGCGATCGGCCTTCAGCGACCGCCCTGCAGGCGGGTGTTCAAGCGCTTATGCAGCACCTGCGCGCCGGGCGACCGAGCCTCCCCCCGCATGGGCTGCGGATCCAGCGTCTCGCCATCTTTGGTGAAGAGGTCCATGTCCTTGCACCAGCCATCGAGTTCGAGCACCCAATGGCGGGTCAGGCCGGCGCGATCGGGGGGCGCATTGAAGGCCAGTTGCAGTTCCTCGCCGCCGGCAAAGATCGCGCAGGCGTCATCCTGCGTGGCCGTGAGCGGCAAGCACTCGCCCAGCTGCGTGTACTCACCCACCTGCACGCGGCAGTCCCACAGCGGCACGGCGCGGGCATCGTCGTAGTGCGGCAGGAACTGAGGCCCGGTGGAGCGCAGCGCGTAGCCGCGCCGGGCAACTGCAGCCGAACGCGCTGCACAGGTGACGGGGTCGACCGGCGCCGGCTCGGCCACGACGATCGCCAGCCGATCCCAGTAGATCTGGTGGTTGGTCGACAGCCGCAGCGCGGTCGTCCCGGCGGGCAGCACCGGCAAGGGCAGCATCGCGCGGCGTGGCATCCCCGCGGGGTAGCCGAACTGCTCAGCCACCATGGTCCACGTGCCGTCAGCACCGCGGGCTTCGAGCGACGGTGCGCGGAAGGCCGC
>CAMDAQ010000047.1 GCA_945888705.1 Singulisphaera sp. GP187
TCGCGCACGGAGACGTGGAGGAATGCCCATCCGATGATGAGTCCGACGATGACCATGGCCCCGCGACGCAGCCATGAGCCAGGACTCGTGCGACCATCGCGGAGCATCGTTCTAGTATAGGAAACCCGCATGCGCGCCCGGTCGTTCATCATCGCTCTCGGCTGTGGCGTGGTGGCTCCGCCCTTCCCGCCGCAGGTGCCGATGGCCACGAGCGAACTCGCCGCGCCGCGCCTGCCGACATCGATCGACGCGACGCGCGGGGCCGACGGCATCTGGCAGGTCGAACTCTCGTATCGACCGCCCGCACCCGTCGATGCCGTGACGGTGGCGGGGGACTTCAATCGTTGGAATGCAACGGCGATCCCGATGCAGCGCGGCGCCGATGGGGTGTGGCGTGCGCGCATCGGCGTGGATGGCACGGTGCGCTACAAGTTCGTGCAGACGCGTGGCGGTGGATCCGAGTGGATCGCCGATCCGGCCAACGCGGACCGCGAGCCCGATGGGCACGGGGGATTCAACGCGGTGCTGAGGCTGGGTGCGCAAGCTGCACTCCAATCGGCTCGTGGTGCGCGCGGCGATGGTCGCATCGAGGCCGCAGCGATCCTGCACGATGCACGGTCCCCCATGGGTGCGTGCACCATGCCCGACGGCAGCGTCAGGTTGCGCGTGCGTACCTTGGCGCAGGATGTGGAGCGCGTGCGAATCGCCGCCGATGGCGTGGACTGGATCGACCTTTCGCCCGAGCCGACCCGAGGTGCGTTCACGTGGTGGTCAGGCTGCCTGGCAGCGCCACGCGGAACGCCGTACACCTTTCTTCTCACCGATGGAACCATGACCGTACGAGATCCCATGACGTATGCGCTGGCGCCCGTGCCTGCCTTCACCACGCCCGACTGGGCCAAGCACGCGATCTGGTACCAGGTCTTTCCCGAGCGCTTCCGCAACGGTGACCCGTCGAATGATCCGCAGCCCGTGCGGCCGTGGCGCAGCTCGTGGTACGAGCCGAGCGAGTGGGAAGGCAAGGATGGCCAGACCTTCTTCAACCACTTCGTGTTCTCGCGCAAGTACGGCGGCGATCTGCAGGGGCTGCGCTGGGCGCTGCCCTACCTGAAGTCGCTGGGGATCAACGCGATCTACCTGAACCCGATCTTCCAGGCTCGCACGGCCCACAAGTACGACGCCACGAACTACCTGCACGTGGATGAGCACTTCGGCGTGAAGGGCGACTATGCCGTGGCCGAGGCGAAGGAGGACCTGCTCGATCCGTCGACGTGGACGTGGACGCCGACCGACCGTCTCTTCCTCGAGTTCCTCAAGGAAGCCAAGTCGATGGGCATGCGCGTCATCATCGATGGCGTCTTCAACCATGTGGGCACCGAGCACCCGGCGTTCAAGGACGTGCAGGCGAAGGGCAAGGAGAGCCGCTTCGCCGACTGGTTCGAGATCACGTCGTGGGAACCGTTCGTCTACCAGGGCTGGGCCGGCTTCGGCGAGCTGCCGGCGTTCCGCAAGGACCAGAACGGCTTGGCCAGCCCATCGCTGCGCAAGCACCTGATGGACTTGACGCGGCGGTGGATGGATCCGGATGGTGACGGTGACCCGCGCGACGGTGTCGACGGCTGGCGGCTCGACGTTCCCCAGGAAGTGCCGATCGGCTTCTGGCGCGAGTGGTGCGCGCACGTTCGATCGATCAATCCCCAGGCGTACATCGTGGGCGAGATCTGGACGGTCGAGCCGGAGTGGGTCGATGGCCGCTGCTTCGATGCGCTCATGAACTATCCGTTCGCAAAGGCCGTGCTGCCGTGGCTCGCCAAGGGCAAGGACGCGATTCCCGTGAGCGAGATGGATGGCAGGCTGGCGGAACTGCGCCGCTCGTACGCCGACCAGGTGACCTACGTCGCGCAGAACCTCTACGACAGCCACGACACCGACCGCCTCGTGAGCATGCTGCTGAATCGCGACCTCGCCTTCAAGGCCGGCAGCCGCGAGCAGGAGAACGCCACGTACCTGGGCACGAAGCCCGGTGCCGCCGAGTACGCGCGTGCACGGCTCGCCGTGCTCATCCAGATGACCCACCCCGGTGCGCCGATGATCTATTACGGCGACGAGGTCGGCATGTACGGCGCCGATGACCCCACGAATCGCAAGCCGATGCTGTGGAGGGACCTCGAGCCGTACGCACTCGCCGAAGATGCGGTCGACTCGCAGCACTTCGACTGGTACCAGCGCGTGATTGCCCTGCGGCACGCCCATCCGGCCCTGCGCACCGGTTCGTTCACCACCGTGCTCGTGGATGACGAGCGCGATCTGTGGGGCTGGTTGCGCGAGGATGGATCGGAGCGGTTGCTGGTCATCGTGAACGGCTCGGACCGCGTGCAGCGTGCGGCCCCTGATCAAGCGTTCGGCGAGCGCATCGCAGGCTCGTGGGACCTGGTCTTCGACAGCGATCCATCTGTCGATGGGCGCACGGTTGAGGCGATCTCGATACCCGCCATCGGTGCGCGGGTCTGGAGGCAGTCGCGATGAAGCCGTCGATCTTCGATGCGCGCACGGGCGGCGTGCTGCTGCACCTCTCAAGCGTGCCGGGCGCGTTGGGCGTGGGTGACTTGGGACCCGGCGCGCACGATGCGCTCGACTGGATCGCGCGCACCGGCCTGGCGTGGTGGCAGATGCTGCCGGTCGGGCCGATCGGTCCTGGCGACTCGCCCTACGCGAGCACGAGCTCGTTCGCCGGCGAACCGCTCTTCATCTCGATCGATGGACTCGTGCGCGACCGGCTGCTACCGCGGTCGGCACTGCGGGCTGCTCCCGCGCTGTCGCGTGGCTCGAGCCGGTATGCCGCGGCGCGCGCGGCAAAGTGGCCGCGCTTCGAGCAGGCGTTCGAGGCGTTCCGGCGCAAGGGTGGGCTGCGGTCGTCGTCCTTCAAGGCGTTCGAACGTCGGCAGCGCTTCTGGTTGCCGGGCTGGCGCGCGTTCATGAAGGATGAGCGCGGGCTGCATGCGTTCCTGCAGTTCGCCTTCGATGCGCAGTGGTCAGAGCTCAAGCAGGCCGCGGCGGCCAAGGGCATCCGGCTGCTCGGCGACGTGCCGATCTTCGTCTCGCTGGATTCGGCCGATGTGCAGTCGAATCCCTCGCTCTTCCGGCTCGATCGCCACGGGCGCCCCACGGTCGTGACCGGGGTGCCGCCCGATTGCTTCAGCGCGGATGGCCAGCTCTGGGGTCATCCGCACTACCGCTGGAGCGAGCACCGCCGAACGGGGTATCGCTGGTGGATCGAGCGTGTGCGCGCGGCTGTCGAGCGATTCGATGCCGTGCGCATCGATCACTTCATCGGCTTCTTCCATGCGTACGAGATCCCGGGATCAGCGACCACGGCACGAGAGGGGACCTGGAAGCGCGCGCCTGGCCGCGAACTGCTCGGCGCGATCGAGCGCGCGCTCGGCAGCCTGCCGCTCATCGCCGAGGATCTTGGGGCGCTCACGCCGCCGGTCGTGGCGCTGCGCGATGACTTCGGCCTGCCGGGGATGAAGCTCCTGCACAACGCGTTCTACGGCGATGACTCGGGCGAGGCGCCACATCGCCACCCACGGCACTGCGTCTGCTATCCAGGCACGCACGACAACGACACGACGGTCGGGTGGTGGGCGCAGCTGCAGCCTGCCGCGAAGGCGCGGGCCAGGGCCTACATGGGCTGGGATGGGTCCGATCCGGCGGCGCAGCTCAACCGGCTGGCGTTCACGAGCCCGGCGAACACGGCGATCGTGGCGATGCAGGATGCGCTTGGCCTGGGTGCCGAAGCGCGCATGAACCTGCCGGGCACGGCGAGCGGCAACTGGCACTGGCGGCTTCAGTCGCGGGGCGCAGCAAGCCTGCGGTCGGACGCGGCAGATCGGCTCAAGGCGCTCGCGGTGCTGACGGGTCGTGCGCGGGCCGGGGCGCGCTGAGCAGCCGCAGAAGGCTCACAGCCCGCCGCGGTGGGCGGGGATGTAGGCCTCGCGCAGGTACTCCGCGAGCATGCGGTGCGTGTTGAACATCGGTGGCACGGTCGCCGCGCTCTGCAGGGCTCGATCGATCCAGCGCTGGGGCAGGCCGCTGCCATCACGGTCGTAGAACTCGCGGCGCATCTCGCCCTCGATGATCGCGTAAAGCGACTGCGAGTCCTTGCGGTCCTGCGCCTCGCGGTCCTGCATGGGCTGCGTGTCACCGATCGCCCAGCCGTTGCGGCCGTCGAAGCTCTCCGGCCACCAGCCGTCGAGGATCGAGCAGTTGATGCCGCCGTGCATCGGCGGCTTCATGCCGCTGGTGCCGCTCGCCTCGTAGGGGCGCAGGGGATTGTTCAGCCACACATCGCTGCCGGCGGTCAGCATCCGGCCAACCTCCATGTCGTACTCCTCGATGAGTGCGACCTTGCCGCGCAGGCCATCTTCCTTGCAGAGTTCGTGGATGCGCTGCGCGTACTCCTGGCCCGGCACGTCGCGCGGGTGCGCCTTGCCTGCGAACACCAGTTGCACCGGGCGGCGCGGGTCATTGAGGATCGACTTCAGTCGCTCAAGATCCTGGAAGATCAGCGGTGCGCGCTTGTACGTGGCGAAGCGACGCGCGAAGCCGATGGTGAGCGCATCGGGCGAGAACGCCTGCATCGCCGCGTTCACGCCGGCGGAGCCTTCGCCGCGGCGGAGCGCCTGGCGCGCGAGCCGCTCGCGAATGAAGTGCACCAGGCGCGCGCGCAGCCGGCTGCGCAGGGCCCAGAAGCGCGGGCGATCGACGCCAAGCGCCTTCTCCCAGCCGTCCATCGTGGGGGTGTGGCGGTCCAGCCGAAGGTTGATCTCCTTGCGCCAGAACGCTTCGGCGTCGGGATCGATCCACGTGCGCGCATGCACGCCGTTGGTGATGCTGCCGATCGGCACGTCCTTGCTCGCGCAGCCGTAGACGTGGGTCCACATGTCGCGGCTCACCTCGCCGTGCAACTGGCTCACCCCGTTGATGCGCGACGCGAACCGCAGGCAGATCGCCGTCATGCAGATGGGCTCGCGGAAGTCGTCCGGCCGCTCGCGACCGAGCGCGGCGAACTCGTCCTGGTCGATGCGCGCCTGGCGCAGCACCGGGCGCAGGGCTTCGTAGGCCTCTTCGACGCCGTAGCGGTCATGCCCCGCAGGCACCGGCGTGTGCGTGGTGAAGACCGTGGTGGCCTTCACGTGCGCCTTCGCGTCGGCGGGCTTCATGCCGTCCTTCACGAGCTGCGCGATGCGCTGGTACGCCACGAACGCCGCGTGGCCTTCGTTCAGGTGATAGACGGTCACCGGCTCATCGAGGTGCTGCAGCGCGATGCAGCCGCCCACGCCCAGCAGCACTTGCTGGCGCAGGCGAAGCGACGGTTCGCCACGGTAGAGGCCCCGCGTGAGCTCGCGGTCCTCGTCGCTGTTGCCCTTGACATCGCTGTCGAGGAGGTAGACGGTCGTGCGGCCGACCTTCATCGACCAGACCTTGGCCTTCACGCGGCTCGAGCCGACGGGGCACACGATGATCTCGCCGGTGTCCTCGACCGGCATGCGGTCGAAGTCGTATTCGGGGTAGTAGACGCGGGTCGAACCATCCTCGGCGAGTTCCTGCAGGTAGTAGCCCTGCCGGTAGAGGAGCCCGACGGCGCAAAGGCTGATGCCGAGGTCGCTGGCGCTCTTGAGGTGATCGCCCGCCAGCACGCCGAGGCCGCCGGCGTACTGCTGCATGCTCTCGTGCACGGCGAACTCGCTGCAGAAGTACGCGACGCGCAGCGACTTGAGGTCGCCCTTCGCCCCGCGGCCCCACCAGGTGGCGGCGTCGTGATAGGCCTCGAGCGACTTGCCCGCCTTGGCCAGTGCATCCAGGAAGCGGTCATCCTGCGCGCAGAGCGCGATGCGCTCGTCGGTCACGGCATCGAGCACCTGCATCGGCGACTGCTTGGTGGCGCGCCAGAGCACGGGGTCGAGCATCTCGAACGGGATGCGGCCTTCGGGATTCCACGTCCACCAGAGGTCGCGGGAGAGTTCCTCGAGCTGGGTGCGGACGGTCCCGACGATGTCAGTCTGTTCAGCCGCGCGTGCCATGGGGGCTCCTTGAGGGGTCGAGGATGATAGATCTCGCTACAGTGCGCGCACCCTCACGGAGAACACCATGCACCACACCATCGCCTGCTCGTGCCTCATCGCTGGACTCGCCGCTGCCACCACCCTGCAGGATGGGTTCAAGTACAAGGTCCACGACATGGAGCGGCCCCAGCCTGCGGCCGTGACACCGGGCACGCTGCAGGGATCGACGGCCCCGAGCGATGCGGTGGCGTTGTTCGACGGCAAGTCGTCCGATAATTGGTCGAGTGGCGGCAAGCCATGTGCGTGGACGATCGAAAACGGCGAACTTGCCGTGAAGCCCGGCTCGGGTGACATCGCCACCAAGGACTCGTTCGGCGACTGCCAGCTGCACCTGGAATTCATGGTGCCGGCCGGCCGCGAGTGCAAGGGGCAGGCTGGTTGCAACAGCGGCGTGTTCTTCATGAACCAGTACGAGGTGCAGATCCTCAACTCGCACAACAACGTGACCTACGCCGATGGCATGGCGGGCTCGTGCTACGGCCAGCACCCCCCGATGGTGAACGCATGCCGGCCGCAGGGTGAGTGGAATGTCTACGACATCGTCTTCCGCGCACCGCGCTTCGACAAGGATGGCAAGCTGGTCACCCCGGCCTACGTCACGCTCATGATGAACGGCGTGCTCGTGCAGGATCACGTGGCGCTGCTCGGCTCGACCGCGCACGCCGCACGCGCCAAGTACAGCGCGCACGCTGCCGAGCTTCCGATCCGGCTGCAGGACCATGGCGATCCGCTGCGCTTCCGCAACATCTGGGTGCGCCGCCTGCCCGAGCCGCAGAAGGCCGAGTGAGACCCGGCTGCGCGTAGCCTGCGCGCATGCAGCTCGATCCCGCCGCGCTCGACGCCGAGCGCCTCTACAAGTTCATGATCGGGGCGATCATGCCACGGCCGATCGCGGTCGTGGGCACGCGCGCGCCTGATGGCAGCAGCATCAACCTGGCGCCGTTCTCGTTCTTCTGCGGGGTCGGCAGCAATCCCATGACGCTCTGCTTCTGCCCGGCCAACGATGAGACGGGCGCCGAGAAGGACACGCTGCGCAACGCGAAGCCCGTCGCCGAGGGTGGCAGCGGCGAGTTCACCGTCAGCGTGGCGCCGCACCGGATCATCCGGCAGGTCGTGGCGGCCGCCGAGGGTCTTGCCTACGGCGAAAGCGAGTTCGAGCTTTCCGGGCTCACGGCTGCGGCAGGCGTTCGCGTGCGCGCGCCGCGCGTGTCCGAGAGCCCGATCGCGTTTGAATGCCGCACGCTTCAGGTGATCCGCACGAATCCCGGCGCGCCGTCGGGCGGCAACCTCGTGCTTGGTGCGGTCGAGCTCATCCACGTCGATGACGAGGTGATCGATGCCCGCGGGCGGCTCGATGCCGCGCGCCTGGACCTGGTCGGGCGCATGGCCGGTCTGGGCTACTGCACCACGCGCGATCGCTTCGACCTGCCGTGGGGCCGCGCGGCGATCGAGGGGTAGTGTGCATGCAGCCATCGGAGCGCTGACGCCTTCGGTGGCGCGCGAGCGGTATCGTCCGCGGCATGAAGAACACCCTGTTCGCGACCCTCGTGCTGGCCGGCCTTGCCGGTGGCGTGGCGATGACCGCTTCGGACGACGCTGCCAAGGCGACGCAGGCGGCGCCCGCTGCCGAGTGGACCGCGCTCTTCAACGGCAAGGACACGACCGGCTGGACGGCCTTCGTGCCCGACCTGAAAGGCAAGGACCAGATGTCGGTGTGGAGCGTGGCGGATGGCTGCCTGAAGTGCGCCGGCAACCCGATCGGCTACATCCGTACCACCGAGAAGTACGAGAACTTCGAGCTCGAGCTCGAGTGGCGCTTCGATCCGAAGAAGGGCGCCGGCAACAGCGGCGTACTCCTGCGCACCATCGGCGAGGACATGGTGTGGCCCAACAGCATGGAAGCGCAGCTCCACAGCGAGAACGCGGGCGACATATGGAACATCGGTGACTTCCCGATGAAGGCCGCGGCCGACCGCACCAACGGACGGCACACGCGCAAGGAACACGCCACCAACGAGAAGCCGCTCGGCGAGTGGAACCGCTATCGCATCCTCGTCGATGGCGGTCGGCTCGAGCTGTGGGTGAACGGACTGCTGCAGAACGTGGCGACCGATTGCAAGGTCGTGCCCGGCTGGATCGCCCTTCAGAGCGAGGGCGCCTTCATCGAGTTCCGCAACATCCGCCTGAAGAAGCTGCGCTGACGGCTCACGAATTCCGGCTGGCAAAGTCGCGCATGAACTGCGCGAGCGCCACGCACCCCTCGCGGGGGAACGCGCTGTAGATGCTCGCGCGGATCCCACCCGCGTCGCGGTGGCCGGTCAGGCCGTCCATGCCGTGGGCGGCGGCCTCGGCGACGAAGCGCGCATCGAGCTCGGGGTTCGGCAGGCGGAAGCTGACGTTCATGAACGAGCGGCACCAGCGCTCGGCAAGTCCGACGTAGAAGCCGTTGCTCGAGTCGATCGCGTCGTAGAGCAGGCCGCTCTTGTCGATGGCTGCGCGCTCGAGCGCCTCGGGGCCGCCCTGGGCTGCGATCCAGCGGAACATCAGGCCCATGGCGTGCACGCCGAACGTGGGCGGCGTGTTCAGGCGGCTCTCGCCGGCAGCGTGCGCCGCGAAGCTCATCATGGTGGGCAGGGCGGGATTCGCGGTGGCCAGGAAGTCCTTCTGCACAAGCACCAAGCTGATCCCTGAGGGACCAAGGTTCTTCTGCCCGCCGCCGTAGAGCATGACGTGCCGGCTCCAATCGACCGGGCGTGCGAAGTACTCGCTGCTGGCATCGCACACCAGCGGCGCCGTCGTGACGGGCGTGGTGGGGTACCGCGTGCCGAAGACCGTGTTGTTCGAGCAGTAGTGCAGGTACGCCGCGTTGGGGGTCTGGCTCATCTCGCCATCCTTGGGCACACGGGTGTACTTCAGGCGCGAGCCCTCGAACGCCACATGAATGTGCGCACCCAGCATCGCAGCGGCCTTGCGGCCCTCGCTGATCGCCTTCGTCGTCCAGATGCCGGTGTCGGGGTAGTCCGCCGTGCGTCCGGTGGGCAGGAAGTTGAACGGCAGGTAGGCCTGCTGCACCGTCGCGCCGCCTGGCATGAGGATGACCTCCCAGTCGGCGGGCACGCGCCCGGCCTTGCGGCACCACTCGTGCGCCTCGGCGTTGATCGCGTCGTACAGCTTGCCGCGGTGCGAGTGCTCCATGATGCCGATGCCGCTGCCGCGCAGATCCCACAGGTCTTCCTGCAGCTGGCGCAGCACGGGCTCGGGCATGCCGGCGGGGCCGGCGCTGAAGTTGTAGACGCGTCCGCTCGGGGTCGGGCGCACGCAGCTGGTCATGGCGGGGGCAGCGGTCATGGTCGTGGTCCTCGAAGGGTGTTGACGTTCACGGCCAGCACGGCGTTGCACGCCCGCAGTGCGGCCAGGTCCTCGGCGCTCGGGCGCAGCGAGAGTTGCATGCGCGCGACCGCCGCATGCCCGCCCTCGTAGATGATGTTGTCCATCTCCTCGACGTTGATCTTGGCGTTGCCGAGCACCGCGAAGACCTGTGCGAAGACACCGGGCACGTTGAGGTGGCGCACGCAGAGCAGCGTGCTGGCGCCCGTCGACTGCGCGATGTTGACGCAGCCGGGCATGTCGAAGTCGTTGATCCACGCCGACACGATTCGTGTGACCTCGTCCGCGATCGCACCCATGGCCTGCTCGGTGCAGGCCGCCACGCCGTGCGTGCCGATCACGCCGGGTTCACGGCCGAGCGGGCCGGCGAAGGTGCCCTCCGCAGCATCCGGCGCGTCATCCCACGAATCGCTGGCGACGCGGATCCCCTTGGTACGCACGGCCCGCAGCAGGGCGGCCTCGTCGATCGCTCCAACGCGCGACGTATTCACCAGGATGGCTCCCGGCCGCATGGCCGCGAAGAACTTCTCGCCAACCATGTCGGCCGTCTCGGCGCTCTGCGGCACGTTGACGCTGACCACATCGCTGAGCTTGGCCAGGTTCACAAGGTTCGCGCACAGGTCGATGCCCAAGGCATCGCAGCGTGCTTCGGTGATGTGCCGGCTCCAGGCGATCACGTGCATGCCGAAGGCCAGTCCGCGACGCGCGACTTCCTGGCCGACCGGGCCCAGGCCGATGATCCCGAGCGTGCGACCGGCGAGGCCCGATGCGCTTGCATAGTGACCGTGCCGCCAGTGCCCGGCCTGCAGGTCGATCGTCTGCGCAGGGATCTGTCGATCGGCCGCCAGGATGAGCCCCCACGTCAGCTCCGCGGCGGCGATCGCTCCGCGTGCCGGGCAGTGCGCCACGAGCACGCCGTGGCGATTGGCGGCTTCGACATCGATCGTTTCGGTGCCCGCGCCGCTGCGCACAACCAAGCCCAGCGTGGGGCAGGCGGCGAAGACCGCGGCTGGTACCGGGGTTTCGCGCACCACGAGCACATCTGGCGTGAGATCGGCGCAGGCTTGCGCCAGACCCTCGGCATCAAGGTGCGGGTTGTGGATGACGTCGCACCCGAGGTGGCGCAGCGCCTCGGCGCCGGTCGACGCGAATGCATCGATCACGAGTACGCGAGCGGTGCGTTCATCGACGGACGGGGAGTGCGGTTGGGGCTTGGATCCCATGAGCAAAGTGTAGCCGCGGGGCGCATCCGCCCCTCAATCGGTGCGCTCGCGCTCGAGGCCGATGATCCCGCTGCGTAGCCTCAGCTGCGGGGTTGCACCGATCGCCCATTCATCGGCGCCGAAGACGCACGCAAGGACCGGATCGTGGCTCGCGCCTGCGTGCGCGGTGCGGGCCAGCCGCCACGAGATCGGCGCGAGGTACTCGACATAGGGCATGGGCTGGCGCAGCGACCACACGCTGTGCGTGAGCCCGGTGTCCTTCTCGAGGAAGTGGTAAAGGGGGCGCTCGTTCAGGTCCAACAGCAACTTGGGCACGATGGGGGCCCACGTCTCGATGACCACGCGCGTGAGTTCGAGCGTGGCACCGATGCGCGAGGGATGGGCAGCATGGCGTTCGCCGGTCGGGTCCTCGGGCGCGGGACCCGACGGCAGGGCTTCGTCTAGTCGGCCGATGAGGCCTGTGGCCTTGAGCCCATGCCCGGAGATGCGGTAGGCGTAGAGCCAGGGCTCGGTCTCGCGGAGCAAGGAGCCGCCCTCGATCAGGTTGATCAAGTGCGATGCCGGGCTCGGCCTGATGCCCTCGACCGTGCCGACGACGTCTGCATGGCGCAGCACGCTGACGATCGAACGGGCCTTGGCGCGCGCAAGGTCGGCGGCCTCGCTCGCAGCAAGGACGTCGGCCGGTGGGCAGGACACCGCGGTGACGTGGTGTTGCGAGGCTCGGAGGGCAGTGAAGGGCGCCAGTCGCATGGGGCGCGGGAAAGGTAGCGCGGCCAGGGAGGCAGGAATCCTGCCGGAATTCTCCAAGGTGCCGAAAGTCACCCCCGGGGGCTGCCGAAGCAGGGTTGCCGAAAGGAGCCCGATGATGTTCAAGACGCGACCCGAGGCCCTGGCCCACTCCGTGGCTGGGACCGTCACCTTCCTGACCGGACTGATCCAGGCCAAGGACCATGGCGTGCGTGGGCACTGCTCACGCGTGTCGGACCTGGCCGTTGCGCTCGCGCGGCACGTTGGGCTCGACGACGCTTCGTGCACCCGCATCCGCTTGGCCGGACTGCTGCACGACGTGGGCAAGGTTGGCGTGAGCGAGGCCGTGCTGAACAAGCAGGGGCCGCTGAACACCGAAGAAATCGAGCAGATCCGCCGTCATCCCCTGATCGGGCATCGCCTGCTGCAACGCTTCGACGAAGTGGCCGATGCGCTCGAGGGCGTGCTGAGCCACCACGAGCGGTGGGACGGGACGGGCTATCCGTTCATGCGCGCAGGGGATTCGATTCCAGTTGATGGACGCATCCTCGCGATCGTCGACAGCTTCGATGCGATGACGAGCGACCGCACCTATCGCAAGGCGATGGGCGTGCACGAGGCGCTTCATGAAGTGAAGCGATGCCGAGGCACCCAGTTCGATCCCGAACTCGCCGAAGCGTTCATCGACATCCAGCTCGACGCCGCTGCCTGATCGAAATCCAAGAAAGGTCCGCCACCATGAGCCAGACTTGTGTTATCTTCCCTCTGTCGTACAAGGATGTGCGCGTGAGCTCGTCGTGGGATCGACTGGACAGCTGTGCAGGGAGAGCACGAATGTTCGATGAAGAAGGCCTAACCGTGAAGATGATTGCGCAGACGCTCTCGTCGAGTGAGCGTTTGGTGCTGTCGCTGCACTACGGTGAGGGGTTGACCGCCAGCGAGATCGCCGACGTCATGGAAACCCAGCCCAAGACCGTGGAAGAGGTGCTCGCGGGGGTCCGCGAGCGCATCACGGCGGCGCGTTTGGCGATCCTCGACTCGATTTGCGGCTGAGCCCCTTCGCCGGGGCTGCCGAGGGCGATGCGCCGTCGGCGGTCGGTTACCCCGCGTACAGCGGCGCCTGTCGTCGCCCACCTCAACCCGTCCACGAACTCAGCAGAACGCCCAAGTCGGCGCCATCGACCTGACCGCTCCCGTCCACATCGCCGGAGCCGGCGCCGCCCCAGTTGCTCAGGAGCAGGCCCAGATCGGCCCCGTCCACCCGCTGGTTGCAGTCGAGGTCGGCCGGCTCACACTGCGGCGCGATGGTGACGATGACCTGCAGCTGCGCAGCGGTCGCGGCACCGAGGGTCACGAGAGCGTTCTCCTTGGCGTAGAAGGCCGGGAAGCTCCCGCCTTGCTGCACCACGAAGCTCAGGCTCGAGATGGTGAAGAGCAGCTTGCCCGCAGCCAAGCCATCGAGCACGTACTGGCGGATGTTCGGATCGCCGACGTCGAGCTCGAAGCTCATGCGCGTGCCGGCGGGAATGAAGTCGCCCGGCTGGAGCGTGGCGCATGCGCCGACTGCGAAGGCCTTGGGATCGAAGCGCTCGCGCGGATGGTTGCTGATGTCGATCGCTTGGCCCGCGCCGTTGAAGGACATGGCGTAGGCCGAGCGCACGCTGGGGGCGAGGAGGTTGGTGCCACTGGGTGCGAACGGCGAGAACTCCTGGAAGGTCGCCGCGGTGAAGCCGTTGCGGAACCCCACGCCGTAGAGCTCGATGCTTTGGCCCGGATCGGCGTCGGCCTGCCAATCGGCGCTGGCGGTCGGCGCGAAGATCTGCCACGGGTCCTGCGTCGGGTCGTACTGCACGACGAGGTCGTTCGCGAACTCGACCTCGACCATCGCGGCATGCAGGGTCGCCGAAGCGGTGGCGGGGCCGGTCGGGATCTGGTCAGCCGTCGACCATCCCACGATGAACTGGCCATCGCGGCTGTCGAACATGCTGGGGTCGTTGCGGTCCGAGCCGAAGACGCTGATGACGGGCCGCGAGCCCGGTGACGTGTTGAAGGGGTACATCCAACGGTCGAGCGTCGGGGTCGTCCAGTATCCGTTGGTCGATTGGGCGAGCGCGGTCGGCACCACCGGCAGCGTGGCTGCCAGGGCGATCGCGATGCGTGTCGTGGTGCGCTGCGGCATACGATGGAAGCCTAGGCACCAAGCATGGCGTCTCCAAGGGTCCCAGCAAGTCATGCCGGCGCGAATCCGCGAGGATTCTCGCTCACGGAACTGTTGGTGGTCATCGGGCTGATCGCGCTGATCCTGGCGCTGCTCCTGCCGGCGATCCGCATGGTGCAGGGTGTGGCCCGGAAGTCACGCGAAGTGGCCTCGGGCCGATCGATCTTTGCCGCCTGGACGGGGTACGCCACGGATGCGCAAGGGCAGGTGCTGCCTGGGTTCAAGACCGGGCTGCCGGCGTGGGTGGCCAGCGGCGAACGCATGCCGGCCGACGCATTCGGCGGCGGACCGACGATCGCGGCACGATGGCCGTGGCGGCTGGCGCCGTACCTCTCGTTCGACATGCGGGGGCTGTACTTGGGCGGCGAGAGCGAGACGTACGCGCAGCTCGCCAATGGCGCGCCTGCGGAGTTCTATTACTTCACGAGCCTCTATCCCGCGTTCGGCATGAACAGCGCGTTCGTCGGCGGAGACAGCGAGCGCTACGGGTTCCTGCCGGCCACGCTCCCCAACGGGAGCGCGAATCCGCTGACGGGCTTCTACGTCACCAGGCTGAGTTCGATCGTGAAGCCCGCGTCCCTGACGGTGTTCGCGGGTGCGCGAACGAACGCGACGGCCACGGGGTCGATCACCGAGGGGTTCTTCCGCATCGAGTCGCCGTATCTCGCCGATGCCACCGCGCGGTGGGCCGCCGCCTACGACCCGCTCGATCCGGCGAGCTGCGGCAACCTGAGTGCGCGCCACGGCGACGAGGTCATCGTGGTCAATGCCGCCGGCGGCGTGGAGTCGGTGCAGATCGATGTCATGCGCGACATGCGCCGCTGGGCCAATGGCGCCGACCGCCCGGACTGGCGCATCCTGCCGTAGCGGGCTTCACTCATCCGTCTCGCGCAGTTTGGCGAGCACAGTGAAGTCCTCGAGCGTGGTCGTGTCCTGGCGGACCTCGTTCCCGGCGGCGATGTCGCGCAGGAGCCGCCGCATGATCTTGCCGCTGCGGGTCTTCGGCAGGGCCTGCGTGAAGCGGATCATGTCGGGCTTGGCGATCGCGCCGATCTCGTGGCCGACGTGCTCCTGGAGTTCCTTGCGCAGCGCGTCGCCGGCGCGGCCGGTGTGCCCTGGGCCGAGCGTGACGAAGGCCGCGATGCCGGTGCCCTTGATCTCGTGCGGCATGCCGACGACGGCGGCCTCGACGACGGCTTCGTGCGCAACCAGCGCGCTCTCGACTTCCATCGTGCCGAGGCGGTGCCCTGAGACGTTGATCACGTCATCGATGCGCCCCATGATCCAGAAGTAGCCGCGATCATCGCGTCGGGCACCGTCGCCGGCCACGTACATCCCGGGGACCTTCGACCAGTAGGTGTCGATGAAGCGCTGGCGATCGCCGTGGATCCCGCGCAGCATCGCAGGCCACGGCTTGCGGATGACGAGCAGGCCGCCGGCATTGGCCGGCAGTTCTTCGCCGCGATCGTTCACGATGGCCGCATCGATGCCGAACATCGGCAGCGTGCAGGAGCCCGGCACGGTGGGCGTGGCCCCCGGCAGCGGCGTGATGATGTGGCCCCCGGTCTCGGTCTGCCACATCGTGTCGACGATCGGGCAGCGTTCGCCGCCGATCGTGCGGTGGTACCACATCCATGCTTCGGGATTGATCGGTTCACCGACGGTGCCCAGCAATCGAAGGCTCGAAAGGTCGTGCTTGGCCGGGTGCGCATCGCCCCACTTCATGAACGCGCGGATCGCCGTGGGCGCGGTGTAGAAGTGCGTGACGCGGTGACGCTCGACGATCGACCAGAAGCGATCCTCCGCGGGCGCGTTTGGCGCGCCCTCGTACATGAGGGTGGGCACGCGATTGGGAAGGAGCCCGTAGACGATGTAGCTGTGGCCGGTGATCCAGCCGATGTCGGCCGTGCAGAAATAGACCTGCTCCGTGCCTGGATGCAGATCGAAGGTCATGCGCGCAGTGAATGCCGTGAAAATCGAGTAGCCCGCGGTCGTGTGACGGATGCCCTTGGGCTTGCCGGTCGAGCCGCTCGTGTAGAGCAGGAACAGCAGGTCTTCGCTGGCCATCGGTTCGCAGGCGCAGGTCGATGGCTGCGATGCCACGAGCTCGTGCCACCAATGATCGCGGCCTGCATGCATCGGCACGTCGTGGCCGGTGCGCCGCAGCACGATCACGTGCTCGACCGAAGGTGCGCCCTTGCAGGCTTCGTCGACGTTGGCCTTGAGCGGCACGATGGAGCCACGGCGCCATGCGCCATCGCAGGTGATGATGACGCGGCTCTGCGCATCGGCGACCCGATCGATGATCGCCGGCGCAGCGAACCCACCGAAGATCACGCTGTGCGCCGCGCCGATGCGCGCACAGGCGAGCACGGCGATCGCGAGTTCGGGCACCATCCCCATGTAGAGCGTGACGACGTCCCCCTTGCGCACGCCAAGCGCACGCAGCGCGTTCGCCAGACGGGCGGTCTCCTCCTGCAGCTGCCGATACGTGATGTGGCGCACGGCGTGGCCGTGGCGCGTGGAGAGGGCGCGGTCGCCCGCGCCGAAGCCCGCCGCGTAGGCGCTCGCCGCATCGGCCTGCCAGCCAGGCTCGCCTTCCCAGATGATCGCGACCTCGTCGCCGTGGCCGGCGTTGACCTGACGATCGACGCAGTTGTGGCAGGCGTTCAGCGTGCCGCCGTCGAACCAGCGCGCATCGGGGCATTGCCAGTCGAGCACGCTCGTGAACGGTGTGAACCAGTCGAAGCCCCGCGCGACCTCGCCCCAGAACCCCTCGGGATCCTGGATCGAGCGCGTCCAGAGCGCGCGATACTCATCGAGGCTCGCCACATGCGGGCGTCCGCCGCAACCGCGCAGGAAGGCCTCGCTGGGCGGGAAGACGCGCGATTCGCTGAGGCCGCTTCTGATCTCCTGGCTCATGCAGCGGAGGGTAGCGCGGGGGCCTCACCGCGCTGCGTGGGCGCTGGCCGCCGCGAGCGCAGCGTCGATCTTGGTTGGATCCTTGCCGCCGGCTTGGGCCACGTCAGGCTTGCCGCCGCCGCCACCGCCGCAGGCGACCGCAGCCACCTTGACCCAATCGCCGGCCTTCAGACCCTTGTCGATCCACGCCTTCGGGCACGCGGCCACGATGGCGACTTTGCCGGCAGCATCGTCGACGCCCATCAGCATCACGGGGCACTCTGCAAGCGATGCCTTGGCGCAGTCCAGCGCCGCGAGCAG
>CAMDAQ010000048.1 GCA_945888705.1 Singulisphaera sp. GP187
TGCGACGCGACCAAGCCGCTGCAGTTCCTCGTCACGAACCTCGACTACAACGACTACGTCGGCCGCATCGCGATCGGCCGCGTCTACCAGGGTTCGGTCAAGCCCAACCTGGCGATCGTGGCGACCAAGCAGGATGGCAGCTTGAAGCGCGGCCGCATCTCGGGCGTGAAGCGCTTCGAGGGCCTCGGCCGCCAGGCTGCCGAGCTCGTCGAGGCGGGCGATCTGTGCGCGATCGAGGGCATTCCCGACATCGAGATCGGCGACACGATCTGCCTGCACGACCAGCCGCTGCCGATGCAGCGCGTGAAGGTCGACGAACCCACGCTGCACATGGTGTTCCGCATCAACGACGGTCCGCTCGGCGGCCGCGAAGGCAAGTACGTCACCAGCCGCCAGATCTGGGATCGCCTGCAGAAGGAACTCGAGAAGAACGTGGCGCTTAAGGTGTCCATGGGCGACACGAGCGACGAGTTCCACGTGTCGGGCCGGGGCCTGCTGCACCTGGGCGTGCTGATCGAGAACATGCGCCGCGAGGGCTTCGAATTGACCGTGGGCAAGCCGCAGGTCATCGAGAAGGAGATCGACGGCGTGACGTGCGAGCCGTTCGAGCGGCTCGTGCTCGACACCGCGCTCAGCGGGATGGGGCCGTCGCTCGAGCTGCTCGGCCAGCGCGGCGCCGAGATCCTCAAGGTCGACACGCGCGGCGAGCGCATGCACGTCGAGGCCGAGATCCCGGCGCGTGGCCTCATCGGGCTGCGCACGCGCGTGCTCAACGCCACCGGCGGCGAGGCGGTCATGTACCACTCGTTCAACTGCTACAAGCCGCTCAAGGGTGGCATCGCCAAGCGCCAGAACGGCGTGATGATCAGCATGGAGTCGGGTACCGCCACGGCCTATGCGCTGCTTGGCCTTGGTGACCGCGGCTTCATGTTCATCCGCCCGACCGAGGTCGTCTATGAAGGCATGATCGTTGGCGAGCACAACCGCGACAACGACCTCAATGTCAACGTGGTCAAGGCGAAGCAGCTCACGAACTTCCGCGAAGCCGCCAAGGAAGCGACCGTGGTGCTCAAGGCGCCGCGCCTGATGTCGCTCGAGGCGGCGCTCGAGTACATCGAGGACGACGAGCTCGTCGAGATCACGCCCACCCAGGTGCGCGTGCGCAAGAAGATCCTCGGCGAGGCCGAGCGCCGTCGCCACGAGCGCAGCGAGCGAAGCAAGGCCGAGAGCGTCGGGGCGTGAGTCGGCCGGTTCGGTCCGCCTCGGCCTACTGAGCCAGTCCCTGGAGCCTTCCAAGGACTGGCGGCCCGTTCGGCCCGGGGGGTGCACTCATGAGCGCTTGGGCCTGTTCAGCGCCGCAGCGCCCGGTAACATCGGCTATCCCATGGCCCGAGTCGTGATGAAGTTCGGTGGCACGTCCGTGTCGGATCCGGATCGGATCCGGCGATGCGCCACGCGCGTGGCCGACCGCCGCGCCGAGGGGCACCAGGTGGCGGTCGTCGTCAGTGCGATGGGCCACACCACCGATGAACTCATCGCGCTCGCGCGTCGGTTGAGCCCTGCTCCGAATCGTCGCGAGCTTGACATGCTCATGGCGACCGGCGAGCAGGTCTCGGTCGCGCTCATGGCGATCGCGCTGCAGGAGATGGGGCTCGATGCGGAGAGCTTCACGGGCGACCAGGCGGGCATCGTGACCGATGGTCACTACGGTCGCGCGAAGATCACCACCATCGATCGCACGCCGCTCGAGGCGTGCCTGGCCAAGGGCGCGATCCCGATCGTGGCGGGGTTCCAGGGGCGCAGCTCGCGCGGCGCGATCACCACGCTCGGTCGTGGAGGCAGCGACACGACGGCGGTCGCGGTCGCCGCAGCGATTGAGGTTGGCCGCTTCGAGGGTCACTGCGAGATCTTCACCGACGTCGATGGTGTGTACACCGCCGACCCTCGAGTGGTCCGCAACGCGCGCAAGCTCGAGCGCATCTCGTACGAGGAGATGCTCGAGCTCGCAGCGCTCGGTGCGGGCGTCATGCATGCACGTGCAGTCGTCTTCGGCGAGCGCTACGGCGTGCCGATCCACGTGCGCCACAGCCAGAAGCCCGACCTGGGCACCGTCATCTGCAAGGAGACACCGGACATGGAAGAGATCGCCGTCGTCGGTTGTGCACTGAAGGAGGAACTCGGCCGGCTCACCGTGCGCCGCGTGCCCAACGCGGTGGGCCTGCAGGCCCGCATGTTCGAGCGCGTCGCTGCCGCGGGCGTCGTCGTCGATGACATCGTGCAGACGGAGTTCGGCGACATGACGAGCGTGGCGTTCACCGTCGAGCATGATGATCTTGCCGAGACGCAGGACATCATGGCGCGGCTCCTCGCGGAACTTGGCCACGGCGAGCTCGAGATCGACGTCGGTCTGAGCAAGGTGAGCGCGGTGGGCACGGGCATGAAGAGCCATGCGGGCATCGCCAGCCGCATGTTCCAGGCGCTCGCGCGCCACGGGATCGCGATCCACAACATCTCGACCAGCGAGATCAAGGTCTCGTGCATCGTGCCGCGGCTCGATGGGCAGCGTGCGCTGCAAGTGGTCCACGACGAATTCAGGCTCGGCACCGGCGGCGATGCGCCCATGCGCGTCGAAGGCCAGCCCGGCGTGGCGTACGCGCCGTGAGCGGGCTCGGCCAGACTGAGGGGCTGCACGGTGATGACGGCGCGCAGGCAGCGCCCGAGATCCCCGGCATCGAGATCGAGTCGAAGATCGGCGAAGGGGGCTTCGGCACCGTCTGGCTCGGTTGGCAGCATGCGCCGGCGCGACGGCGCGTGGCGGTCAAGCTCATGCGCCATGCACTCGCGAGCGAACTCGCTCGGCACCAGTTCGAGCTCGAGCAGGCTGCGCTCGCCTCGCTGCAGCATCCATCCGTGGCGACGCTGCACCTGGCGGGCATCGATCGGCTCGGTCGGCCGTTCGTCGTGCTGGAGTGGATCGAGGGCGAGCCGATCACGAGCTGGTGCGATGCCCGGCACTTGGGGCTTCGTGAGCGGGCGGCGCTGCTCGTGCAGGCGTGCGATGCCGTGCAGCACGCGCACCTGCGGGGGATCGTGCACTGCGACCTCAAGCCCGCGAATCTCCTCGTGACGGAGCGCGATGGACGGCCGCTCGTCAAGGTGATCGACTTCGGGCTCACGCGCAGCCGTGATGGCAGCGCGGCGATGCTTGGGAATCCTGTGCTTGGCACGCCGGGCTACATGGCGCCGGAACAGACGGTGCCCGGCCGCGCGGTGGACGCGCGCGCCGATGTTTGGTCGATGGGCGTGGTCCTGGTGGAGCTCTTGACGGGTTCGAGGCCCGACGGCCGATCAAGCACGCCGAGCGCCATGGTCGGCGCGCTCGCCGCGCGTGACGCGGCCGATGCGGCCCGACGTCGCGCGACGGATCTCGGCGCGTGGTCGGGTGCGCTGCAGAGTGGTCCCGATTGGATCGCCGCGCGGGCGCTCGAACCGGCGGTCGAGGACCGTTACGCCTCGATGGATGCGCTTGGGCTGGACCTGCAGCACTGGCTCGCTGATCGGCCGCTGGCCGCGGCGCCGGATCGTGCGGCGTACCGCGCGCGGCTCTTCGTGCGTCGCAACCGCGTGGCGACGGCGTTGGCCACGACCGCGCTCCTCGCGCTCGTCGGCGGCGGGGTGGCGGCCACGCTGGGGTGGGTCGAAGCCCGCGCGCAATTCAGGACCAGCCAGCGGCAGCTCGCCCGCACCAAGGAAGTGCTTCGGTTCACGAAGGACACGGTCCTCGGCGTGACGCCTGAAGTCGCACGCGAGGCGGACACGACGGTCATGAGGTTGGTGCTGGCCGAGTCAGCGCGCCGCCTTGAGGCTGATGCCGCGATGGACGATCAGGTCCGTCATGACTTGGCCAGCATGCTCGGTCAGGCGTACTTCAACATCGGGGCCTGGCCTGAGGCCGAGCGTTTCTTGACGCTGGCGCGCGAGTCCGCGCAGACGGGCTACGGCGCATCGAGCCCGCAGGCGATCTCGGCCGATGCGGAATTGGCGGAGGTCGACCGCGTCCTCGACCGGGTCGATCGTGCGGTCGAGGGACTTCGCTCGGCGCATGAGCGCTTGCTCGCCACCGTCGGGGCCGATGATCCAGATCGCATCCGGGTGCTCGCCTCGCTCGGCTGGGCGCTGGCCGATCAAGGCAAGCTTGACGAGGCGCGCGCGGCGTTGGCCGAGGCGCTTGAGAAGCGCACGGCGCAACTGGGTCCGGACGACCCATCCGTCCTGCAGGTGCGATCGAACCTGGCCGAGATCGATCGCGTGGCCGGTCGGATCCCTGAGGCGATTGACCGCGGCCGCGTGCTGGTCGCCGATCGGAACAGGATTCTGGGTGCCGACCACCCTGACACGCTGGTCAGTGCCAACAACCTCTCGGTTTGCCTGCTTGCCTTGCGGACGGCCGACGGCCGGACCGAGGCGATCGCCGTCCTTGACCCAGCTGTCGCGCGTTCAGGCAAGGTCCTTGGCGAGGACCATCCCTACACCCTGCGGATGAAGAACAATCTGGCGAGCACGCTGAGGGAGCAGGGTGAGGGCGCCCGGGCGGAAGCGCTCTTCCGTGATCTGTTGGGGCGTTACGAACGGGTGTACGGGCCCGAACACACGGCGACCCTGATCGTGATCAACAACCTGGCGCTGGCGCTCGAGGAGCAGGAGCGACTTGACGAGGCGCTGGTGATGCACCGGCAGGCCTTGGATCGAAAGGCGGCTGCAGCGGGCCCGGATGCTCCGACCACAGCGATCAGCCGGCTGAACTACGGCAAGCTTCAACTGCAGCTGGGCCAGGCCGCCGAGGCCCTGCCGTCGATCGCCGCGGCCCGGAAGGTGCTCGAAGCCAAGTACGGTCTGGCCAGCAAGGCGACGATGGCGGCGATCGACAGCGAGGCTCGGGCGCTCGCGGTTCTCGGCAGGATCGACGATTCCGTCGTACTGCTTCGTGCCACCATCGCCAACCCTGAGTTCGCCAAGGTCGTGCCCGGTGTCGCTTGGCGGTTGGTGGGCCAGTTGGCGCTGCGGCTGCCGGAGCCAAGTGAGGAGCGATCCACGGCTCTGGCCCGGGCGCGCGAGCTCGCGGCACAGGCGGGTGCGATGAGCGAGCTCGATGCGATGCTCGCCCCGGCGACGAAGCCCTGATCGAAAATCACGCGATTTCCCATTGACAGTCGTGCGGGCCGTCCTAGCCTGCGTGTGCTTGATCGGCAACGGTCGGGCAACGCTCAAAAACAACGGTTTGGCAAGGGCTTTTCGGGCGGTGTCGCGTGTGCGATGGCCGCTCAGATCGTGCCGACTGCCGGCCGCATGGCACGGAGGCCAGCATGGATCACCATCCCCAGGATGGCTCGCAAGGTCGTGCGCAGGATGCGCACAGCGACCACGCCACGACAGCATCACGTGAAGGCAGCAGCGGCGCGGCTGGGCGTCGAGCGGTCACGTTCGAGGTCGCCGTCGAGTGAACAAGCATCGCGATCATCGCCGCGCGATGGTGAGCGCGCAGGCGGCATCGCACGGGGGCTGCCGGGGTCGGAGCCGGCAGCCCCTCCGAACAACGGGGAGTGGGAGCGGAGGGGAGATGAACGGTCGGGAGAGATGAATCGCTGGGGGATCGAACGAGCCTGAAGTTGGCTCCTTGTGGGATGACCGGTCGTGCCCTGGCTGAACGGGGCATGACCGGGCTGTGGTGAGTGGTGACGCGACCGGGTCCGGCGCGGCGTGCGGAGGGGCACGCCGCGTCGGGCCGGTCGTCGCCTGAGCAGGAACCATGGCGATGCTCCCGCTCAGCGCGGGCACCTCTGTGCCGCGGCATCCGCTCAGGCTGCGATCACATCGCCGCGGTCGATCATCAGCAGCGAGACCATGATGCTTGCCGGCGGCAGGCCGGTCAGCTCGGCCATGGCCGCTCGGTAGTCGCTCATCTGGTCGCGGTAGTGCTCGAGCACCGCTTCGCGAGACTGCGCGACCGAACCGGTCTTGAAGTCGATCACGTGGGCGTGCGTGATGTGCGAGCCGTCGGTGCCGAGCACCACGCGGTCCATGCGACCGCCCATTCGGCCGCCCTCGCGGCCTGGGCGCGCACACTGGAAGGGCAGCTCGCCGTGGACCGACCACTGAGCACTGTCCCTTGGCTTGGCCAGGGCTGCACCCACCGCACCAGCCAACGCGCCGCGAGCAAGTTCGACTGCAGCGGCAAGTTCGGCGGCAGGCACTGGCGAACGCAGTTCGGCCTGCACGAGCTCATGGGCCCGGGCGATGGCCGCGTCATCAAGGCCCGGCGCCCGAGAGGGATCGGCAGCCTCGTCGGACCAGGTGACCTGCCGCAGCAGGGCATGCACGATGGTGCCGCGTCGCATGGCGAGCGGATCGCTGCCAGCTTCAGGAAGCACGACCCGGACGGTACCGACGGGCTTGGTCGCTTCCGCGAAGGTGACCGTGGGCAGTGCGCGTGTGGTCGCTGTCGTGCAGACCGTTGCAGGCTCGTTCAGTGCAGCGGCGACGTCAGCCGAGCTGATGCCGTTGCCCCAGAAGGGCTTGGTGCGGTCTCCGCCATCCGCGAATGCAGCCCTGTAGGCATCGTCGAATCCGTCGATCGACACGCGCATCAACCACAGTGGCGTGAGCTTGGGTTCGTCGGACTTGGTCGGCTCGATGCAGATGAAGTGCACGCCTGACTTGGCGCGGGTCAGTGCCACGTAGAACGCCGACAGGCCATCGAAGAGCTCGATGACGCGGGCTTCGGTGTTGATGGCGGCCAGGAGCGGACTGCGCTCGGCAAGGTCCTTGCGCACGACCGGGCCGATCGCGAGCGGCGCGCCGCCCGGACCATCGTTGATGGAGGCCCATGCACCGTTGGTGGCTTTGACCTCGTCAAGTGCGTCGTTCAATGCAGGTAGGACCACTTCGTCGAACTCAAGGCCCTTGCTCGCGTGGACCGTCATCACGCGGATTCGATCGCCGCTGACGGTTCGCGAACCGGTGGAGCGGACCAGGCGCACAAACCGCTCCGGTCGGCTGGCCATGTCGGCTGGCGCGGTCGCCGCCAGCGCAAGCACCTGCTTCACGCGCACGCGGTCGCGCGCACTCGAGAGCGACGCGAGTGCTTGGGCCACGTCGTCCAGCCATGCAGCCAGGCCGCGCTCATGCAGCGCTTGGCGGATCGAGGCGCCAAGGCGCTCGCAGGCGAAGGCGGATGCGTACTCAGGAATCTGCACGACCCCATCGAGCGCCGTGCGAGCAGGCGCCTGCGAGACCATCAGCAATGCGGCCTTGTCGAGCGGCTGCTCGGCCACGCGCAGCAGCGCCATGAGCACCGCCACCACCATCGAATCCATGAGCGAGCCACGGCCCTCGTCGCTCGCACCCACACCCAGCTGGCGAAGCGCCTGCACGACATCCCCGATCTGCTGGTTCGTGTTCACGAGGATGGCGATCGTGGCCTGTGGACGCTGTCGGCTCGCTGCCAGCGCCACACGGGCTGCCGCAGCGGACCAAGTTTCCTCGGGCAGCGTTCCCCAGGCTGAGATCGACGATGGCTTGTCCTTCAGGCGGCCTGCACTTTCATGCGACACGAAGGTCCAGTCAGCCATGACTCGGTCGATGGGGAAGTTGGCGACGGCACTCGGAGCGTTGATGCCTGCTGCACGCAACGCGGCGTGATGGCGAACGGGATCGATCGCGGCACGATCGATCGACTGCAGGCGATCGGCCAGCGTGAGCGTGGCGGAGGGACCGAAGACCGCGTTGACGAGCTCCATGACCGCGGGATGCGATCGCTGGCTCACGGCAAGCTGCACATCGGCATCGAGACCGCCGGCACGCTGCTCGCGGAGCTGGCCGATCAGCGACGGTGTACCCCCACGCCAGCCGTAGATCGACTGCTTGGGATCGCCCACCATGATGAACCGGCGATTGCTCTCGCTGGCGAAAATCTCGTCCATGAAGGGCGCAAGCACGCTGTACTGGTCGGGGCTCGTGTCCTGGCACTCATCGATCGCCAGATCCTGGATCGCGCAATCGAGGCGATAGCGCATCTCGTTGAGGCCGTCGCTGCCGGCGTCCTGCAGCCGATGGGCTCGCGCGATCGCCGACCCAATTTCAGCGAAGGAGTAGCGCCCCTCGGCGTGACGGATGGCCGCGGCGTGTTCGTTGAAGCCGCGTGCGAGCTCGACGCAGCCGGCGATGCGCTGCTTGATGAGCTTGGTCTCGATGGCCAGCGCATGATGCATGATGCGGCGCACGCACCGGACGAGTTCGGGATCGGGATTGACGTTGTAGTACGCACCGCCTGCGGCGATCTTGGAGGCGAAGCCGATCTCGGGGACATCGCGCCAGTCCCCGCGGGTTGCCGCGGCGAGCAGGCTGTTGCGCCCCTTGACCCAATTGCTGTTGGGCGCGCCGGTTTTCGTCATGGCCAACGGTGCAGTGGCCAGATCGCGCAGCGCGCTCTCGAGGTCGGCAGCCGTGAGCAGTTGGGCGCCCTCGAAGAACTGGACATGATCCGCCGTCAGCGCATGCCACGGGGCATCGCCCACGCCATGGCGATCAGCCAGCTCGAGCAAGGCAAGGGGCGTTCGGATCGACGTGAGCAGCGCATCGTGCAGCCGTGCCTTGGGAGCACCATCGGTGACCATGCGCACGAGTTCCCAGACCGCGTCGGGCTTCGCCTCGAGCAGCTTTGAGAGTGCGAGCGCACGCTGCGCGTGATCCTGATCCTCGCTGGCGATCGTCCACTCGGCCGGCAGGCCGAGCTCGGCCGCAAACGCCTTGCCCAGTCGAGAGAAGAACCCATCGATGGTGCCGATCGAAAGTCGATCGAGGTGCTCAAGCACCTGCGCGAGCACGGCCGCGTACTCGGCCCCTGTCGCGGGGCCGATCATGCCCGGCTTCTCGAATTGCTCGCGGCTGTCAGCGCTCGTGGCACCAAGGGCCAAGTGCCGAAGCACGCGATCGAGGATCTCGCCGGCAGCCTTGCGCGTGAAGGTGATGGCCAAGATTGACTCAGCGCCGCAGGAGCCGCCGCTGCGCCGGGCAGCTTCGATCATCCATCGGATGAGGCGATTGGCCAACAGGTACGTCTTGCCCGAACCTGCGTTGGCGGTGACGATCGAGCGGTGGCTGCTGTCCGCTGCATACATGGTGCGCTCGTTCACGCTGCACCCCCGACGGTCGCGACATGCGTGGCGGGCGCTGCATCCGGTGGCGCCGCTGGCGCCAACCCGCGAATCCCGATGCCGTGCATGGCTTGGACGAGCGGATCATCGCTCAAGGGAGCCTTGCCGCTTGGTGCAAAGTCGGCCGGGCTTCGTGCTGCCTTGACCTCGGTGACGATCCTTGCCGCCACCTCGACGGCTTCGTTGAGCTGGTCCTGGGACCAGTCTGCGAGCTGGATTGCCGCCAGGTCGGGCTGCGCGGGCAAGGCGATCAGGCCAAGCTGCAACGTGTCGCGAGGAACATTGATCGTGGCCAGCAGTTCGCGGTAGAGCGGCAGCTGAAGGTTGACCCAACCGGACTTCGTTCGGTGGTCCCGTGGATCGGAGGGTTCGGAACTGGTCTTGTAGTCGAGTGCGGCCCACTGCCCGGTACGGATGTTCTGATCCACTCGATCGATACGGCCCGTGAGGTACAGGCCATCCTGGTCGGGGAACATCGGCGCCGGGTGTTGGCGCGATTCGGCCGGTGGTCTGCCATCGTCATCCATCAGGTCAAGGTCGTCGACGGAGCTGTTCAACTCCGTCGTCGTCGCGTGGCGATCGAGCCGATCGGCGCGCGGGGCATCGAAGGCGAGTTCAACGTACTTGATGGCCCAGCCTTGCTGCGCCCACCCGGCCTGCACGCGAGCGAAGGCAGCAAGCCGCTCGCGAGCCATGCGCACCTGGACGACGACCGTGCCGTGCACGGAGGCGGGAAGCCGCTTGGCGAGCACGCCATCGAGCGCAGCATCGAGTTCCTTGACGATCACCTTGGGATCGGTGGTTGGGGCGCTGCGGCTCAGTTCGCGGTTGCCCCACTCTTGAAGCGCGGCATGCACGAGGTTGCCGAACGCCATCGCATCGAGCTCAAGCTGGAGATCGTCACGGCGCTCGGCCTTGAGGACCCCCGTGCGCAGGTATTCGTAGGGGCAGCGCAGGTAGGTGGCAAACTGCGTGACCGACATGCGCGTGATGGGCGGCAGCTCGGACACGGCCGGGTGCGTGGGCAGCACGGTGACGGTCTTCCGCTCCAGCGGCCACGAAGCCAGCGTTGAGCGGCCATCGTCGCCGGTCAAGGCGAGCGTTCGGGTGGCTTGGTCGGTGGAGCCGATCAGGAACCGCGATGGCCGCAGGGGCTCGCCGTCGCCATTCGTGGCGGGAACCCCGAACCACACCGATGTCTTGCGCTTGAGCAGGCCATCCAGGATCCACGCATCGCGCGCGCGCCGAGCCCGCGCGCAGGGGAGTCCGAGCGACTGACGAAGCGAATCGGGTAGCCACGGATCGATCGCAGCGGCTTCGGGCAGCAGAACATCGTTGGCCGAGAGCACGATCACGTGCGGCGCATCGCACACACCCGCCTCGAGCCAACCCATGCACTCGATGCCTGAACGATCGGCGCTGGGTAGATCGACGCCGCGTGCGGCACTCACGACTAGGTCGACGAGGTGACCGACGGTACAGCCAGCAAGGAGTGACTCGGGGAGGTCAGCCAGTACGAGGATTGCCCGCGCGACGGCGACCGAAGCGGTGGCATCGCCCAAGAGAGCATGCGACGGCTGCAGCCGGGTCAGCACCGCGTGCAACGCGAGCAATCGTTCGCGTCCCGAGGAAGCGGCCGTGATCGGGGCGAGGAGCTGACGCATCGCCACGAGCACGGGTTCGACCGCGCCGTCGCTGGATGGCCTCGGCAGGTCAATGAGCGGTTCATCGAGCCTTCGGACGCCGGTCGCGGCGATGTACAGCGTGAGCTGTCGCAACGCTGCGTGCAGCCCAGCCTCGTGAAGGTGGTGCTCGATCCACGGGTGACGCACGAGCGTGCCCAGGTTGAAGGCGGTGGCTTCCCCCAGCCACGCGCTGATTGCGCGCAGGAGCAGAGCAGCGGAACCATGATCGGCCGTACGAGTGGGCGGCAGCGCCACGGGGATGCCCGCTGGCGACAGGGTGCGCGACACGATCGCAGGATCCGTGGGGCCGAGAGCCGCAATCGCGACCGAGTTCGCGGCCACAGGCTGCTCGAACGAATCGAGCGCGTGCAGCACCACCGCGGGCTGGTCATCGAGCCCCCCGACCCGCACGATCCGCTCAAGTGCGATTGAGGGCCGCGCCGCGCTCCAGGCGGCGTGAGACGGAAAACCATCTTCAAGATCAGGCAGCCCTGCATCGTGCACGACCACCTCGACCGCAACGCCCCGTGCGGCAAGCGCCGCCAGCAGCCGGCGCTCCATGGGATCGGGGTCTGCAAGCAGCACGACCACGCGCGTGAGACCCGTGGTGGCCAAGTGCCCCCCATCGATGGCGCGATCGGCGATCGCGTGGGGGAGATCGAGCTCATGCTGGGCGAGCTCAGCCATGGCACGATCCATGACGGTGGCGAGTGCAGACCAGATGGTCGATGGGAAGAACTCGCCGAGTTCACCAGCGGCGCCCCGGTCGCGCAGCGCGGCGATGGTCAGCCCTGCACGCGAGAGTTCCTGCGCCACTTGGCTGATGCGGGTTGCCAAGGCCAGCAGATTGGGTTCGACCGCCGCGTTGCCCACGAGCGGCGCAACCATCTGCGGCGCGCCCGAGCTGAGCGCCGTCAACGCCCGCAGGCACGCCAGCGTGATCGCGGCATCACTTGCTGCGGTGCGATCGGGCACGATGAGCTGGGTAAGCGATCGACCCGGCGTGAGGATCGTGGGCAGCAGCACCGGACGACCCGCAAGCTCCTGCAGGTGACGAGCCAGCGCAGCCTGCGCACGCGAGGCCGGCACGATGACGATGGTCTGCGTGAGATCGAGGAACGCACCGCTGGGCGCGCCTGCCATCAGATGACGGGCCAGCGCGCGAGGGAGCGATGGATCGGACGGCAGGGGAGTGACCTGAAGTGGCATGGGGAACCCGGGAATCTGCCGAACGCACGTGAACCCGATCCGTGACCGGATCGTGGCACCGTACATTCAAGCCGTGCAGCCGGACACCATGAGCTTCTTGTCGATCGTCGTGGCCGTGGTCTTGGGCGTGGGCCTGAGCGCGGCCGCCGGCTTTCGGGTCTTCGTCCCGCTTCTGGGGGCGGGCATCGCCGTCCGGGTCGGATGGCTGTCCCCCGGCGAGTCGCTCGCTTGGGTCGGCAGCACGTCTGCCTTGGTTGCTTTCGGCCTCGCGTGCCTCGTTGAACTCACCGGCAGCCTGATACCGGCCGTCGACCACGCGATCGATGCGATCGCGGCGCCCATGTCGGCCGCGGCGGGAAGCATCCTCATGGCGGTGCAGATGTGCGACCAGCTCGGCCTCGGCGTCAGCGAGCAGCTGGCGGGCATGGAAGGCGCGCGCGAACTCAGTCCGCTGGTCCTCTGGTCGATCGCGATCATCGTTGGCGGCGGCCTGGCGCTGGGCACGCATGCTGCGGCTGCCGTCGGTCGCGTGGGCTCCACCGTCTCGACCGCCGGTCTGGCCAATCCGATCTACGCGGCGGCAGAGTCGTTCACCTCGGTCGTGGCGACGGTCGTGGCCATCGCGCTGCCTGCGTGTTGCCTGATCATGGCCCTGCCCATGACCATCGTGTTGGTGCTCATCGTGCTGCGCCGTCGCAAGGCCAAGCGCGCGGCAGCAGCCACCCCAGCGCCCCCATCCTCGCCAAGCTCGTGATCGCTCGCTTCAGCGCATGCGCGAACGCAGTCGCTGCACGGTCTGTTGGCCCAGTGGCGGAGCACCCTTGGCCGTGGTCTCGATGAGCGAGCCCTCGTGGCGGGCTTCCTGCATCAGGCGCACCAGATGCGCATCGAGGTTGAAGAGCCAGCGCTTGTAGAGGACCTCGAGTTCCTGGCGATTGAAGCGCGAGAGCGGGTCATCCAGGCCGCTTTGGGCAACAGCCCAATCAATGAGCCGCGCGGCAGAGCCATCGAAGCGATAAAGCTTGAGCGTGCGTTCGAGCCGGGTCTTGATGGTGGCGAAGGGATCGGTCGCATCGAGGGGCAAGCTCGTCATGAGGTCTTCGGGCTTGCGGAACGCCGTGTCCGCGGCGAGACCACCCTTGGCGGCATCGACCTGCGTGATCGTGGGACGCGCATAGACCGAGGCTGTTTCATCGGCCGCCGACTCGACCAGCTCAAGCTTGGCCACGCTCGCGATCAGCGTACGCACGCCGATCGATGGGAACTTGACCCACAGCCGTTGATCGGAGCCACCTTCGCCCGTGAAGACTTCGGTGCGCGTGATGACGCCAACGCCCCATTCAGGTCGGGCCGGGTGGCGAACCTTGTCGCCGGTCTTGGTGGAAACACACGTCATGGAAGGGTCATCGCCGCACAGCACCCGGCGGGGCCGGGCATGTCATCCCACAGGGACGAAAGCGGTACGGCTAGAGTGTAGCCCATGTCGAGCCCGATGCGAATCGCCTTCCTGGGAGATGTCGTCGGGCAACCCGGCAAGCGAGCAGCGATCGCGGCGGCCAAGTCGCTTCGCGCGTCGTGGGGCGACGCCGGCGGGATCATCGTGGCCAACGGCGAGAACATCCGCAACGGATCGGGGATCACGCCTGAATTGCTTGGTCATCTCGTGCAGGGGGGCATCGATGCCGTGACGCTCGGTGATCACGCGCTCCGCGAGCTCAAGATCGTGCCGACCCTCGAACGCGCGGGCGAGCCGATCTGCAGGCCCGCCAACATGCCCTATCGCGCGCCGGGCAAGCGCTCCGTCCGCATCGATCGCGGAGCGGGGCGTCGCGGGGTGACGGTCTTCACCGTCCTTGGCCGCACGTTCATGCCGACGCCCGGCAGCGATCCCTTCGAATGCTGCGAGCGCATGTTGGCCGAGCGCACGCATGCCGACGACATCGTCATCGTCGAGGCGCACATGGAAGCCACGAGCGAGAAGATCGCGCTGGCGCGATTCCTCGATGGGCGCGTGGCCGCAGTGGTGGGCACGCATACGCACGTGCCGACGGCGGATGCGCGGATCCTCAAGGGTGGTACCGCGTTCATGACCGACTTGGGCATGTGCGGGCCCTATGACTCGATCATCGGACGATCGACCGAGGCGGTGCTGCGCCACCTGACGACCGGCCTGCCGACGCAGTACGACGTTGCGGAAGGTGGCACGCTGGCTTGCGGCGCGGTGATCGAGATCAGCGAGGACACGGGGCTCGCACGCTCGATCGAGCGCTACGAGTTGTCGGCCTGATCGTCGTTGAGTGCCTCGGCATCGAGCGAACCCCAGCCACCGCCGCCAGGCGTGCGGATCAGGATGCGGTCGCCGGCCTTGAGTTCGGTGGTGCCCACGCCGGGAAGCGGCAGGCGCAACTGGCCACGCAGCAACCACTGCTCGCCGACAGAACCCGCGCGGCCGCCGGCCATGCCGTACGGCCCGCTGGTGCGATGCTGGCCGATGATGCTGCAGGTCACTGGTTCGAGGAAGAGCAGCTCGCGCTCGATGCCCTCGCCGCCATCATGGATCCCCGCGCCGCCGCTGCCATGGCGCAAGGCAAACCGCATGAGCCTGACCGGATAGCGCGACTCGAGCACTTCGGCATCGGTGATGCGCGTGTTGGTCATGTGGGTGTGCACGCCGCTCTCGCCGCAGCCCAGTGAGCTCGCACCCGAACCACCGGCGATCGTCTCGTAGAAGCCAAAGCGAGCCGAACCGAAGATCAGGTTGTTCATGGTGCCCTGGCTGCACGCCGCACCGCCGAGCAACCGAAGCAGGGCATCCACGACGCGCTGGCTGGTTTCGGTGTTGCCCGCACCGACGGCGGGGCAGGCTGCCGGGTCGGCGTGGAACGGTGGGTTCAGGAACCCCGGTGGCACGATCAGCTCGACGGCATCGAGGAAGCCCTCGTTCAGCGGAAGCACCCCCGCCCGGACTGGATCGTGCGCGCCTGCCATGACCCGAAGGGCGTAGAGCGTAGCGCTGCGGATCACCGCCATCGGCGCATTGAAGTTGCCCGGATGCACCGCACCGGAGCCCGTGAAGTCGATCGTTACGCGCTGCTGTGCACGGTCGAAGGCCAGCGATCCATCGGGTGCAGCGTGTGCACGGCGCGACAGGCGCACGCAGATGGGCGTGCCATCATCGAGTGTTTCCGTCACGCTTCCTTCGGGCACGGCCGCAAGGGCGGCCATGGCCGCGTGGCGCGATCGCGACCGCAGTGCCGCGAGAGCTGTTGCGAAGCGCGCCCCGAATCGCAGCGCCGTAGCGCGCATGCGTTCAACGCCGGTGTGGTTGGCGGCAAGTTGTGCCCGCAGGTCGTCCAGGTTGTGCTGCAGGGCACGGGTTGGATGGGGCGCATCGCGCAGGAGCACGGTGACCGCGTCGAGGCACTCGGTGCCGCCGCGCACGACGTGCGTGGGCGGCAGGACCACCGCCTCCTCGGCGAGCGATGCTGCGAAGGGCGGCATGCTGCCGGGCGCCATGCCGCCGATCTCGGCGTGGTGCGCGCGCGTGGCGGCGTAGCCAAGCAGTTCACCGCCATCCGGGCGCTCGAAGATCGGCGTGACCACCGTGACGTCGGGCAAGTGGCTGCCACCGAAGGCCGGATGATTCGTCACGGCGGCATCACCCGGTCCGAGCTCCAGCGTGGCCGCGACGGCACGCACGCACGCGCCCAGGGCACCAAGGTGGACAGGCAGATGCGGGGCGTTCACGATGAGGGCGCCGTCCGGGTCCATGAGCCCACAGGAGTAGTCGAGCCGGTCGCGCACGTTGACGCTGACGGCGGTGGCGCGCAGAGCCTCGCCCATCGACTCCGCCGCTCCGTGCAGTGTTGCGGCAACCAAGGCTTCGGTCGCGATCGTTGGTGCCGCGGCAGCCATGGAGGTGGTGCGCTCGATCACGATGGCGCCATCGATCATGCGTGCAGTCCAGCCTTGGGGCACGACCACGGTGCAGTGGTCCAGCGCCAGGCCGTGCGGGGTCGTCGTCACCTGCACGGCAGCATCGTTGGGCAGCGACCATGCGTCATCCGCCAGGTCCTGGTGGCGAACCCACTCGATCGTCTCGTTCCCGTGAGGCGGGTCGAAGCCGAAGATCGCCCGGTACTGCGCGCGGAAGCCCGCGCGAAGCTCGGTCAAGCTGGTGGTCGTGGCTGCAACCTCGATGATGGCTTCTTGGTTCGCGGGTCGGATGCCCAGGCAATCACCGGGTGCGCACTCGGCGGTGGCCGCCCATTCAGCCAGCCCCATGCGCAGGGTGCGGACCTCGATCGAGCCGGTGCGGCTGGCACCGATCCCTTGTGCGCTCAGGAGCCCCGCGCGGGCGGGCACGAGCACTCGACGCATGCCCAAGAGATCAGCCAGCGCGCAGGCATGCATGCCACCAGCGCCACCGAACGCTACCAGCGTGTGGGTCGAGGGATCAACGCCGCGCCGAGCGCTCACGCGGCGGATGGCCTCGGCCATGCGCGCATCGGCGACGGCGAGGAACGCGTGGAGCATCTGGTGCAGGTCGATCGGTTCCCCGCGCTCCTGGTGCCACCGCTCGCGCAAGGCATTGGCGCGCGCCCGGGCTGCGTCACGATCGAGCTGGAACGGGAACCGGGCTCCATCCAGATGACCGAGGAGCAGGTGCGCATCGGTGATCGT
>CAMDAQ010000049.1 GCA_945888705.1 Singulisphaera sp. GP187
CCCTGCAGGTAGCTCGCGGTGCTGAGCAGGTCGCCCTTGCACTGCACGGCGATCCAGTCCGAGAGATCGCGCGACCAACGGCCCGAACGACGACGAGCACGTTCGCGGAGTTCCGCGGTCTGCGCCGGGGTCAGGTCGACCATCGACGAGTACGAAGCGCCCAGCGTGTCGAGCGCATCGCTCAGACCCGTGAGGTCCATTCCGGTTCGGCTCGTCAGTTCGCCGACTTGCCCGAAGCGAGGTGCGGTGATGCTGTACTCAGGCTTCACACGGACCAGCACTCGGCCGGTGGCCACGCTGCGCCCAGTCCGGGGATCAGTCGGAACCGTGAGGGTCGTTGGACCGGGGCCGGCCTTGCCACGGCCGGCGGCCGTCCGGACCTGGGCGTGCGCCACGCCGGGTTCGAGGGCGACCGAGGCAACGAGCGCAGCCAAGAGGCTCGCGTGGGGCACAAAGCGGAAGATCATCGGTACTTGCTCCGTGGGGTCGATGGCACAGAACCCGCAGTGGCGGGCCGTCCGATCAGTCTAGACCACAACTCGGGCCGTCACAACCGGGAATCAGGCCTTCGCGGCCGTCGCCTTGAGCACCCGATGACCGATGTCCGAGCGGAAGAACGCGCCCGGGAACTCGATGCAGCGCGCGGCCTGATTGGCCAGTGCCTGAGCGCGCTCCAGCGTCGCGGCCAGAGCGGTCACCCCGAGCACGCGGCCGCCGTGGGTGACCAGGGTGCCGTCCTTGCGCCGGGTCGTGCCCGCATGGAACACGACGACCTCTTCGCCATCGCTCGCGCAAGCTTCCGCCGCCGTGATGCCCGTGATGGGGTCACCCTTGCGCGGCGTGCCGGGGTAGCCCTCCGCGCACACCGCCGCGCAGACCGCCACGCGCGGGTCGAAGGAGAACGAGGCCGCATCCAGCGAACCCGTGGCGCATCGCCAGAGCGTTTCGACGAGATCGCCTTGGAAGCGCATCATGAGCGGCTGCGTCTCGGGATCACCGAAGCGGGTGTTGAACTCGAGCACCTTGGGGCCAGCAGGGGTGAGCATCAAGCCGGCGTACAGCACGCCCCGGAAGGGGATGCCATCGCGCTTGAGGGCGTCGACCGTGGGCACCAGCACATCGCGCACGACGGCATCCATGGTGGTCTCGTCGGCCAGTGGGGTGGGGCAGTACGCGCCCATGCCGCCTGTGTTGGCGCCCGTGTCGCCCTCACCAACCTGCTTGTGATCCTGGCATGGTTCGAGCAGGCTGATCGTGCTGCCATCAACGAGCGCCAGCACGGACAGTTCCTGGCCGTCGAGCTTCTCCTCGACGACGATCTTCGCGCCCGCGTCGCCGAACTCCTTCGCTCCCATCATGCGACGGATGACGGCAGCAGCCTCGCCGCCCCGATCGCACACGACCACGCCCTTGCCGGCGCACAGGCCCGCCGCCTTGACGACCATCGGCTGGTCGCGCGCAAGCACGTAGTGCAGTGCGGCATCCATCGACGTGAACGACTTGCCCTCCGCCGTGGGCACGCTGGCTTGCCGCATCAGGTCCTTCGCGTAAGCCTTGTCGTTCTCGAGTCGCGCTCCAGCCTGGACCGGACCGAACACGGGGACGCCGGTCGTGGCGATCGCATCGGCAAGTCCTGCCTCGAGCGGTGCCTCGGGGCCAATCACCACGAGGCCGATCTTCTCCTTCGTGAGCCACTGCAGGAAATGGAAGTTCCGCGTGGGCGCCACGTCCTCGGGGCAGGCCTTGCACAGCGCCTGGATGCCCGCATTCGCGGTCTTCTCGCACCAGAGTTCGCCCAAGCGTCGCGAGCGGCGCATGCACCACGCGAGAGCGTGCTCCCGACCACCGGAACCGACGAGCAGGACATTGATGCGATCAGGCAGGGCCTCGGCCATGGGTCGAGTGTAGTGGTCACACCGCGGCGGCCGGGCCTTCGTGCTAGCCTTCCAACCCCGGAGTCTTCACCATGGTTCGAGCCCTTGCCATCGTCGCATGCCTTGTCGCGCCCGTCGCCGCCTTCGCGCAGGATGGTGCCGACCTCCTCAAGCAACTCAATGGCACGCTGGCCAAGGCCAGCGCCGACAAGCTCAGCTGGAAGCCGGTGCTCGAAGCCTGGGCAGCCATGCCAGCTCCGCCGTGCGCCGCCGACGCTGGCTGTGGGCAGGACTCGATCTGGCCCAGCATGAAGGACTGGTCCGCGTTCGCCGACTGGGCGAAGGCCAACCCGGGGATGGGCAAGGCATTGATCCAGGCGCAGTCGGCACTCGCGTGGGGCATGCCCTACGGCGATGCGTCGCTGCCGGCAGGGCTCAAGGGCAAGGGCGTCGCCGTCATGCTCGGCGACGGGGATCACCTCGTCAACATGAAGGTCGGTTACCTAGCGGCCCTTCGAACGATCGGCCAGTACGTCACGGCGGAGCAGTACCGGCTCTGCGATGAGGGCAAGTTCAAGGAAGGCTTCGAGCTTGGTGTGGCGTACCTGCGGCTCTTGCGCCAGGTCTGCGACCAATCGCTCCTGGCGGAAAAGCTCTTTGGCATGGAGCAGTTGTCGCAGGCGCTCTCGATCCAGCGCGACATGCTCTGGCGGTATCGCGACAAGGCGCCGGCCGCCGTGCTGCGTGACGCTTCGCTCAAGGGCTACCCGTTCCTTGGCACTGGCGACAGCGAGCGCATGCGCCGGCTGATCCTTCCCGAGGGTGACCGTTTGGTCGTTGCTGCGCAACTGGCTCGTGGCTTCGACGATGCAGGCCAGCCCGACGCGGATCGCTTTGCCTCCGTCTTCGGCGCGGACCCCGCCCACGCGAGTCCGATGCAGCGCTTCGGCGAAGAGAAGATGTGGAAGCGCGTCGCTGAAGTCCATGGCAGCCTTGACGCGAGCGAAGAGAAGCTGCAGGCGATCTACGACGATTGGTGGCGCCGCTGGCGCATGCGCCCGTACGGCAACCCGATCTTTGAACTGCCCACCGAGACGAGCCGGCTGAACCCCGTGAAGTACGCGGCGGTTTCGAAGCTCCTGCAGGACCTGACCAAGGCCTTTGATGCCCGCAACGTGCTGATCGCCAATGCCAACGGCACGGCGTTCGCCGCCGCGGTGGTGGCTCGCTACCGCGCCGACCAGGGGCGCTGGCCGCAGAAGCTCGAGATCGCGATCCAGGCCGACTACATGAAGACCAAGATGAACCTCGACCCCTATGACAAGGGATACAAGGGCTTCGAGTATCGCGCGGTGGCCAAGCCCAAGGCCGTCGATGCGTCGGTGGGGCGCATCGAGGCGCCCGGCGTCCTGATCTTCGCCAAGGGCATCGATCACGAAAGCAACGAGGCCGCCACGCACACCGACGACGGATCCAAGGGCGACATCCTCATCTGGCCGCCCGTGCGCGAACTTGCGCGCGAGCAGGGATTGCTCGGCTCCTGAAGCCGGCACAGGAACAGCACCATGCACGACGGCATCGAGAAGGTGGTCATCATCGGCAGCGGTCCCGCAGGCTGGACCGCGGCGATCTACGCGGCGCGCGCAAGCCTGTCGCCGGTCGTCTACGTCGGCGTGCCGGCGTCGAATCCGGCACCGGTGCTGCCGGGTGGGCAGCTCATGATGACGACCGAGGTCGAGAACTACCCGGGCTTCCCCCACGGCGTGACCGGCCCCGAGATGATGCAGAAGTTCCAGGAGCAGGCCGAGCGGTTCGGCACGCGCGTGGTCGGCGACGACATCGTGCACTGCGACTTCTCGCAGCGCCCCTTCACGCTGAAGACCGGCGATGGCAAGGTCGTCCGCACGCACTCGGTCATCATCGCGACTGGTGCCACCGCGAACTGGCTCGGCCTGAAGAACGAGCTCCATCTGGCCCAGACGGGCGGCGGCGTGAGCGCGTGCGCGGTCTGCGATGGCGCGCTCCCGATCTACCGCGGAGCCACGGTTGCGGTCGTGGGCGGCGGTGACACGGCGATGGAGGAAGCCAGCTACCTGACCAAGTTCGCCGGCAAGGTGCTGATCATCCACCGCCGCGACAGCTTCCGCGCCAGCAAGGCGATGCAGGAGCGCATCCTCAAGGATCCCAAGGCGGAAGTGCTCTGGAACAAGGTCGTCGTCGACGTGATCGGCGAGAAGCGCATCGAGGCCGTCGAACTCGAGGACACTCTGACCAAGGAGCGTTCGCGCGTGTCCGTGGGCGGGCTCTTCATCGCGATCGGGCACTCGCCGGCGACCAAGTTCCTCCAAGGCACCGGCCTGACCTTCGATGACAAGGGCTATGTGGCGCTGGCCACGCGATCGAGTGCGACAAGCGTCGACGGCATCTTTGCCGCGGGTGACGTCGCTGATCCCACCTATCGCCAGGCCGTCAGCGCAGCCGGCATGGGTTGCCAGGCGGCCATCGATTGCGAACGCTGGCTCGCCGCGCAGGGCGTGCACTGACGTCGCATGGGTGCCTCCCCGACAACGACCCGCACGAAGGACCGATGGGTCACGTTCGGGTCGCTCGTCGCGATGGTGCTCGGCGCGATCCTGGGTGAGTGGATCCACCGCAACGGCGGATCGGCCAACGGATTTGCCTTGGCGGGCGAGATGCTCCTGGTGCGCCCGCTGCTGCTTTTGGTCGTGCCGCTGATCCTGCTCAGTGTGATCGGTGGGGCGGCGAGCCTTGGTGCCACCGGGCGGCTCGGGCTGCTTGGCGGGGCCACGCTGGCGTTCTTCATCTCGACGATGGCGATCGCTGCGGCACTCGGTGCATTGCTCGTATCGTGGGTCGCGCCGGGTGCGGGGATCGACCCAGCTGCGGCTGCAGCACTGAAGGCGGCACCTGCCGCGCTGCCCGCCGCCGCGACGTCGGGCGAGGTCGGCTCGCTGCAGGATGCGTGGCGTTCGATCCTCTACCAAGTGGTGCCCAAGAATGTGTTCGGCGAGATGGTGGCGGCGCGTCCCCTGGGCCTGATCACCTTCAGCATCCTCATTGGTCTTGGGCTCTCGGCGATCGGTGATGCCGGTCGCACGGCGCTCGAGGTCATCGAGGGGCTGAACCAGGCGCTGATGCGGGCCATCGGCTGGGTGCTCTGGGTGCTGCCGATCGGCGTGCTGGCGCTGGTGACCTCGACCGTGGCGCGTGCCGGGTTCGAAGCGCTGTCTGGTTCGCTCGGTTCGTACATGCTCGTCGTGATCGGTGGGCTGCTGATCCACGCACTCGTCGTGCTGCCGCTGATGATGGGGCTGCTCGGCGGGGGAAACCCGTACGCCTTCCTTTGGAAGGTCCGTCGTGCGCTCGTGACGGCGTTCAGCACGAGTTCAAGCAGTGCCACGCTGCCGGTCACGATGGAGGCGTGCGAGTCGGCCGGCTGCAGTCGGCGTGCGACGCGGTTCGTATGCCCGCTCGGCTCGACCCTGAACATGGATGGCACCGCGCTGTACGAAGCGGTCGCGGTGGTCTTCCTCTGCCAGCTCTTCGGGATCGCCCTCGGCGGGGCTGAGCTCGCGGTGGTGGTCGTCACGGCCACGCTCGCTGCGGTCGGGGCGGCCGGGATTCCCAGCGCGGGTCTCGTGACGATGGTGCTCGTCGTGCAGGCCGTGAACGCCAGCCTCGGGAACGATCCTGCGCGCAGCCTGCCGATCGAGGCCATCGGCATCATCATCGGAGTCGACCGCATCCTGGACATGGTCCGCACGATGGTCAACGTGCAGGGCGACATGATCGGGGCGCGATTGCTCACGCGGCTCGCGCCCGATTGAGCGGGCGTTCGATCGTCGCATGGTGGCGGGCGGTACAGTGCACTCCAGCGCATGAAGGTCTCGAGCATCGAATCCATCGCTCGCGTACTGAACGGTGCCAAGGTGCCCTTCGTGGTCGTTGGCGGTATCGCGGTGGTGGCGCACGGATACGGCCGTCAGACCCAGGACCTGGATCTGGTCATGCCGCTCGATCCTGCCACGCTCCGTCGTGCCTTCGACGCGCTTGGCACGCTTGGGTTCCATCCGCGCATCCCGGTCACGGTGGAGGACCTTGCCGACCCAGACACCCGTGAGCGCTGGTATCGCGATCACGGCATGGTCGTGCTCGCCTTCCACAGCGAGCAGCATGCTGAAACACCCATCGATCTCTTCGTGCGCGAACCGTTCGACGTGATGCAGGAGCACTCGCTCGCGGATGTCGCCGAAGTTGCACCGGGCGTGCCGATGCACATTCTCCGTCTCGCTGCCCTTCTTGCGATGAAGCGCTCCGCCGGTCGCGAGCAGGATCGAGCGGACGTCGCGGAACTCTCCCGCCTGCACGGGCTCGACCATGCCTGACCGCGACGAGAGGGGCTTCAAGGAGCTCGACCGTCGATCCGAGCGCGGCATCGACTGGACGCTGACCACCTTCGACGGGCTGCGCCAGGCGCAGCACCGTGCGTTCATGCTCCTGAGCCTTCGGGCCAAGCTCGAGCGGCTCGAGCAGATGGCCGACGTTGCGGAGCGCGTGCGGCTCAGGCCTTCGCCGGCAGCGCCTGGCGCACGTGCAGTTCCTGCAGCTGCGCCAGATCGACCGGGCCCGGGGCCTCGATCATGAGATCGCCGCCCGACTGCGTCTTGGGGAACGCGATCACGTCGCGGATGTTGTCGGTGCCCACGATGTGCATGACCAGGCGGTCAAGGCCGAACGCGATGCCGCCGTGCGGCGGCGCGCCGTGGCGCAGCGCGCTGAGCAGGAAGCCGAACTTGGCGTTCGCATCCTCAGCCGTGAGGCCGATGAGCTTGAAGACGCGCTCCTGCACATCCATGCGGTGGATGCGGATCGAGCCGCCCGCGATCTCGCTGCCGTTGAGCACGAGGTCGTAGCCTGCGCTCAGGCAAGCGCCCGGATCGCTCTCCAGGATCGGGAACTGGTCGGGGTTGGGGCTCGTGAAGGGGTGGTGCAGCGCGACCCAGCGCTTGCCATCCTCGTCCCAGTCGAACATCGGGAAGTCGATGACCCAGAGGAAGTTCCAGCGGCCCTCGGGGATGAGACCCAGGTCGCCAGCCAGCTTCAGGCGCAGCTCGCCCATCGTCTTGGTGGCGACGTCCCAGCCGTCGCAGGCGAAGAGCACGGCATCGCCGACCTCAAGCCCCAGGCGCTCGATCAGCCGATCCTTGATCGGCTCGAGGAACTTGGCGATCCCGGTCTCGAAGCCGTTGGCGGTGAGCTTCACGACCGGGACGCCACCGGCCTTGAACGTGCGGACCCACTCCGAGTAGCCGTCGGTCATCTTTCGCGTGAGCTTCTCGGCGCCGCCCGGCACGCGGATGCACTTGACCACGCCCTTGCGGCCGGTGGCGCTGCGCTTGGCGAGCGCTTCCTGGAACACCTTGAAATCGCAGGCTGCCGCGAGGTCCGACACGTCGTGGATGTGCAGATCGAAGCGCGTATCCGGCCGGTCGATGCCGTAGCGCTCCATGGCCTCGGCGTAGGTCATCATCGGCACCTCGCCGATGTCGCACTGGAAGAGCTCGGTCCACAGGCCACGAACGAAGCCGGTCATCATGGACATCACGTCTTCGCGCTCGACGAAGGACATCTCGAGGTCGATCTGGCTGAACTCCGCCTGGCGGTCGGCTCGGGGATCCTCGTCGCGCAGGCACCGGCAGATCTGCATGTAACGGTCGCAGCCAGCGACCATCAGGATCTGCTTGAAGAGCTGCGGGCTCTGCGGCAGGGCGTACCAGCTGCCGGGGTGCAGGCGGCTGGGCACGATGAAGTCGCGAGCGCCCTCGGGGGTGCTCTTGATGAGCAGGGGAGTCTCGATCTCCATGAAGCCGTTGCCCGCGAAGTAATCGCGCGCGAACTTGGTGATGCGGCTTCGGGTCTTGAGGATGTGCTGCATGCGCGGCCGACGCAGGTCGATGTACCGGTAGCGCAGTCGCGTTTCCTCGTTGATCTTCTCGGCGTCGTGCTCGTCGGGAAGGATCGGCGGGGTCTCTGCCTTGTTGAGCACCTCGAGGCGCTCGACGACCACCTCGACTTCGCCGCTGGCGAGCTTGGGGTTGGCACCGCCGGCGCGCAGCCGGACCGTGCCCTTCACGGCCACCACGTCCTCGCGTCGGAGGGCGTGCGCCGCATCCACCACGTCATCGGCACTCGACTCGAGGTCGAAGACCACCTGGGCCAGGCCCTCCTTGTCGCGCAGGTCGATGAAGAACAGCCCCTTGCCCTGGTCGCGGTAGGTGTTGACCCATCCGCAAATGGTGACGGACTGTCCCGCATGGACGGGACGGAGTTGGCCGCAGAAGTGGGTGCGCTTGAGCATGGTGGTGCCTGTCGGGCGGGGGATGCTAGCCGACACGATCGATGGCCTGACGGCTACGCTCCGGACCATGCCAGCCGCGCACGGCGCAGGGTCCCGGACGATCCTCTTCACGGCCTTCGAGCCTTCCGGCGATGCCCACGCCGCGCCTGTGATCCGCGCGCTGCTTGAGCAGGATCCGACGGTGCGCATCGCTGCCTGGGGCGGTCCCCGCATGCGCGAGGCCGGCGCCGAGATGATCGGCATCACGGCTGAGGACGGGGCCATGGGGCTCGCGGGCCTGAGCAAGATCAACATGGTGCGGCGCGTGCGGCGCGAAGTCGCGGAGTGGTCGCTCGCCAATCGCGTGGTGCTGCATGTGCCCGTCGACAGTCCCGCCGCGAACTTCCCCGTGGTCAAGGCCATTCGGCCGCGTGGCATCAGGACCGTGCACCTGGTGGCACCGCAGATGTGGGCCTGGGGCGAGTGGCGCCTGGCCAAGCTGCGCCGGCTCACGGATCTGGTGCTGTGCCTCCTGCCGTTCGAGGAGGCGTGGTTTCGCGAGCGGGGCGTGCAGGCAGCGTTCATCGGCCACCCGGTCATCAATCGGGGCTTCGACGAAGCGTCGCTCGCCGCATCCGTGCGTCATCTGCCCAGCGGCTCTCCCAAAGTGGCGCTGCTGCCGGGCAGTCGAAGCCAGGAGCTGAAGGCCAACCTGCGCTCGATGGTCGAGACGTTCATCGAGTTGCAAGGCCGGCACCGTGGCATGACCGGGGTCATCGTGGCCGCCAACGAGAACCTCGCGAGATTGGCTGTGCACCTCGTGCCGAGCTTGCCCAACGGCCTGCATGTGGTGGTCGGCGAGATCGATGGCGCGCTGCGCTGGTGCGACCTCGCCATCAACGTCTCGGGCACGGTGTCGCTCGATGTCGCCCGGCATGGCAAGCCGATGGTCGGGCTCTACCGCGTCAGCTGGCTGTCGTATCTGCTGTCCAAGCTGGTGCTGCGTGCGCCGCACCGGCTCCTGCCCAACATCATCGCTGGCAAGGAGGTCGTGCCGGAATTCGTACCCACGGCGCTCGGTGCGCAGGCCTTCGCCGATGCGGCGGACGAATTTCTCAAGGATTCGCGTCGTGCGGCCGCAACGAGCGCGGAGCTTCGTCGCATGATGGCGCCCTATGCGGGGCATCGGCCCGGCCCCGAGGCGGCCGCCTTGATCCTGCGGGTTCTGGCCAAGGGTGCGCTCTCGAAGGACGAGATCGCTGAAACGCTCGCCACCGTCAGAACCGCTGCACCGGCACGATCGCCGTGATGCACGCGGCGTTGCCCTGAACGTCGGGCATCGGTGCTGAGCGGATCACCGGGGCACCGATGGGCAACCCCTCGGCCACGGCGAGTCGTTCCCACGAGGCAAGGTCGGTGCGCCCCCGATCTTCGCTCGAAGCCAGCACGACCCACGCCAGCCGCGCGTGCATGATCCGCTCGTCGGTGGCCAGTTGCGCGACCATCCGCATGGCGCGATCGGTGAACTGTGCTGCGTAGCGCGGACAGCGTTCAAGTTGGTGCCACTCGCGCGCGAGCACGAGTTCCACCCAGCATGCTTCCTCCGGTGCGCTCGTTGCGTCGCTGAACAACCCGGGCACATCGTCGGTCCTTGCGACCTCGCGCGGGGCAAGCACCACGCTGCATCGAGGTGGCTTCGCGCGAGCCTTGCCGGAGGGCGCCTCGAAGCCCGGGTAGGGGAGCTCGAGGCCCGTCCAGCCGGCGTCCTTGCCCAAGGCATCTGCGGCGTGCATGACGAACTGCCCGTCGCTCAGGTCATCGAGCGAAGCGGGTGGATCCTCGGCGCTCACGCAGGTGATCAGGTACGCGAGGCCAGCATGCAACCGGTCGGCCATGTCCGCAGGACTGTGCACCCCGGCATGGTGCCATGGATGTCCGATCAGTGCCGGTCCACGGACCCTCCGCCCTCACGCGACGCAGGCATTCGCCCTACCATCCGGCTCTCAACCGGAGACCCTCGATGACCCTGAAGACCTCGATGCTTGCCGCCGTGCTCGCCCTGGCCTCCAGCGCCGGCGCGCTCGCCCAGTCCGGAACCCTCAAGATCGTCAGCAGCCTGCCGCGCACCGGCAGCGCGAACGCCCAGACCGGCACGATCGTGAACGGCATCAAGATGGCCATCGCCGAGGTCGGCGGGAAGATCGACGGCTATGAGATCGTCTACGAGGACTGGGATGACGCCAGCCCGCAGCGCGGCAACTGGGACCCGACCGTCGAGGCGCAGAACGCGAACAAGGCCGTCACGGATCCCACGATCGTTGGCTACATCGGCACCTTCAACAGCGGCGCGGCCAAGATCGCGATGCCCGAGCTGAACAAGGCCGGCCTCGTCATGATCAGCCCCGCCAACACCTACTCAGGCCTGACCAAGCCGGGCATGGGCGAGGCGAACGAGCCCACGATCTACCGCCCGAGCGGCTCGATCAACTACTTCCGCGTCGTGCCGACCGATGACCTGCAGGGCGCGGTGGCTGCCGAGCACGTGGGCGGCTCAGGTGCGAAGAAGGTCTTCATCCTGCATGACCGCGAGCTCTACGGCAAGGGCATCGCCGATGTCTTCCAGAAGCGTGCCAAGGAGCTCGGCGTCGAGGTGGCGGGGTTCGAAGGCATCGACACCAAGGCCAGCAACTACAAGTCGCTCTGCCAGAAGGTCAAGTTCTCCAAGGCCGATGCCGTCTTCTTCGGCGGCACCACCCAGAGCAACGGCGGCCAGGTGGCGAAGGACCTGCGTTCAGTGGGTTTCACCGGCATGCTCGTCGTGCCCGATGGCTGCTGCGAGGAAGCGTTCATCCAGGCGGCTGGTGCGTCCAACCTCGAGGGCAACACGTTCGTGACCTTCGGCGGCCTGCCGCCTGCCGAACTCACAGGGCGGGGCGCCGAGTTCCGCGAGGGCTACCGCAAGATGTTCGGCACCGATCCCGAGGCCTATGCCGTCTACGGATACGAGGCCGCTCGGGTCCTCCTCGATGCGATCAAGCGCGCACCCACCAAGGATCGCGCCGCGATCCTCAAGGCCGTCTCGTCCACGAAGGACTTCGACGGTGCGCTCGGCACGTGGAGCTTCGACGCCAACGGTGACACGACCAACCGCGTCATGAGCATCAACAGCGTCAAGGACGGCAAGTTCGTCTTCGTGCGCCGCGCGGGCGATGCGCCCGCCGGGGGCGCCAAGCCCGAGTGAACCGCAACGCGAGGCGTGGCGCCGCGGGCGCCGGGTACGACGGTGCGCACGCGCGCCATGGAGCATGACCGCCACCGAGGCTGACCGATGGAATGGGTTGACTTCTTCCTGCAGCAACTCATCACCGGCCTGTCCAACGGCATGATCATCGCGCTGATCGCCATCGGGTACACGATGGTGTACGGCATCATCGAGCTGATCAATTTCGCCCACGGCGACCTCTTCATGCTCGGGGCCTTCCTGGCGCTCACGGTGCTCGGTGCGCTGGGGCTTGGCGATTGGTCAGGCGCCTCGGCATGGGCAGCCGTCGTGATCATGCTGATCGCATCCGCCGGGTTCTGCGGCCTGCTGAACTGGGGCGTCGATCGACTGGCGTACAAGCCGCTGCGCAACGCGAGCAAGCTGTCGCTGCTCGTGAGTGCGATCGGCGCGAGCTTCATCCTGGTGAACCTGGGACTCTTCTGGGGCGGCCTGCCCATGGACGTCTTCGCAGGCGGCGTCGCGGCCGCGGCACCCAAGGACTTTCCGGCGCTCGTGCCCAACACGAACCTGCTCGGCGAGGAGTCGCTCGTGCAGTTCACGCCCAAGGATGTCCTGGTGTGGGCCGTCACCGTCCCGTTGATGATGGGGCTCACCTGGATCGTCACGCGCACCCGCCTGGGCAAGGCCATGCGTGCGACGGCGCAGAATCCGGTCGCGGCGCGCCTGATGGGCATCGATACCGATCGCGTGATCGGTGCCACGTTCCTCATCGGCGGCGCGCTTGGCGGCTTCGCGAGCGTGATCTACTCGCTCTACAACAACACGATCTCGTTCCAGATGGGCTACCGGGCGGGCATGGATGCCTTCACGGCGGCCGTGCTCGGCGGGATCGGCAGCATGCCGGGTGCCGTGACGGGAGCGCTCGTGATCGGCCTGGTGCGATCGATGAGCGATGCCTACCTCGAGACGCGCTGGACCAACACGATCGTCTTCGGCATCCTGGTCCTGATCCTCATCTTCCGGCCCAGCGGCCTGCTTGGCTCGCGGGCGAAGGAGAAGGTCTGATGCGTCGGCTGCCCATGCCCATCCTCGCGTACTTCGCGATCATGGCAGCGCTGCCGCTCTTCATGGGGGCCACCGGGCTGTTCTACGACGCGTTCCAGGCGATTTTCGTCTTCTCGCTCGTCGGGCTCGGACTCAACGTGGTCACGGGGTTTACGGGGCTCCTGAACCTGGGCATGGCGGCGTTCATGGCGATCGGTGCGTACACGTTCGCGATCCTGACGAGCGACATCTATCCCTTCCAGATCGGCTTCTGGTGGGGCATCCTGGCAACCGTTGCGATCGGCGCGGTGGCGGGGTTCCTGCTCGGTGCGCCGACGCTCGGACTGAGCGGCGACTACCTCGCCATCGTCACCATGGGCTTCGGCGAGATCACGCTGGATGTCCTGAAGAACCTCGATGCGGTCACCAAGGGCACGCAGGGGATCAACCCGCTGCCGCGACCCACCTTCGGCTCGTGGACGCTCGAGCTGCAGCAGGAGCGCGGGTGGTACTGGCTGCTCCTGGGCTTCGTGCTGCTGGCCGTGCTCGCGGTGCGCCGGCTCGAGCGCAGCCGATCCGGGCGAGCGTGGCTTTCGATCCGGGAGGATGCGCTGGCGAGCCAATGCATGGGCATTCCGCCCAAGCGCACGAAGATGATCGCCTTCGCGACCGGCAGCGCGCTGGCGGCGCTGGGCGGCGCGCTGTTCGCCGCGTTGCTCAGCTCGACTGGTGAGCCTGCCAGCTACGACTTCCAGGTCTCGATCCTCGCGCTGTGCATCGTGATCGTCGGCGGCATGGGCAGCGTGGCGGGCACGCTCGTGGGTGCCGTCGTGATGGTCGGCATGAACTCGCTGGTCCTGGTCAAGCTCGCCGACTGGGCGGGTGCCGCCGGCGTGGGCAATGCCTCGAATGTGCTCGCGAGCCCCAACAACTGGAAGTACCTGATCTTCGGCCTTGCGCTGATCCTGGTCGTGCGCCTGAAGCCCGACGGCTTGCTTCCGCCGCGGCTCGAGGGGGGCGCTTCATGAGCCTGCTCGACGTGCGCGGCATCACCATGCGCTTCGGCGGCCTGACGGCCGTCGATGATGTCTCCTTCAACGTCGACGAGGGACAGATCTTTGCGGTGATCGGTCCCAACGGTGCAGGCAAGACCACGCTCTTCAACGCCATCACCGGCGTCTATGAGCCGACCGAAGGGTCCGTGCGCTTCCGGGGCTCCCCGGTTCGACTGGAACCCGATGCGAGGCTCGGCCTTCGTGCGGCGGTCGTGGCGATCCTTGCGGGGCTGAGCGCGTTCATCGCCATCAACATCCAGGAGCTGTGGACCGTGGGCATCGCGGCCAACTACGCGCTCAACCAGCCGTTCCCATGGGCGAAGGCCGCCGGCGATGCGCTCGATGCGGCGCGCGCCGTGCCGTTCGCCTGGGGTGTGCTGCCTGCGATCCTCGGTGCCGGCGTGGGTGCCGGGACGGTGGTGGCGCTCTGGCAGCGCTCGCGCCGGACGCCCGACCTGATCGCGCGTGCCGGGCTCGCGCGCACGTTCCAGAACATCCGGCTGTTCACGGACTTGAGCCTCGTCGAGAACGTGCTCGTCGGCATGGACAGTCGCATGAGCAGCGGCTTCTGGACCAACCTCCTGCGACTTCCTGCGTTTTCCCGCGAGCGAGCGTGGACCGAGCGCGAGGCGCTGGACCTGCTGGAGTTCGTCGGGCTTGCCGAGCGCGCGTACGAAGCCGCGGGCAGCCTTCCCTACGGTCACCGGCGACGGCTTGAGATCGCGCGCGCACTGGCGAGCAAGCCTGCCGTGCTGCTGCTGGACGAGCCCGCGGCGGGCATGAATCCCTCCGAGGTGGTCGAACTGATGGAACTCATCCGCCGCGTGCGTGATCGCGGCGTCACGGTCATCCTCATCGAGCACCACATGAAGCTCGTCATGGGCATCAGCGATCGCATCGTCGTGCTGCAGTACGGCAAGCTCATTGGGCAGGGCACGCCGGCCGAGATCCGCGCTGACCGCCGGTGCATCGAGGCCTACCTCGGCACGGAGGGTGAAGGATGAGCGCAGGTCCGATGGGTGCTGCGACGTCGGCCTCGCCGGTCATGCTGCGCGTGCACGGACTCGCCGCGCGCTACGGTGCCATTGAGGCGCTGCGCGAGGTCAGCCTCGAGGTCCGCGTGGGCGAGATCGTCTCGCTCATCGGCGCCAACGGCGCCGGCAAGAGCACCACGCTCATGGCGATCTCGGGCATCGTGCGCGCCACTGCGGGAACCGTCGAGTTTGAGGGCCGCCGCATCGATGGCGAGCGCGCCGACCGCATCGTCGCTGATGGCCTGGCGCAGGTCCCGGAAGGGCGTCGCGTCTTCCCGCGGCTGACCGTGCGCGAGAACCTTGAGATGGGGGGCTACCTGCGCAGCGACGACCTCGGTCCCGACCTGGCGCGGGTGCATGAGCTCTTCCCGGTCCTGGCCGATCGCGCGAGCCAGCTCGCGGGCACGCTCTCGGGCGGCGAGCAGCAGATGCTCGCCATCGGTCGTGCGCTGATGAGCCGCCCAAGGCTCCTGATGATGGACGAGCCGAGCATGGGCATCGCGCCGCTGCTCGTGGCACGCATCTTCGAGGCGGTGAAGGAACTCAATCGCAACGGCCTCACGGTGCTGCTCGTCGAGCAGAATGCCCGGGCGGCCCTGAAGCTCTCGCACCGCGCCTACGTGCTGGAGACGGGCCGCACCACCTTCACGGGTTCTGGCGCGGAACTGCTCGGCGACGATCGCATCCGCCGCGCCTATCTCGGCGAGGGGTGATTCCGCACGCACAACCTGCCGGTGCGCCGTCGCACCGCCGATTCACCACTCGTCGACGTTGACCTGATGGACCTGCGCGATCAGCCGCCGCGGCGGGAGGTCACCGAGTTCATCGGGCCGGTCGTCGTATGCCACGCGGTCGCAGGTGTAGAAGCCATCGAACGTGTAGCCCTGGAGCTTCTCGACCTCGCGGACGGCCAGGTCCTCGAGCTCGGTCATCGAGCCGGCCGTCGCCCACAGCGAGACGTAGGCACCCTTGTCGCGATGGCCGATGCGACCAGCGAGCACGGTCGCGAACCACAGGGTCATGCCGAGCTCGCGCCCGCCCTCGTCGAGGTTGGCGCCAGGATCGATGTTGAGCTCAAGGTCAAGCGCGTCACGGATCTGCATCAGGATGTCATCAAGGTCAGGGCACTTGAGGTCATCGAGCGCCAGCACCTCGCGCGGCTTGGTGGGCGGTTCCGTGGCGCGCTCGAGCGATTCGGGCCAGGTCTCCTGCACCTCACGCAGCCCGTGGCGGTGCAGCAGGCGCTGGACCTGGCGGCGCATCGACACCGGCACCGTGATGCACAATCCCTTCCACGAATCCATGAAGACCTCGACGAAGGGTTCATCGGCGTTGCAGCCGACGCCGATCGAGGCGTCCTCGTAGATGATGGGCTCGTACTCCTTCCAGACGGCCTCGAACTCGTCGAAGGGCAGTTCCTTGCGCCCGAGGTAGACGTCGAGGTTGCGATACGCATCGCGCGAACCAACTTCGACGATCGGCATCACCATCTCGGGCATCAGGTCGAAGGCATCCTGGATCAGCGGCTTCAGGCGATC
>CAMDAQ010000050.1 GCA_945888705.1 Singulisphaera sp. GP187
CGGCCGTTTTCTTTCCCCAAGGTCCCCGCCCATGCCCATCACCAACGCCCTGACCACGACCATCGAGCGCGTCTCCATCCTCGACGAGCACGGGAACTTCGACGAGAAGCTCGGCAAGGGCCTGATCCCCGACGCCGACCTGCTCAAGCTCTACGAGACGATGGTCACCTGCCGCATGATGGACGAGGTGGCGTTCAAGCTGCAGCGCTCCGGCCGCATGGGCACCTACCCGCAGAACATGGGCCAGGAGGCCAACAGCCTCGGCGCGGCCTACGCCCTCAACAACGACGACTGGCTCGTCACCTGCTACCGCGAGAACTGCGGTCTCATGTGGCGCGGCGTGCCGATCGACAGCATCCTCCTGCACTGGATGGGCGACGAGCGCGGCAACGCCATGCCCCGCCCGCACCACGCGACACCGATCGCCGTGCCGATCGGCACGCAGATGCTGCACGCCACTGGCCTCGCCTGGGCGGCGAAGTACCGCGGCCAGAAGCAGATCGCCTGCACCTTCTTCGGCGACGGCGCGACGAGCGAGGGCGACTTCCACGAGGCGTGCAACTTCGCCGCCAACCTCGACATCCCGGTGATCTTCTTCTGCCAGAACAACTTCTGGGCGATCAGCGTGCCCGGCCGCATCCAGTGCAGCGCACCGACCGTGGCGCAGCGCGGCATCGCCTACGGCATGCCCTGCCTGCAGCTCGACGGCAATGACCTCTTCGCAGTCGTCTACGGCGTGCGCAAGGCCATCGAGCACGCGCGCACCACGGGAAAGCCGTTCTTCATCGAGGGTGTGACGTACCGGCTCGGCGACCACACCACCGCCGACGATGCGCGTCGCTACCGCGACCAGGCCGAGGTCGACGCGTGGAAGGCGCGCGACCCGATCACGCGGCTGCGCAACTACATGACGAAGAAGGGCATCTGGTCGGATGCCAAGGACGCCGCGCTGCGCGAGGCCGCCGAGGCCAGCTGCATGGCGACGATCGAGCGCTGCGAGCAGGTCGAGCACCCCGTGCGCAGCGACGTCTTCAACTACACCTTCGCCGACCTTCCCGCCGATCTCGCCACGCAGCGCGACACCGGCCACACGCACTCGCTCGGCCAGGATCCGAGCCAGCTCCCGAGCGCGTCGAACGCGCGCTGAGCGGCGACCACCACCACGATCATCCACCAGGACCACACCATGGCGAACCTCACCCTCGTGCAAGCCATCAACCTCGCCCTGATCCAGGAAATGGAGAAGGACGACCGCGTCATCCTGCTCGGCGAGGACGTCGGCGCCAACGGCGGCGTCTTCCGCGTCACCGAAGGCCTGCAGAAGCGCTTTGGCGCCAACCGCGTCGTCGATACGCCGCTGGCCGAGAGCGGCATCATCGGCACGAGCATCGGCCTGGCCATGGCCGGCCTGCGCCCGGTGCCCGAGATCCAGTTCGAGGGCTTCCTCGGGCCGGCGTACGACCAGCTCTGCAGCCACGCCGCCCGCATGCGCACCCGCACGCGCGGTGCGTTTACCGTGCCGATGACGGTGCGCGTACCGGTGGGCGGCGGCATCCACGCGCCTGAACTGCACAGCGACAGCCCCGAAGCGTTCTATGCGCACCAGCCCGGCCTGAAGGTCGTGATGCCCAGCGGTCCCTACGACGCGAAGGGCCTGCTCATCAGCGCACTGCGCGATCCCGATCCGGTCATCTTCTTCGAGCCCAAGCGCATCTACCGCGCGATCCGCGAGGAAGTCCCCGAGGACGAGTACACCATCCCCATCGGCAAGGCCCGCGTCGTCTGCGAAGGCACCGACCTGACCGTGGTGAGCTGGGGCGCAAGCGTGATCCAGTGCATGCAGGCGATCGAGGCCTGCGGACGAAGCGTGGAACTCATCGACCTGCGCACGATCTACCCCATGGACCTGGAAACCGTCGAGCAGAGCGTCTCCAAGACCGGCCGCTGTGTGATCGTCCACGAGGCCCCGCGCACGTGTGGCGTCGGCAGCGAGGTCGCGACGCAGATCATGGAGAAGTGCTTCCTGCACCTCGAGGCTCCGGTCCAGCGCGTGACGGGCTTCGACACGATCATGCCGTACTACAAGCTCGAGCTCGAGTACCTGCCCGACGCCGCGCGCATCCAGCGCGGCATCGAAGACTGCCTTGCCTACTGAACCCACGCACGGAGGCGAACCATGGCCGGCCTGAAGCAACCCGACGACAAGAGCCACTTCCTGCTGCCCGACCTTGGCGAAGGCCTGGTCGAGGCCGAACTCATCAGCTGGCGCGTGAAGCCCGGCGACGTGGTCACGACCTCGAGCATCCTTGCCGAGATGCAGACCGACAAGGCGCTGGTCGAAGTGCCGAGCCCCTGGCCAGGCACCGTGAGCGAACTCTGCGGCAAGCCCGGCGACATCATGAAGGTCGGCAAGCCGCTCGTGCGCTACGCGGTCGCCGGCGCTGCACCGGCCGCTGCCTCAACCACGGCCTCCACCGGCAAGGGACCGGCCTGCGTGAGCGCCTCGGTCGCGGCGGGCGTTCCCGAGGCTGAAGGCGATCAAGGCACCGTCGTGGGCACGATGAGCGGCACGCTCACCGTGAGCGATCGCTTCGCCCGCAAGCCCGAGCACACCGTTGCCGCCGTGACCGGCGGCAAGGCGCTGGCCACGCCGGCCGTTCGCCGCATCGCCCGCGAGATGGGCGTCGACATCAACAAGGTTGCCGGTACTGGCCACAGTGGCCGCGTGACCGCGTCCGACGTGCACGGCTTCGCCGGCGGTGCATCGACGACCGGCTTCGCCCCGCGCGCCGTTCCGGCACCGTTGCCCATGCCAACCGTCGACAAGGACGGCGTGTCGCAGCGCATCCCGTTCCGCGGCGTGCGCCGCAAGATCGCCGAGAGCCTCGAGCGCAGCGTGCGCACCGCGGTGCACTTCACCGTGGTCGACGAAGCGGATGTCACCGAGCTTGACCGCAAGCGCCGCGAGTATTCGAAGGTGGCCGGCCAGAAGCTCAGCATGATGCCGTTCATCATGGCAGCCATCAGCCGGGCGCTCCGCAAGCACCCTTCCCTGAACGCCAACGTGGACGACGCCAACAGCGAGATCCTCATCAAGGGCGTGATCAACCTCTCGATCGCGGTCGACACCGACAACGGGCTCATGGTGCCGGTCGTGCGCAACGCCGACCAGTGCACGCTGGTCGACCTGGCCAACCAGGTCAAGGTGCTCGCAGGGCGCTGCCGGGATCGCACGATCAGTCGCGAGGAGAGCATGGGCGGCACGTTCACGCTCTCGAACGTCGGCAGCTACGGCGGCATGTTCGCCACGCCGATCATCAACTACCCCGAGGTGGCGATCCTGGCCGCCGGCCGCACCAAGGAGCGTGTGCTCGTCAAGGACGGCCGCTTCTACGCAGGCCTTGTCATGCCCCTGAGCCTGTCGTGCGACCACCGCGTCGTCGATGGCGCCGAAGGTGCGCGATTCCTGAACACCGTCGTCGGCCTGCTCGAGGACCCGTCGTCGCTGCTGTGATCCCTGTGGCGCATCGCTAGGATGCGCCCATGAACCAAGGGACTCCAACGGGGAACGCCGGTGACGGCGTGGTGTACGACGAAGGCTCGATCGACCTCATGGGCTTCGTGATGCGGCATCGGTCGCTGTTCCTGCTGTCCACGATCATCGCAGCGCTTGTGACTGTCGGCGGCTACGCGATCATGCAGGCGCTGCCCGGATCGACCGTCGCGAGCTACCAGATCACGCTCACCTTCAAGGGTGCAGCACAGGGCCAATACCCCAACAAGGCGCCCTTCAGTCCGCAGGACCTGATCGGCACGAACGTCCTCGAACCGATCTGGAAGGCGCAGGGCCTGCAGGAGCGCATCGAGCTTGCCGATCTTGCGCGGGCCGTCACGATCTCGCGTTCGAGCCGGGATCTGTCCATGCTCCAGTCGGAGTACGGGCAGAAGCTCGCCAACACCAAGCTCACGGCAGCCGAGCGGCAGGTGCTCGAGGGCGAATTCAAGTCCAAGCTCGACGCGCTGGCCCAGACCGGCTTCACGATCACCTGCACTGCCGCCCAGCTGAACGCGGGCGAGGCCGAGCGGATTGTCGAGGCGATCCCCGCAGAGTGGGCCCGGCTGTCGGAAGCCGGTGGCGTGACGGCGTATGAGTTCCCGCTGCCGCAGACCCGGGAATTGCGGGAGTCCGCTGCCAGCCTTTCAAAGTCCTCGCCTGAAGCCACGGACTCGATCCTTCATGCCGAGTTGTTGCGCGACTTCGTTGAGGGCGTTGAGACGACCATCGCCTCCATGATGGCCGTTCAGGGCACGGAACTCGTCATGTCCAAGACAGGTGAGACCTTGGTGGATCTTCGTCAAAGGGTCCTCGCACTCCAGCGCAACTTGATCATGCCGGCCTACATCGACACGATGGCTGCCGCACAAGAGGCAAGCCCAGCGGAGTATCTGGCCATCACCGGAGTCCGTCGGAGGATGCTCGACTCGGCCCTTGAAACAGGCAAGAAGCGCAGCGAGGTGCTGCACGAAGCGCTCGATCGAGTCCGTACAGAGCAGCGCGAATCCCGAACCGTCCAGGAACCAGGATCCCCTGGATCGGGTTCTGGCGTTGTCGCCAACGTTGATGGCACCTTCATCGATCGAGTCGTCGAGCAGGCGGTCCGGAGTCGTGATGTCGAGTATCGCCGAGAGTTGAGCGATCGCTGCGTCGAGGCCGACCTCGAGGTCGTGGACCAGCAGGCGCGCGCCGACTTCGAGAAGTGGATGAGCGAGACCATCGAGCAACGGAGGACCTCGACGCGCAGCACCCCCACGGACGCCGCCTCCACCACCCAACGCCTGGTCAGCCTCAGCAACCAGATCGCGGATCTGGCCGACCGCACGCGCGAGATCCTCGGTGCCGTCTCGAAGCGCAACCTCAACCCAGCATCGGTTCTGTACAAGGGCGACATCGCGCCGATCGTCTCGACCGAGCGAGTCGTTTCCACCCGCACGCTGGCGGTCGCTGGTGTCGGGCTGTGGTTCGCGCTCCTGGGCCTGTCTGCGCTTGCGGGTGCCGTGCAGGATCGCCGCCGAGCGCTCGCCTGAGCGCATGCGCATCGATGTCGAGAGCTTTGACGACCCGCGGCTCGCGGACTACCGCGCGCTGCGTGACCGCGAGCTCGTCGGTGACGACGGCCGCAGCGGCACCTTCATCGGCGAGGGGCTGCTCGTCATCGAGCGCATGCTCGCGGTCCCCGGTGCCACGCGATCGATCCTGGCGGCTGAGCGCCGGCTCGCCGAGATCGATGCGCTGCTCGCACGGCATGGGCAACCCGAGGTCCCTGTCTTCGTCACGCGCGACCACCGCGTCGAGGCGCTCACTGGCTTCCAGATGCACCGCGGAGCGATCGCGTGTGGTGACCGCAGCGTGCTGCAGAGCCGCTCGCTCGCGGAGATCGCACCCACGAGCGGCGCGGCACTGGTGCTCGCCGCCGACGGCGTTGGTGACCGCGACAACATCGGCGCGATCTTTCGCGACGGCGCCGCCTTCGGCGCGCAGGGTGTGCTGCTCGGCCAGCACTGCCACGATCCGCTCTATCGCAAGAGCATCCGCAGCAGTATGGGGTACACGCTCAGCGTGCCGTTCCTGCACTGCGTGCTGCCCTCGACGCTCAGAATGTTGCGCAGGGACCACGGTTATTCCGTGCTCGGGACCGTCTGCCGTCCTGGCGCCCGGCCCCTGCCATCCATCCGGCGCACGGAACGGATGGTGGTCGTGGTCGGCAACGAATTCCGCGGGATTTCCCCGGAGGTCGAGGCCGAGTGCGACACGCTCGCCTTCATCCCCATGCGCGCGGGCATCGACAGCCTGAATGTCAGCGTGGCAGGCGCGGTGACGCTCTTCCACCTCGCGCACGGAAACGGGACGTCGCCGGGCGAAAATCCGACGGGTCGGGCCTGAACCGCGGGCACCCTGCCGCCGTACCGTTCCTCGGCCGGCCGTTCGGCCGTGGAGGAAACCCAACATCATGTCAAGCTTCATCCGTCCGTCGTCGCGCGCTGCCATGTTCGGCCTCGCGCTCTCGCTCGCTGCCACTGCACCCGTGCTCGCCACCTCGCAGGACGAGGCCGATCTCAAGCATGCACGCGCCCTCTCGAATGCCTTCCGCACTGCTGCGCGAAAGCTCGACCCGAGCGTCGTGAGCATCGTCTCGATCGACAAGGCTCCATACAGCGCCGAATCCGGCGCGGGCCAGGGCGGGCAGCAGATGCCCGAGATGCCGGAAGAGTTCCGCCGCTTCTTCCCGAACATGCCGGGTGCACCCGATGCACCGCAGCAGCGCGGCGGTCGCATGCCTCCTCGTATGGGCGAGGGCACCGGCGTGATCATCGACAAGGCCGGCGTGATCGTGACCAACAACCACGTCATCAGCGGTGCCGATGAACTCAAGGTCATGCTGCACGACGGCCGTGAAGTCGCCGCCACCGTCATCGGTACGGACCGGGCCACGGACCTGGCGGTGATCCAGGTCGAGGCCACCGACCTGGTGGCTGCCAACTTCGGCGACAGCGAGTCGCTCGAAGTCGGCGACTGGGTCGTCGCGATCGGCTGCCCCTTTGGCCTCGACCACACCGTCACCGCAGGGATCATCAGCGCCAAGGGCCGCGATCGCGTCGGCCTGGCGCAGTTCGAGAACTACATCCAGACCGATGCGGCCATCAATCCGGGCAACTCCGGCGGGCCGCTCGCCGACCTCGAAGGCAACGTGATCGGCATCAACACCGCCATCAGTAGCCGCAATGGCGGCAACGACGGCGTGGGCTTCGCGATCCCGAGTGCGATGGTCAAGGAGATCGTGGGCCAGCTTCGTGATGGCGGCCGCGTCGTCCGTGGCTACCTCGGCGTGCAGCTGCAGGAAATGGATGCCGAGACCGCCTCGAGCTTCGACATCAAGCCGAACGACGGTGTGCTGATCGCCCGCGTGCAGCCCGACACGCCGGCGCAGAAGGCCGGCCTGCAGGACGGCGACATCGTCGTGAAGGTGGATGGCAAGCCCACCCCAAGTTCATCCGCCTTCATGCGGATCATCGCCAGCCGACGGCCCGACGCCGAGGTGAGCCTTGAGATCATCCGTGAGGGCGAGCGCATGACCAAGCAAGCCACGCTCACGGAGCGGACCGACGAGCGCCTGGCTGCAGGCGTGCCCGCACGACCCCAGCGTGGCGGCGAGCTCGCGCGACTGGGGCTCACGGTCGACGAGGCCGATGCCGATCTGCTGAAGTCGATGAACCTCGAGCGTGGCGTGGTCATCGCCTCGGTCAAGGAAGACAGCCCGGCCGCCGAGCGCGGGCTGCAGGCTGGTGACGTGATCACCAAGGTCAATGGACGTGATGTGCAGGATGCCGACTCGATGCGCGACGCCGTCAGCGCCGTGCCCGATGGGCGACCTCTGCGCCTGACGGTCGTGCGCGATGGCGAGCAGCGCTTCGTGATCCTGCGACGCTGATCGCACACGACACGCCCAACGAACTCCGCGCGCGTTGCGCGGGGCAGCCGCGGTCCTCCCGCGGCTGTTTCGTTTCATGGAGGCGTGCCAGCGGATCCAGCGTGATGGACCAAGGTGAACGGTCCCGCAGCGGGGCTATCCTTTGCGTCCCACGATGCGCCCGCATGATGCCACACCTGCCTGGGACCGCGAGATCGCCGTCCCCTTCCGCCACCGCGTGTGGTTCACCGACGGGGCACTCGATCCAGCCAACCCGGCGTTCGCCCACGCGCTGCGGTGCGCCTGCCCTGGCCGCGATTCGCCCAGCAGGATGGCTGCATTCATCGACTCGGGCGTGCTCACTGCGTGGCCGCAGCTGACGGATCAGCTGGCGCGCTACCTCCAGGCGCATGCGGGCCTGCCCGAACTGGTCTGGGTCGAGTCGATGCCGGGTGGCGAAGCGTGCAAGAACGATCCGTCCTGCGTCGAGGATGTGCTCGATGCCGTCGACCACCTCCGCATCGATCGGCACAGCATGGTGCTCGCGATCGGTGGCGGTGCCGTGCTCGACGTCGTGGGGTTTGGCGCGGCGATCGCCCACCGCGGCGTGCGTCATGTTCGCATGCCCACCACCGTGCTCGCGCAGGACGACAGCGCGATGGGCGTGAAGAACGGCGTGAACCGCAAGGGGAAGAAGAACTTCACGGGCTCGTTCGCGCCGCCTGATGCGGTCGTCTGCGACCGGGCTTTCCTCGGCACGCTCCCCGATTCGGCGTGGTGCGGCGGCTTCAGTGAGGCGGTCAAGATCGCGCTGCTCAAGGATGCCGCGCTCTTCAGCACGCTCGAACGCGATGGTGCGGCAATCCGATCACGCTCGATGGACGCTGCGTGGCCCGTGATCATGCGGTCGGCCGAGCTGCATGCGCGCCACATCCTCGATGGCGGCGATCCCTTCGAGACACGCGAGGCGCGCCCGCTCGACCATGGCCACTGGGCGGCCCACCGACTCGAGAGCATGACCTCGTTCGAGCTGCCGCACGGCGAGGCGGTGGGCATCGGTCTCGCGCTCGACACGGTGTATGCACGACGGATCGGTCTGCTGGGCGCGGAACCCGCAGCGCGCATCCTGCGCGTGCTGGCGAACCTCGGCCTGGCCCGCTCGCACCCGATGCTCCGCTCCATGGACGACCTGATGCGAGGTCTCGAGGAATTCCGCGAGCACCTGGGCGGCACGCTCACGATCACGCTGATGCGTGACATCGGCCATCCTGTCGAGGTCCACGAGATCGACCGCGTGGCGATGCGCGAGGCCGCCGCCGAGCTCCTCGACCAGCACGGCTGATGCTGCGGCGCCGGGTGGTGCGACCTACCATCCGCGCCCATGGGCACTCCCCTCACCAAGCAGGCCGTGGCGGACCTGTACTTCCTCGAGCACCGCGCCAAGGTGCTCGATCTCGCTGCCTTCCTCGACCGATTTGACCGTGCCAGCGAGCCAGGTGGCAGCGACTTCCGCGTCGAGGCGCTGAAGGCAGCCCTGGGACTCGTGCTGGACGGCCAACCTGATCGCGCGAAGCGGGTGCTCGAGCTCTGGAGCGATCGCTCGATGGAGCCGATCGACCGGGCGCCCATGAAGGGTGCGCTCGGCGCGATGCCGATCGATGCCAAGGAGCACCGCTGATGTACATCGATCCGCACGTGCACATGGTGAGCCGCACCACCGACGACTACCAGCGGATGGCGTTGGCCGGCTGCGTGGCGATCACCGAGCCTGCCTTCTGGGCCGGCTACGACCGTTCGACGGCACAAGGATTCCACGACTACTTCAGGATGCTGACCGACTTCGAGCCGCGGCGGGCTGCGCAGTTCGGGATCCGCCATCACACGTGGCTGTGCATCAATCCCAAGGAGAGCGAGGACGTGGGCCTGGCGCGCGAGGTCCTGTCGATCATCCCGGCGTTCCTCGAGTGCCAGACCGTGCTGGGCATTGGCGAGATCGGCCTGAACAAGAACTCGCGCAACGAGATGACGGTGCTCGAGGAGCACATCGCGCTCGCGATGAAGCACAACCTGCTGATCCTGGTGCACACGCCGCATCTGGAGGACAAGCTCAAGGGCACGCACCTGATCATGGATGCCCTGCGCAACCAAGGTGCCGACCCCGGGCGCGTGCTCATCGACCATGTCGAGGAGCACACGGTGCGCGCGGTGCTCGACCGGGGCTTCTGGGCGGGCATGACGCTCTACCCCGACACGAAGTGCACGCCACAGCGCGCCGCCGACATCTTCGAGATGCATGGCACCGACCGGCTCTGGATCAACTCGGCCGGTGACTGGGGCGTGAGCGATCCGCTGGCCGTACCCAAGTGCCAGGACGAGCTGCGCCGCCGCGGGCACCTACTCGAGACGATCCGCAAGGTCAGTTACGACAACCCGCGCACCTTCCTCTCGCAGAGCGGACGGTTCAGCGCACCCGAGCGGGCGTGAACAGGGATCGCCGCTCCGCCGAGCGGCACGAGGGCGAGCCATCGTGATCGATGGCTGTCGGTGATGCGCGACGGGACACGGTGCCCATCGGTCACGGATCCGGTGCAGCGGGTTCAGCGAATCGGGAGCTGGCGGCGCGCGAGCATCGCGCCCAGCAACGCACCGGCGAGCCCGCACGCAGGATTGGCAACCTTCATCCAGTTCGGTTCGCGCGCATGCTTGCCGGCCTGGATCATGGCGTAGAGGGTCGGCGACTGCTTTGCCTCGGCGGCAGCGGCCACGATCGCTTCGGTGGATGGCCGGGGCACGGGCTCGGGATCCGGCCCCGCGCGCAGCACGGTGACGAGCGATCCGATGGTGGCCACGACGAAGACGATCGCCAGGAGACGGATGCCCATCTTGTTTCGTGCGATGCGCTCGCAGACGGCGCCACCCGCGACCGCACTGAGGAGGCTGATCAGGACCGCGATGGTGTTCCAGCGCGAGGTGGCCTTCCAGAAACCCTGCTCGAAGATCGCGTCGAGGTCCATGGCCTGCACGGCCAGGAACATCGTGCTCATGACCAGCATGGCCATGATCAGGTAACCGACGATGACCGCAAGCGCCACGCGCATCACGCCCCACCCACCGCCCGCGAACGGGCCATCCTCGCGCCAGGCGGGGCGGCTTGAGCTCGGCTGGGCTTCCTCGATGGTCGACTGGTCCATGCGCACAGCCTAGCCGCGGACGTACGCTGCTCCACATGACGCTCGGCCGAACGATCGCACTGCTCGGTTCGCTCCCCGTGATGCTCGCGGCCTGCGGACCAGGCTCATCGTCCAACGTCGAATGGTCCGACGTCGCCGCCGAATCGCTCGCCTCGAAGGCCAACTGCACGGCGTGCCACGCCGCTCCCATCGCCACGATCGACCGCCTTCGGCCAATGGGCGCGCCGAAGATGGACGAGATCGGCTCGCGGGCGTACGGACCGTGGATGGCGGAGTTCATCGCCAAGGGCACGCATGTCGGCCAACTCGGATCGCGCATGCCCGACCTCATGCACGGCATGGACAAGGAATCGCGCGAGCGCACGGCCGTGGCGATCGCGGCATGGCTCTCCACGCGCGGAACCTTTGCCTCCGAACCGGTCTCGGTCGGCGAGGCTTCGCTCGCCCGCGGGAAGCGGCTCTACGAGACCATTGGTTGCCAGGCCTGCCACGGCGCTGGCCTTGATGCGGTGCAGCTCGCGCGCAAGACCTCGCTCGCTGCGCTCACGGACTTCTTGCAGGACCCGCTCAAGGCCAGGCCCGGCGGGCACATGCCGGGCATGATGCTGACGCGCGACGAATCACGCGACATCGCTGCATGGCTCCTGCGGGCGCAGTCCGGCAGTCTCGAGGCACCCGCGGTGTCGACCGGCAACGGCCTGCAGTGCGAGTACTTCGAAGGCGCCTTCGACGGCATCGGTCCTGATGCCCAGGCTGTGCCGCTGCGCACGTTCCCCATGGACCGCATCGCGCTGCCGGACCAGGCGCGGCATGATTCGTACGCCCTTCGATTCACGGGTGCAATCGAGATTCCGCAGTCGGGTTCGTGGAGCTTTCATCTTGCCAGCGACGATGGCTCGTCGCTCTGGATCGACGGCAAGAAGGTCATCGACCACGGTGGCATCCATGGCAGCGGCTTCAAGTCGGCAAGGCTCGAGCTCACGCAGGGTGCGCACGATCTGATGGTGACCTTCTTCGAGGCGGCCGGTGATGCGGACCTTCGCCTGCAGTGGAACGGCCCAGGCACACCGCGCGGCGATGTACCTCCATCGGCCTTCACGACACGGGTCGTCCGCTTCACACCCGGCCCTTCGACCGATCGGCCCGACGAGGCGCTGCTCGCCGTGGGCAAGTCCAAGTGGGCTGCGTTGGGTTGCGCAAACTGCCACGAGCCATCCGTCGCGACACTCAAGGCCAAGCCCCTGGCCGAGCTCGATTCCTCTGAAGGATGCCTTGCTGACGCGGTTCCCGCCACCGCTCCGCAGTATGGCTTCGACGATGCCCAACGTTCGCTCCTGCGCATGCTCGTCGTGAACCACGCGGCACTCGACCGACCGCTGCCGCCCAAGCAAGCGATCGTGCACACGATGGACCGCATGAACTGCATCGCCTGCCACAGTCGCGATGGTGTGGGTGGCGTGGGCCCCGACCGCGATGCGCTCTTCACGTGCGACGTTGACCTCGGTGACGAGGGCCGCATCCCGCCGTCGCTCACCGGCGTGGGTGCCAAGCTGCAGTCCGCCGCGATCGAACGCATGCTCTCGGGGACCGAGCGGGTGCGCCCCTACATGAACACGCGGATGCCCACGTACGGCAGCGCGAACGTGTCGCACCTTGCGGCGCACTTCACCGCGGCCGACCCTCCAGTGGGTGCCGATGCCCAGCCGGCGTACAGCGAAGAGGCTGTCGAAGCCGGCAAGGCGATCGTGGGCACGAGTGGAGCGAGTTGCGTGAATTGCCACACGCTCGGTGACCAGAAGTCGCTCGGCGTTCCCGCAGTGAACCTCGCCAGCATGCATGGCCGCGTGCGACCGAGCTGGTTCCGCGCGTACCTCGCCGATCCGCAACGCTTCCGCCCCGGGACACGTATGCCGGCGTTCTGGCCACCCGACCAGCGTGTCTATCCCGACATCGCCGGCGGGGACCGCGCGAAGCAGATCGATGGTGTCTGGACCTATCTCTCGCTCGGCGGCAGCATGCCGCTGCCCAAGGGCCTGGCCACCGCGCCAGGCGAGTACGACCTTGAACCCGACGCACGCACGATCGTCTTCGGCACCTTCATGGACGGCATCGGTGCGCGCTGCCACGCGATCGGTTTCCCCGAGCGTGTCTCGGCCGTGTACGACGCCGGCGGTCTGCGTCTGGCCAAGGCGTGGAAGGGCAAGTTCATGAATGCCGAAGGCACCTGGCGCGGCCGCGCTGGCCAACTGAGCATGCCCGCTGGATCGTCGGTCGTGACCGTGGCCACCGGCCCGGTGGTCGCGGTGCTCCCTGCACCCGATGCACCGTGGCCAAGCAGCGGCGACAGCGGTCTGCGCTTCCTGGGCATGCAGCGCGATGCACGCGGCAACCCGACCTTCTCGATCGGCCGCGACGCGCTGCGGGTGGACGAGTCGATCGGCACGGTGCTCTTCACCGGCGGTGCGCGGCTCAATCGAACGTTCACGGTCAAGGCCCGCAGCACTGACGACGCGATCTCCCTCCGGCTTGCCGAGGGATCGTCGATCGTCCCTGAGGGCGAGGGCTGGCGCATCGACGGCGGTCCGGTGCTCTTCGTGAGCGGCGCCCGACCGATCGTGCGCGTCGTGGATGGACGTGCCGAACTGGTGGCGGGCGTTCCGCTGCAGCCATCGAACGATCCTTCCTTCCCATTCAGCGCCGTCGTGCGCACGGAGCTCGCATGGTGATGATCTCACGACTCACGGCAGTGGCAGCGGCCTTCCTCGTCGCGGTACCGGTGCTCGCGCAGGGCGATGATGCCTCGCGCGCCACCCAGAGCTCGATCAACAGATCGCAGGCCGAGCGCGAGGCTGTCTACAGCTCCATCACCACGATCGAGTGGCCCGAAGGCGTGGTGCCGGAAGTCAGCGGCATCCTGCCCATGGGCGATGGCCGAACGCTCGTCTGCACGCGCCGCGGCGAACTCTGGATGGTGCGCGAGGAAGCGGGCTCCAAGCCAGCATGGACGCTCTACGCCGATGGCCTGCTCGAGCCGATGGGGCTTGCCCGCAAGCCCGGTGACGACCAGTGGATCTACATGACGCAGCGCGGCGAGCTCACGCGCTTCCGCGATGCCGATGGCGACGGACGCGGCGACGCCTTCGAGACCGTGCAGGATGGCTGGGACATCAGCGGCAACTATCACGAATATGCGTTCGGTCCTGCCTTCACGCCCGATGGATCAGCCTGGGTCACGCTGAACCGGGGCTTCGGCGAGGAACCCTTCGGTCGTCCACGCTGGCGCGGCTGGGCGGTGCGCATCGCGCCCGATGGTTCCATCTCCTATGAGTGCGCCGGACTCCGCAGCCCGTGCGGCGTGGGCGTGGCGCCGTGGGGCGATGTCTTCTACACCGACAATCAGGGCGAGTGGTGCGCCACCAGCAAGCTCAGCCAGCTCGTGCGCGGCGACTACCACGGGCACCCCTTCGGCGTCGATGACACGGCGCGGCCGGAGTCGCTCGTGAAGTGGCCAGCACCGAACGCTGACGGCAGCAAGGGCGAGCATCCCAATCGCATCACGCAGGGCCAAGCCGCGCAACGCATGCCCAACTACCGGCTGCCGGCGGTCTGGCTGCCCTTCGACAAGGCCGGTCGCAGCCCCGGCAATCCGATGTGGCTGCCGGCAGGATCCTTCGGGCCGTTCGCGGGGCAGTGCCTCGTGCCCGACCAGTACGCCGCCACCATCAACCGCATCGATCTCGAACAGGTCGATGGACAGTGGCAGGGCGCGGTCTTCCCGTTCCGACATGGATTCGACTGCGGCATCATCCGCATCGCGCTCGAATCGCCCGGCACGATCCTGTGCGGCGAGACGAATCGCGGCTGGGCCAGCGCGGGCTCGCGCAGCGAAGGCCTGCAGCGACTCTCGTGGAAGGGCGAGGTTCCCTTCGAGATCCTGTCGATGCGCGCCACGCCCATGGGCTTTCGCATCACGACGACGCAACCTGTCGATCGAGCGAGCGCGCTCGATGCGAAGACATGGTCGATGTCGAGCTACACCTACTGGTACTTCGAGCCCTACGGCAGCCCCGAGATCGAGACGAAGCAACTGGTCGTCACGCCGAAGGCCGTGAGCGACGACGGGCTCGTGATCGAACTGTCGGTCGAGGGCCTGCGACCGACCTTCGTGCATGAACTGCGCGCCACGGGGCTCAAGCGCGCTGGCGATGGTGAACCGCTGCTGCACGACCTGGCCATGTACACGCTGAACCGGATCCCGAAGCCCTGAGGGTTCGGCTCCGTGATGGCATGGACCCATCGTGCCGCGCGCACTCCGGCCTAGCATGGCCGCATGCGCACCATCGGCCTGACTGCGTCGCTCCTTGTGGCCACTCCTGCCCTGGCTGATGGCGGCCAGGCGCCGCCGGCCGACATGATCACGGTGCCCGAGGGATTCTCGATCGAACTGCTCGCGAGCGCCGGCGCGGGGCACGGATCGTGGATCTCGATGTGCTTCGATGACAAGGGTCGCGCGATCGTCGGCTCGCAGTACGAAGGCCTGCACCGCATCGACCTGTCCACCACGCCGCCCACGATCACGACGCTGGATGTCCCGGTGCGTGATGTGCATGGCCTCTGCGTGGATGGCAACGTGCTCTGGGCCAACAGCACCCGCGAACCCAAGGATGGCGGCGGCCTGTGGAAGCTGACCGATGCCGATGGTGACGGTTCCTACGAGCAGCATGCTCGGCTCTATGCGTGGGGCGGCGGCGGTGAGCACGGTGCGCACGGGATCCGCAAGGGTCCTGATGGCCGCATCTGGGCGATCCTGGGAAACCATGTGCCGGTGCCGGAGTGCGCGGCGAAGGATTCACCGGTGCGCCACTGGGCGGAAGACCTGGTGATGGAGCGTGAGTGGGATCCGCGCGGCCACGCGCACGGCATCATGGCTCCGGGTGGCATGCTGGTGCGATGCGCGACCGATGGATCGCGCTGCGAGATCGTGGCGTGCGGCATGCGCAACGCATGCGACATCGACTTCACCGTCGATGGCGAGGCCATGACCTACGACAGCGACATGGAGTGGGACATCGGTGCGCCGTGGTACCGCGCCCCGCGCGTGCTGCACCTGGTGGAGGGTGGCGACTTCGGCTGGAGATCGGGCAGCGCCAAGCTGCAT
>CAMDAQ010000051.1 GCA_945888705.1 Singulisphaera sp. GP187
GTCGATCATGCTCGCGCCACGCTCGACGCCATCGACACGGCCAATCCCGGACTGAACGCCTACCACGAGGTCTTCCACGAGGCTGCGCTCGAACGCGCGGCAGCCATCGATGCCATGATCGCAGCCGGTCGCGATCCTGGCCCGCTGGCCGGCGTGTGCGTGGCCGTCAAGGACAACATCGCCACGACGCTTGGTCAGACCACCTGCTCGAGCCGGATGCTCGAGGGCTACCGATCGCCGTTCGATGCCACGGTCGTCACGCGGCTCGTTGGCGCCGGTGCCGTGATCGTCGGCAAGACCAACATGGACGAGTTCGCGATGGGTTCGAGCAGCGAGACCTGCGCCTGGGGCGTGGTCCGCAACCCGCACGATCCCACGCGCACGCCGGGCGGCTCAAGCGGTGGCTCGGCGGCCGCGATGGCCGCGGGGCTCTGCGATCTGTCGCTGGGCTCGGACACGGGCGGCAGCATCCGGCAGCCGGCGGCCTTCTGCGGCATCGTCGGACTCAAGCCGACCTACGGCCGCGTCAGCCGATGGGGACTCGTCGCCTTCGGCAGCAGCCTCGACCAGATCGGACCCTTCACGGCAACGGTGCGCGATGCGGCGCTGGCGTACGGCGTGATGGCCGGCGTGGACGCGCACGACTCCACGAGCGCTGCCGTCGCGGTCGAGGACTGGCAGGCCACGCCGCCTGCCGATCCGCGCGCGCTGCGTGTGGGGGTGCCCTCGCAATACCTGCGCAACAATGATCCAGCGGTGACCGAAGCGCTCGAGCGCGCCCTCGGCCTGCTCCGCTCTGCCGGCGCAACCATCGTGGACATCGACCTGCCGATGACCGATCACGGCATCAGCACCTACTACGTCATCGCCCCTGCCGAAGCGAGCAGCAACCTCGCTCGGTTCGACGGCATCCGGTACGGGCACCGTGCGGCACAGCACGCTGGCGAAGGTCTGGAGGAGCTCTACGCGCGCAGCCGCAGCGAGGGCTTCGGCGCAGAGGTGCAGCGCCGCATCATGCTCGGCACGTACGTCCTCTCGAGCGGCTACTACGACGCCTACTACGACCGCGCGCTGCGCATCCGCCGGCTCATCAAGCAGGAGTTCGACACGGCCTTCGCGCAGTGCGACGTCATCCTGGGGCCCACGGCGCCCACCGCGGCGTTCACGATCGGCGGCGTGACCGACCCGCTGCAGATGTACATGAACGACGTGTACACGGTGAACACCAACATCGCGGGCATCGCGGGCATCAGCCTTCCCGGCGGGACCGACCGCTCGAGCGGCCACGCGCTGCCGGTCGGACTGCAGCTGCAGGCACCGGCGTTCGCCGAGAGCCGCTTGCTGCGCGCGAGCGAGTTGCTCGAGCGCCTCCTGTCGGCCTGACGCACGATGCCGTCTCGAGCACCCGCCGCATGGCGTTGGACATGGCGTGCGCGACCAACGCATCGTCGGGAACCCTGTGCCAACCACGCGCGATGCGCGGCGGAGCCTTCGCGATCCAGACCCTGAAGTGCACCCGGCGCGGCGAGGTCACCACGGTGAACGCGCCCGCCTCAACGATGCCATGCACACCAGGCCATGCCGCGTGCGGCTCGAACGCACCAACCGAGTCGGCTGTCGCATGCTCGATCGTGGGTGACTGCCAGAGCCCCGCCCAAAGGCCTCGATCGCTGCGTTGTTCGAGCACAAGGCCCCGTGCATCGCGCATCACCAACGTCTCCCAGTGCACGGTCGGCCGCGCCGCCTTCGGCGCGATGGCCGGAATGCGATCGACCGCACCGTCACGATGGGCGATGCAGCGCGTGCGCCATGGGCACGCGTCACAGCGCGGCGTCCGCGGCGTGCAGGTGAGCGCGCCCAGTTCCATCAATCCCTCGTTCAACGCCGCAGGGTTCGATGCTCGCTCCACGAGCTCCTGCGCGGTCGACCAGAGCCAATCCTGCGTGGAACGCGCCGCCGGGTCCACGGCGCGACCGTGCACGCGAAGCAGCACGCGCGCCACGTTGCCATCGACGATGGCTGCACGTTCACCATGGACGATGCTCGCGACCGCACCGGCGGTGTACCGCCCAACGCCCGGCAAGGTGACGAGCTCGGCCGCACGCACGGGGACCTCGCCGCCGAACCGTGCCACGCAAGCCTTGGCTGCTTCGTGCAACCTGCGCGCGCGGCGGTAGTAGCCAAGCCCCTGCCACATCGCGAGCACCTCGCCCTCGGTGGCGGCCGCGAGCGCTGGCGCCGAGGGCCATCGTGCCACGAACGCCTCGAACCGCTCGATGACCCGACTGACTTGCGTCTGCTGCAGCATGCACTCGCTGACGAGGGCGCGATAACCGCTTCGCTCGCGCCGCCACGGAAGGTCACGTGCATGCTCGACGAACCATCGTTCGATCGCCGCGGAGAGCCACTTTGGCGAGGGTGAACCTCGCGCCGACCCGGCCTTTGCGCTACCTTGGCGCTTCCCACGCCCGGCGTCTCCATGGTCGGTGCCGCTGCACCGCCCCGTGGCTCGCCCGCTGATTGAAGGAAGGTCCATGTCACGCCTGTTCTACTCGCTCGAAGAGGCCGCCGCGAAGCTCAAGAAGTCGCCCGCAGAACTGCTCCAGATGGCTCAGGCGGGCCAGCTCCAGGAGTTCCGCGACAAGGACCAGATCAAGTTCAAGGCTGCGGACATCGACCAGCTCGCCCAGACCGATGATGATGGTCTGGATCTCGAACTCGGCGACCTTGGCGGCGGCAGCAGCGGTGGCTTCGATCTTCCACTCAGCGGCAGCGGCGCCGGCGGCCCCGCACTCGCGGGCGATGGACTCGATCTCGACCTTGATCTCGGTGCGCCTTCTGCCGCACCGTCGCGCGCGGCGGCCCCGGCCGATGACGATCTGCTCGGCGGCCTCGGTCTCGCCGACAGCGGCGCTGCGATGAGCGCTCCTGCTGCGCCCGCGGCCGGCGGCGACGACGACCTGCTTGGTGGACTTGGTCTTGCCGACAGCGGCGCGGGCGCTGCATCGCTTGGACTCGCGGACAGCGGCGCTGGCCGCAACGCCCCGCCGCCGATGTCGAGCGGCGACGATGACCTGCTCGGCGGCCTGGGCCTTGCCGACAGTAGCGCTGGCGCTGCCCCGAAGATGGGCCTCGCCGACAGCAACCCTGGCCGTGCCGCAAGCGGCGCGCGACCGAGCGTTGGACTCGCTGACAGCGGTGCATCGCCGAGCATGGGCATGGCCGACAGCGGCGCTGCCCCGAGCCCCGGCATCGCTGCCGATGGCGGCCTCAGCGACAGCGGCCTGAACCTCGAGACCGTCGGCTCCGGCAGCGGCCTGCTCGACATGACGCGCGACGCCGCCGACGAAAGCTCGGCCGGCCTGCAGCTCTTCGAGGAAGTCTCGGCCGATGAGTCGGCGCCGAATGCCGCCAGCGGCCTCTTCGCCGACGTCGGTGCGGGTGCAGAGGGCGAAGCCGATGCTCCTGCCGCCGCGATCGGTGCCTTTGGTGTCGGTGCTGCCGTGGTGCCGGAAGAAGTCAGCGGCGCCTGGAGCGGCGCAAGCGTCGGGCTCATGCTCGGCGCAGCCGCATGCCTGGCCATCTGCCTGGTGATCGCGATCGGCACGTCGCTCGGCGGCACGCCCACGCTCACCGGCATGATCAAGGGCGACATGATGATGTGGGTCGGCGGTCTCGCCGGCGCCGTCGTCGTGTTCGGCGTTGCCGGATTCTTCATCGGCAAGGCGACCGAGTGATCGATCGATGCTGCTGAGCAGGTACGGCCTGCGCGAGTGGGGCATCGCCACGGCCGTGGCGGCGCTCCTGTGCATTGGCGTGTTCGTGTGGTCCTTGCCGCCCGCGCTTTACGCCGTGGTGGGCGTGCTCTGGCTCGGCGTCGTGGCGTTCTTCCGCGACCCGCTTGGCCGTCGCCCGGCAAGCAGCGACCCCGCCGACATGGTCAGCCCGGCCGATGGCAAGGTCAGCGCCGTCTTCACGGTGCCCTGGCACGATGCGATCGGTGGACCCGCCACGGTCGTTCGCATCTTTCTCAGCGTGCTCGATGTGCACATCAACCGCGCGCCCTGCGCGGGAACCGTCGAGGCCATCGAGCATCGCCCGGGCAAGTACCTCGATGCGCGCACCGAAGAGAGCGCCCGCGTGAACGAAAGCAACACGGTCCGCCTGCGAGCCGAAGGCGGCGATCCGATCGGGATCCGCCAGGTCTCGGGTGCGATCGCGCGCCACATCGTGTGCGCCGTGGCGACAGGCGACCAGCTCGACCGCGCTGAACGCTTCGGGCTGATCAAGTTTGGCTCGACGACCGAACTCATCCTGCCGCGACCGGAAGCCGTCGAGGTTCGCGTGAAGGTCGGTGACCGCGTCACGGGCGGCGTCACCATCCTCGCGCGGCTCGCTCCCGACCGAACGGCATGAGCGGCATCACGCCGCCTTGCCGTGGTCCTGGCCCTTGGGGCCATCCTTCGCGCGCGACTGGATCCGCTTGATCCGTGTCAGGCTGCTCGCCACGGATTCGCCGAGCGCATCAGCGAGCGGCGCGAGCTCCGGCGCGAATGGGCGATCGGCATCACGGAAGAGCACGAGGACTGCCGGGCGCGTGACACCCTCGCGGCACGCCACGGTGCACACCGCGCGGCCGGGAAGCAGCCCTTGGAGCCGGCGGAAGGTCTCGGGAGGTGGCGTGGAGCCATCGAAGATCAGCGGTGCGCCGTGCATGGCGAGCGATGCGCACCATTCGTCGGCAAGCGTGTCGAGCATGCCGGAAACGGCCGAGCGCGAGACGTCATCACGCAGGTAGCCGCAGAGGTCGTAACGGCCCTCGCCGCGTTCGACGAAGACCGCGCAGTTCGCGGCGCCCAGGCGCAGGACGAAGGCCTGTGCGGCCAGCTTGAGCATGGCATCGACATCGCTCTCGAGCGTGAGGATCGCCCGCAGTTCCGCTGCGGCCGAAGCCAGGGCCACGCGCTCCTCAGTGCGCTCCTGCGCCTGGGCCAGGTCGCTGACCACGCCACCGAGCTGTCGATTGAGCGTCTCGCGTTCGCGGCTGAGCCGGCGGCACGCGGTCTCAAGCACGTTGAGTCGACGCTCGCGCAATCGGCGTGCAACGCCCTGCTCGAGCCCAAGCGCGATGCGCGCGCGGAACTCGGCTTCCTGTTCCGCACCGCTCAGGACATCCACCACGCCCTCGCGCAGGGCAGCGAGCAGCAGGTCACGGTCGGCCGTTCGCGCAATGCACACAATGCCCACATGCGGCGCCAAGGAACGGATGGTGTGCAGGAGCCGCGCCCGTGCGGCACGCACGCCGTCAAGATCGAGCACGACGAGATCGAACGGCCCCTCGCGCAGCAGCGCGAGCGCCTCGCGCACGGCCGTAGCCGGCACGATGTGCGTCTTCCACCCACCGGCACCACGCACCACTGGCGTCCAGGCCTCGGCTCGCGAGCCGCACAGCACGATCCGCGCAGTGCCGAATCGCTTGATGGCATCGGTGGTGATGGACGCAGCAGGTTCGCGGGTGGTCATGGGATGTCCTCGGGCGATGCATCGGCCACCCTCAGGGATGGGTGAAGCGCAATCGCGGAAATGACGCGAGTCCAGTGCCGTTATCCGCCGTGGCGCTGCCGCCAGAGGGTCACGGCCTCGGGCTCGCGCGCGTACTCAGGGCTGAGTCCCGCTGGAGGCACGCGATGCCCCTCCTCCCACAGCCGCCTCGCGGCCATCATCACCCCTGCGCCCGACCACATCGGCTCGACGACGGCCGCCCCATGTGCATCGCACGCCTGCCGGAGCGCCAACGGGCAGTGTGCGTCGGCAAGAACCGTCGAACCCGGTTGCGGTACCCAGCTGCCCCACTCGGTCACCGACGCCGCGCGCTGGGACCAACCGCGATCGTCGTGCGCGAGCGTGGCGATCCATGCCGTGGTGCCCTTCACGGCGAGCACGGCGTGAGCCGACCCAGGAACTCCCGATGCAGCGGCGGGCAAGGTCGAGCACACAGCCACGAGTGCCGACGGCACCGCGATGCATGGCAGCCCATGCACGGTGGCGATCGACTGCGCAGCGGCGATCGTGGTGCGCAGACCGCTGAATCCGCCGGGGCCGATGTCGACGGCAACCCAGGTCAGCTCGAGCGGGGCGACGCCCGCACCTCGGCAGGCTTCGTCGATCGATGGCCAGAGCCAGTCCCGCTCGCGTGACGGCTCCACATGATCGACGGCGACGACGGCGCCACCCTCGCGCCACGCGGCCACGCCGACGGATCGCTGCGATCCCGTGATGGCAAGACCGGCCATCATTCCTCGAAGCCAACCGTGGCAAGGAAGACCGCCTCGCGGGCGAGCTCGGTCGCCGAAGGCAAGGGACCTTCGAGCGGGATCTCGACCGCGACGCCACGCGCGTGATCGCTGTTGAGCAGCAGCAATTCCGGCGAAACGGCCTCGGCCCCCTGCTCGACGTACGCGTGGCCGCACACCATCAATCGTGCACCGAGCCGCTCGGCCATGCGACGCGAACTCTCGGGGGTCTGCCCCCGGCCCCAGGTGAACTGCCAGGCGATCCCTTCGTGATCGGTGTAGCGGGCTGGATCGAGTTCGCGATCGAGTGCACCGACATCGGCCGACTCGACCTCGAAGGGCGCCGGCGTGCTGTGGGCACAGAACAGCCCGCTCGCCGAGCGGACCGCCAGCGGCATGGCCAGGATGAATCGGTCGACCGCGTCGCTGACCTGCTGCGCCTCGTCGCCGAAGACCCAGTCGAGGCCGTCGAGGAAGAGCTGCACCTGCTCCCCTGCGCCCTTGGAGATCCGCAGCTTGCAGGCCTGCGCAAGTTCATGGTTGGCCAGGAGCGGGTGCACCTGCGTTGGATAGGCCAGCACGAGCTCAGCCACGCGCACCAGCATGCGGTAGCTCGTGTCCATGCCGCCGGTGAGCGACTCGCCGTGGATCAGTTCGTGCAGGATGACGTGATGGTCAGGTGAAGCGTCGAGGCATGCCAGCTGAAGGACTGCCTGCAGGTGCATGAGGTTGTCGTGCAGGTCACCGGTCGCCAGCAGCGTGCCGCGCGACGGGATCCACTGCGTGGCGCCGCGTCGCCCTTCGGCGTTGCGCATGCCTTCGGCTGCGGCCAGCAGCGCATCGGTGACCGCTGCTGCGTCGCGCGCATCGACGCGGACCACGCTCACGGAACGAGCACCGCCACGGGGATCACGCCGGAACCAGTCGCCGTGGTGATCGTCACCGGCACGACGGAGAGCCCCGACGGCGCCTGATCGACCGCGAAGTCGATCTTCACGCGGACGAAGTCGCCATCGAGCTTGGACTCCGCGAGCGTGCAGGCGAACCCACCCGTCGCGCACGTCGCACCGGTCACGGCATTCCAGCCTTCCCGCACCGGGATGCGGCGCGCGGCCGGGTTCGTGCTCTCAAGATCGAGTTCGAGCTGCTGCTTGGTCCCCTTCTCCATGCGCCCCGCCACGACGAGCGGATCCGCGAAGAACCACTGGCGCGCCTCGCGAGCATCCTTGTCGAAGAGCGTGCCGGTGGATTCATGGCGGATCCGCAGGGCCACCAGTGGCGCATCGGCACGATCGGTCGCCACCACGACCCACTGCGGGAGCGGGCCGTTCACGCCGGCGGTGGTCCACGTCATCACGTGCGATGCCTTCGCGCCCGGTTGGGCTTCCGTGATGGGAAGCCCCCACGAGCCGATCACGTTGAAGGGCGCGCCATCACCTGCGGCCAGCGTGAAGGTGCCCGACGCCACGCCCTTGAGCGCTTCGACGTATTCGGGCGAAGCCATGATCGGCAGCGTGGCGGTCGCTTCCATCTGCGCGACCGTCATGCCGAACTGCTCGACGACGATCATCACCTTGGCGTCCTTCTTGCCGGGCGTGCGCGGCACGGCCAGCGTGGCCTGCAGCTCGACCGCGCCGCCGGCGGGAATCGTCACGCCCTTCATCGGCGTGATGTCGGTGCACTTGCAGCTGGGCTTCGCGTCGATGATCTTCAGCGGCGAGCCGGTCGGGTTGCGCAGCGTGAAGGTGGTCGACTTGCGCGCCCCCGGCGGCACCGCGCCGAAGTCGACCTTGGGCGGATCCACGACCAGTGGGTGCGCCTGCGTGGCGGTGGTGCTCTGCTGTGGAGCTTGGGGCATTGCTGCACCCGGCGACGCAGGAACCGGCACCTGTGCGGCGGTCACCGTTGCGGTCGCCGGTTCGGCGGAGGTCGCGGGTGACTGCGCAGCGGGCGCTGCTTCAGCCGAGGCCGCCGTGGCCGCAGCGGGCACCGTCGACGCATCCGCAGCCGGCGCAGGAGCCTGCCCGCAGCCGATCGATCCCATGGTCAAGAGCACGATCAGGATGGTCCGCATGGCGTTAGTGTACGCCCCCGCATGCTGGCCCTGATCGATCTCGCGTCGCTCTTCACGCCCGAGCACCTCATCGCGCTGGTCACGCTGACCGTGCTCGAGATCGTGCTGGGCATCGACAACATCGTCTTCATTGCGATCCTGTGCGGTCGCCTGCCCAAGGAGCAGCAAGCCAAGGCGCGCCGGATGGGGCTGATCGGTGCCCTGCTCATGCGCGTGGCCTTCCTCATGAGCATCAGCTGGATCGCCAAGCTGACCACGCCCGTCGTGACCATCAACGCACTCGGCCGCGAGATCGCCCCGAGCTGGCGCGACCTCGTGCTGCTGGCGGGCGGACTGATCCTCCTCGTCAAGAGCACCAAGGAGATCCACCACTCGGTCGAGGGCGGCGAGCACGCGCTCACCGCCGGACGCGGGAAGTCCTTCGCGATCATCGTGGGCCAGATCATGCTGATGGACATCGTGTTCAGCATCGATTCGGTGATCACGGCGATCGGCATGGCCGAATCGATCACGGTGATGATCCTCGCGGTGGTGATCTCCATGATCGTCATGCTGATGTTCGCGGGCCGCATCAGCGACTTCGTGCATCGCCACCCCACCGTGAAGATGCTCGCCCTGAGCTTCCTGATCCTGATCGGCATGAGCCTGGTGGCCGAGGGCCTGCACTTCCATGTGCCGAAGGGGTACATCTACTTCGCCATGGCCTTCAGCCTCGGGGTCGAGACGCTCAACATCCTGAGCAAGGCCAAGGCCGCGAGGGAGAAGGCCGCAGGCCCCAGCTCGCACTGATCGTCAGCGCGACCGGATGCGGCAAAGCAAGCCCCCGCGACCTCCCAGGTCGGCGATGGCATCGCTTGGGGGTGCAACAGCGGAGGGCGTGACGCCAAGCGAAACGGGCCCGGACCGTTCGGTCCGAGCCCGCGGAGTTCGCTTGAAGCGGATCGGTGCGCTCAGACGCCCCAGCCGCCGAGCAGGATGCCCAGGTCAGCACCATCGACAGCACCATTGCCGTCGATGTCGCCCGAGCCTGCTCCGCCCCAGTTGCCGAGGAGGATGCCGAGGTCAGCGCCGTCAACGAGGCCGTCGTTGTTCAGGTCGTTCGGGTTCGGGGTCGGGCAGGTCACTTCGCCGGCAGCCGGGATGATCTTGTAGATCTGTCCGCCGTGGTCGGCCATGTAGAGCTCGCCCTTGGCGTCCTCACCGAACGCCACGACCTGGTTGACGGTCTGGTTGGCTACGGACGTGGCCAGTTCCGCGTTGCGGGTGACAAACTCCGTCACGACGCCGTTGACCATGCGGAACGACCATGAGTTGTTCGTCGAGTAGTCGACATAGAAGTAGATGCCCTGCATGTCGGGCATGGCGCAGCCGCGGTAGACGCGACCGCCGGTGATGCTGTAGCCGCCAGTCGAGTTGTGGCCGTACGTGCGGACGGGAGCCGTCAGCGAAGGGCTGCCGAAGGTGCAGCCGGTCAGCCCGGTGTTGCTGGTGCCTTCCGTGCAGCGCCAGCCGTAGTTGCGGCCACCCGGCGTGCCGTTGGGCTCGAAGTCGACCTCCTCGACTGCGTTCTGGCCGACGTCGGCGATGTACATGTCGCTGTTGTCGCGGTCGAAGCACCAGCGCCAGGGGTTGCGAAGGCCGTACGACCACACCGTGTCGTCAGCGGTGGTGGCACCACCGAAGAACGGGTTGTCGCTCGGGATCGTGTAGTACGGCGACGCGCCGCCGACCGTCGGACGGATGCGGTGCATCTTGCCGAGTCGGCTGCTCAGGTTCTGGGCGACGTTGCCGGGATCGTTGGCGCTGCCGCCATCGCCGGCGCCCATGTACAGGTCGCGCGTTCCCGGCTTGAAATGAATGTCGCCGCCGTTGTGGTTCGAATACGGATCCGACCAGGTCATCATGACCACGCCGGTCGCGTTGGCGACGTTGGGGTCGGCCGACACGGTGTAGCGCGCCAGATTGTTGGTGCCCGTGCCGGTGTAGTAGACGTAGAACTGGCCGTTGGTCGCGTAGTCGGGGTCGAAGGCCATGCCGAGCAGGCCCTGCTCGTCGCTCGTCGAAGCGCCGCCAGTGACGATCGGATCGATGTTCAGGAACGCCGTCGCGCGGAGCGTCGGGGTCGCACCGAGGTCGATGATGCGCACGCGACCGGCCTTCTCCAGCACGAACAGACGAGATTCGTCGCCGGGCGCATGGCCGATCCACGTGGGGTACACGAGCCCGGTGCCGATGATCTGCTTGGGCTTGATCGGGGTCGTGCCGGCAAGGGCCGAGGCGGTGACAGCCAGGACGGACAGCGCGGTGATGGTGGTTCGCATGGGTCGGTCTGTAGGGTTCGTGGACGGACAGCCGGGCGTTCCCGGACGGACTGACTATACGCCCCACTCGCAGGGAGGCCACCCGATTGTGTGTCTTTCGGAGTGGGCGGAAGCGGGCAAATGCCGGCTCACGGACCCCTGGCTTCGCTTATCGGGTTCCGAGCTGCGCGCCCATGCGTGAGGCCACCGCTTCGAGCTGGTTCAGGGCGCCATCGGCCGCGGCTGGGTCTGCGTCCGCGATCGCCGCCTGAAGCCCCGGGAGCACCCACGCGCCGTAGCCCGAATCACGATCGCTCGACGCAAACACGTTGCGGAACCATGGTCGACCGGGAAGGCCTTCGGGATCGAGCCAACATTGCTGAAGGGCCTGAGCAGCCTTGCGATCGATCGGCCCACGGGCCTCGATGGATCGGGCGAGAGCATCGAAACGATCGGCGAGCGACCGCGCGCGCTCCGCGCCATCGGAGGCAAGGCGTGCGGTGCAGGCACGAAGCGCGGTGGCTGCGGCGGTGCACTCCCGCCATGGCTCCGGGCTCCGGGCAGCAAGTGCATCGACCAACGCGACGGTCATGCGCGTGAGCATCGAAGCTCCGGCGTAGTCGGTGCCGACGGTGCGCCGGTACCAGAGCAGCGTGTCGTAGTTGGAGTGGTAGCTCGTGCCCTGCGATCCACCTGCTGAAAGTCCGATCGCGGGGACGCCTGCATGACACAGGAACGGCTGGTGATCGCTACCGCCTCCGAGGTCGCCAAGCGGCAGGATGCCCTCCTTCGCACCGACGTCGAAGATCGACCGGGCGGCATCGAGTGCGCTCGGCACCTGCCTGGAAACATCGCTCACGATCCCACGGAGCGACGGGCTCACCGAGGCGCCGAAGTTCACGCCCATCGCCGCCATGTCGAGGTTGATGTAGCCCACGCATCGTGCTTGGAGCATCGCACGCTCGCGCTCGACCCACTCGGTGCTGCCGACGATGCCGAACTCCTCGGCGCCCCACGCACAGAACAGCGTGTCACGCGCCGGGCCGCGACCCGCCTTGGCCTGCGCCGCACACTCGCGGGCGGCCTCCATGAGCACGATCGTCCCGGCGAGCGGGTCCGCCGCACCGAAGCCCCATGCATCGTGATGGCAACCGACGACGACCAGGCCGCCATCCGTTGCGCGGCCGGGCAAGCGCGCGATCACGTTGGCCGAGCGGACGACCGCGGGCTCATGCGCCACCGTCACGCGCACGCGCAGATCAGGTCCGCCCGTGAGCAGCGTGGGACCCTCGAAGCCCGTGGCCCATGAAGGATCGAAGAGCGGCGCACCACGCATGCGGCGCACGATCTCGCGTGCGGCGCCCCAGCCGATGGGCTGCACGGGGATCGATGGCAGTCCGACCGCTGCGGGATCGAGCCGCTCCGCGTGCTCGGTCGCCTCGCGCCCGGGCGTGAGCGGATCGCCGGAGTACGGCAGCGTGTTGATGCTGCCGCGCTGGATGCAGCTGGCGTTCGCCCAACCACCGTCGGGCCAGGTCGCTCCCTTCGCGGGACCGCTGTCGCCGGGATCCGTGAAGATGATGAGTCCGACGGCACCGGCCTCTTCGGCGAACTTCGCCTTGTAGCCGCGGAAGTTCCCGCCGTATCGAGCCAAGCAGACCTTGCCCGCGAGATCGACCCCCTGCTCGCGCAGCTTCGCAAAGTCCGCACGCGTGCCATGGTTCACGTACACGACCTCGCCGGTCACGTCACCTCGGCCGCTGTACGCGTTCCACGCGAAGGTGAGCCCCGCATGAGCGAGCTGCGGATCGATGGCCAAGTTCTCTTCGCGCACCGCCAGTCGCATCACGCCGCGGCGGGCGCCGGGTGCGCTGGGCTCGGCGAGCGGCATGTCGGCCGGCGTGCCCACGATCTCGACGATCGGCTCGCGCGGGCGCGGCAGGTACGCCCAGAAGGGATGCACCTCGACCTCGAGGCCAAGCTCGCGGAATGAGTTCGCGATCGACTCGATGACCCTGGCGTCGCCAGGCGTGCCGGCCATGTGCGGCTCGGCGGCGAGCAGGTCATGCCATGCCGCGAGTCGCGCGCCCATCGACTCGGCCGCAGGTGCGGTTGCCAATGTTGTTGCTGGCGTGGTTGTCGACGTTGTTGCCGGCGCGGTTGCCAGCGCCGGCGTGGTCGATGACGGTCCGGCGCCTTGGGTGAATGCAAGCGACGCAAGCAGCGTGACGATCATCACGGCACGCTAGCACGGGCGCGCGACTGCACGATCCCACACTCGTCCTTGCGCTTCCCCGCGGGCCTTGCTGCGCGCATGCTGGCGACACCTAACACCCCTACGGCTACCCCCGACGCAATGGTGCGAGGGAGCGAGGCTCGACCTGATTACAACCAATCTCACGACTGTGCTGCTCGACATGCTTGCAATCAATGGTCGCAGCGATATTGTAGGGTTTCGGAGAGTCAACCGATGATGAACAACTCAAGCTGGATCCGTCGGTTGCTGGTCATCCCGGCGGTGTCATCGTTGCTGTACGAGCCAGCTCCAGCCTGTGCCCAGTGCGCGGGCGACCTCGACGACAATGCAGTGGTGGACGGCGCGGACCTCGGGGAACTTCTCACGGCGTGGGGAACGCATGATGGCCCCGCGGATGTGAATGGTGACGGCACTGTGGATGGAGCGGATCTAGGCGTCATCCTAGTGAACTGGGGGTCGTGTCGGTCCGGCGCCGTCAGGGCGTGGGGAGGGGGCGCATACGGCCAGAACAACCCGCCCACGGAAATCGGACCCTGCATCGCCATTGCAGGGAGCAGTTCCCACACCATTGCGCTACGTACCGACGGTACCGTCAGAGCCTGGGGGTCGAATACCCACGGGCAGTGCACCATCCCAACTGACCTAGGCGCCTGTATTGCCATCGCTGGAGGCAGTACCCATACCATCGCGCTGCGCACTGACGGAACCGTCAGAGCCTGGGGGTCGAATACCGACGGGCAGTGCACCATCCCAACTGACCTAGACTTCTGCAACGCCATCGCAGCCGGCTACTACCACACCATCGCACGACGCACAGACGGCGCCGTCAGGGCGTGGGGGTCTAACACCCATGGCCAGTGCACCATCCCCTCAGACCTCGGCACCTGCACAGCCGTCGCGGCCGGCGGCTACCACAGTATTGCGCTGCGCACAGACGGCACCGTCAGGGCGTGGGGATACAACGGCTCCGGCCAGTGCAACATCCCCGCCGACCTCCGCACCTGCACCGCCATCGCAGGGGGGAGTTCCCACACCATCGCGCTGCGCACTGACGGTACCGTCAGAGCCTGGGGAAACAACAGTTCCGGTCAGTGCACCATTCCCGCAGACCTCGGCACCTGCACAGCCATCTCTGGGGGCGGCGACCACACCGTTGCGCTGCGCACAGACGGCACCGTCAGGGCGTGGGGGCGCAACAGTGAGGGCCAATGCACGACACCTTCGAACCTTGGCGCCTGCTTTACCATCGCGTCGGGCGACTACCACACGTTGGCAATCCGCAACGACGGCATCGTTAGGGTCTGGGGATACAACCACTTCGGCCAGAGCACCGTACCCGCGGAGCTTGGCCCCTGTACCGCAATCGCAGGCGGTCGCTACCACACCATCGCGCTGCGCAGCGACGGTGCTGTAAGAGCCTGGGGAAGCGACTTCAGCGGTCAAGTCAACATTCCAACGAATCTCGGTTCCTGTGCTGCTATCTCGGCCGGTGACCGCCACACCATCGCGCTGCGCACTGATGGCACCGTTCGGGCGTGGGGATACAACTACTACGGCCAGTGCAACATCCCCACCGACCTTGGCCCCTGCACCGCCATCGCGGGGGGCAGCAACCACACCATCGCGCTGCGCACTGACGGCACCGTCCAGGCGTGGGGATACAACTTCTACGGTCAATGCACCATCCCCTCAGACCTCGGCACCTGCACCGCCGTCGCGGCCGGCGACTACCACAGCATTGCGCTTCGAGCAGGCGGCACCGTCAGAGCGTGGGGAGACAACGGCTACGGCCAGTGCACTATCCCCGCAGACCTCGGCGCCTGCACCGCCGTCGCGGCGGGCTACTACCACACCATCGCCTTGCGCACAGACGGCACCGTCAGGGCGTGGGGGAGCAACGGCTCGGGCCAGTGCACCATCCCTGAGAACCTGGGCCTCTGCACAGCCATCGCAGGAGGCGGCTTTCACACCATCGGCCTGCGCACCGACGGCACCGTCAGGGCGTGGGGAAGCAACGGCTCGGGCCAGTGCAACATCCCCGCCGACCTCGGCCCCTGCAGCGCCATCGCCGCAGGCTCCTATCACACCATTGCAGTCCAACCGTAACAGCAATTGACGGGCTGTCACAATCAAAGCGTCACGCGCAGAGACCGCAGAGCCGGCAATGCCATTTCCAACCTCTACTCTTGAAGAAGAGCCCCCACGGGTTAATCGTCCTGACTATCGAAGAAGGCTATCCATTTGAAGGTTGAACAAACTCTTGGCGTCCTGATTCGCGCGCTCACTGTTGGGCTAGGTCTCGGCCTATCAGTGCCTGCCCTCGCCCAGTGTGTGGGTGATCTCGATCACAATGCACTCGTAGATGGCGCCGACCTTGGTGCACTGCTTACTGCGTGGGGCCAACAGAACGACGACGCGGACGTGAACGGTGACGGCGCGGTGGACGGCGCGGATCTCGGTGCACTCTTGGTGAACTGGGGATCGTGTCCGTCTGGCACCGTCCGAGCGTGGGGGTACAACGGCTCCGGCCAGTGCACCGTCCCCGCAGACGTCGGACCCTGCCTCGCCATCGCTGGCGATAACCACGCTATCGCGGTGCGCACAGACGGCACCGTCAGGGCTTGGGGACGCAACAGTGAGGGCCAGTGCACGATCCCCGCCGCAGACCTCGGCACCTGCACCGCCGTCGCGGCCGGCGGCTCCCACAGCATTGCGCTCCGAACAGACGGCACCGTCAGAGCGTGGGGATATAACTACTACGGCCAGTGCACCATCCCCTCAGACCTCGGCACCTGCACCGCCGTCGCG
>CAMDAQ010000052.1 GCA_945888705.1 Singulisphaera sp. GP187
GGTCGCCGGCGGGCAAGGGTGAGGAGGTGTGGGGCGCCGTCGGACGGGGAAGCGTGATCGACCTCGCGTGGTGGCCGCTGCAGACGGACGAGGGCCTCTCGGTGGTGGAGCTTGGAACCGCGCCTGCTGATGGTGCCGAACTCACCGCCACATCAAGTTCGGGTGCCGTGGTGGCTTCGCGATGCCGGGCGCTTGCACCGCAGCCTGCTGCGATGGCGCTCCAGACGTCGGCCGGTTCGTCGATCCTGGATCCCGGCACGCCGTGGCTGGATGCCGATGGCGACCTGGTGGCGATGACGGTCGAGTCACCGAGCATCGAGGAGCGGACGCGTCGCGGCGTGGCCTCGCCGGCGACGTGGTCGGATCTGCACGCGATTCCCGTCGAGAGCCTGCGACGCCTCGTGGATCCGATGTCGACGTCGACCAAGCCGCTGGCACGCGTGCTCGAGGCCGCGCAGGCGCGTGCGCCGCAGCCCGCAGCACCCGAGCGTGCGGCGCGACTGCAGTGGTTGATTGCGGCGAGTGCTGCCGAGGGATTTGCAGCGCTCGCTTCGGCAAGCGATCGCGTGGCGACGCTGCCCGCCTCTGCCACGACGTTGGAACTCCTGCCTCGACCGGTCGATGGCGAAGCGCGCGTCATCGTGTGGCCTGAACTCAGCGATATGGTCGATCTTGATGTGGTGTCGACCGATCCCGCGATCCGATTGGTCGCTGTGCCCGGCGTGAAGGGGCGCATGCTTGAGGTGCGTGACGGGGGAGGACAGCCCGCGGTGCTGCCCGCGGGTCGGCCGGTCTCGATCTCGATCAAAATGTCACTGATGGGCAAGCCGATCGGCGGTGCCGTGCGGGCCATGCTGCTCGGTCGAGATCCCGATGCATCGGCGACGCAGCGCCGCATTCCGGGCGGCACGCCGCCGGCGCAGGTCGTGCCGCCGGTCGTGCCACCGAGCGCGACGACGCCAGCGCCCACCGCGCCTGGCGCCAGTCCGCCAGCAGCGATCGCGCCACCGAACGGTCAGCCACCCACTTCCGCTGCACCAAGCGCGCCCGCATCGACGCCGCCCCCATCTTCGCCCGCGCCGGCACCGCAGCCCACGCCATCACTGTCACCGCAGCAACCCGCGCCGCCCGCCAACCCAGGAAGCACGCCATGACCTCCACGCTCCGTCGCACGCTGCGCCCCAACACCACCTGCCCGCAGTGCTGGTCAGCGTTCCCGACGGCTGACGTGCGGTTCATCGCCGAGAGCCCCACGCTCGTGGGCGATCCCATCGTGGGGTCAGATGAGCCCCTGCGATTCCTGCCGACGCGCTTCGATCGCCAGGGTCGCGCGATCGATCCGGGCGGCGCAGTCTGCATGCGCATGGCATGCCCGGTGTGCCATCTCGAGGTGCCGCCGGCGCTGCTCGAAGTCGGCCAGACGGTGGTGTCCGTCGTGGGCGCACCATCGAGCGGGAAGTCCGTGCTGCTCGCTGCGGCCACGTTCATGATGCGATCGGGCCTCGTGGTGCCGGGCCTGGACTTCGCGGACATCGATCCATCGCTCAACGACCTGACGATCGATCTTGAAGGCACGCTCTTCAAGAGCGCGACGCCAGAGGTGCCGACGATGATCGCGAAGACCGAGACCTCGGGGCGGCTCTATCGCTCGTACCGACGCGGCGATCTGCGGATCACGGCGCCCAAGCCGCAGCTCTTCGGGCTCGCACGCGGCGGAACGCGCTCCGTGCTCGCCCTCTATGACAATGCCGGCGAGCACTTCCTGCCAGGTGCCGTGTCGCCGTTCGAACAGGCGACGCGTCACCTTGGCGTGTCGTCGGCGATCGTGCTCGTGATCGATCCCACGCAGGATCCTCGCGTGCATGGGCCGCTGGGGGGGCGCGAGCACGTTGCGGCGCTCGGAGGCAGCAGCAGCGCACCAGGCCGAGCGGATCTCGTGCTGCTGGAACTGGTCAATCGCGTTCGTCGCCAGCGCGGCCTGTCGGCGAGCGAGCCGCTGCCGCTTCGCGTGGTGGTGGCGCTCTCCAAGCATGATCTCTGGTCGCCGTTGGCACCCGAAATCGAGGATGTGCTCCGCAGCGCATCGACCGCGCACCCCATGCGTGCACCGGATGGGGCCAAGCTGTCACGCGTGCATCGTGGCGGGGTGGCGTTCCTCGAGCGTCATCTCCCTGAGGTGCTTGGTGCGGTCCGATCGGTTGAGCCCGGGTTCAAGGTCGTGCCGTTCAGCGGACTCGGCCGTGCGCCGCAGCGTGATGCCGCCTCGGGAGCCATGAGCATCGTGCCTTCGCATGTGCGCCCCACGTGGGCCGCGGTGCCCTTCGTCGTCGCGCTCTCCGAGGCCATGCCTCAAGCCCTGCACGAGTACCGATTCGACACACGCGCATGAGCTTCGAACTGATGCACACCTCCGTGCCGCGAGACCTCGACGGGCAGTCGGGGTTCGGGGTCGCTGCGATGACGCGCGACCTGCCTCGCCCCTTGCGTGATGCCCTCGTGGCCTGGAGCGATGGATCGGAACTCGATGCGTCCGCCGATCGCGCGATCTCCTACGCCATCTGCCAGGTGGGCGGAGCGGCTTGGCCAGTCCTGACCTGCGTGACACGGTGTGGTGTCGATTGGTCCGGTCGAGCCAATCGTGTCGCGCACCATCTCGTGCTCGAGCCGGGTGATCGATGCATCGACGGCCCGATCGCGCTCGCTCGGGCGTTCCGCTTCGCAAGCGAGGTGCCGGAGGTCGGCCTGCGCTCGCCGCCGATGCTGCCACGGATACAGTCAAGAGTTGACGCACTGTGCGGAGTCGATCCGGCCTGGTTGGAGCTTGTTGCCGATCGCCTGAGCACGGCGGAGGCAGCCACGGTCTCGGTTCGACTGCCGCGTGGCCTCGATCCCTTGGCGCTGCTCGCTGCGGTCACCGCACGCATAGAGCCCGGGCGAAGGTGGGCCGTGCAGTGGTCCACGGCAGCAGTCGTCAATGCGGGCCGTGGTCTGCCGTCGATCGTGATCGCCCGGGACCACGATGCGCAGGCGCTCGATCTCTCGCTGCCTGCGCCGAGTGCGCGCGCCGTGGCGTCGGCGCCGAACCCGGACGCCTCGAGCACGCATCCACGGCAGCAGGTGGTGGAGCCAGTCTCTGGGCGTGCAAAGGCGTCTGGGCCGGCTTCAGATGCGTCGATGTCCTCGCCACCATCGAGCCAGCCGTGGCGGATGGAGCGCGCTTCTCACGAGCCCGTCGCGTCGATGCCCGCCAAGCCGTGGGTGCCGATCGCGCTCTTCGCCGCTGCCGGCGTGATCATGCTCGTGGCGCTGGGGCTCTTGCTATGGTGACCACGTCCATTCGATCGGGGAGCAATCCATGAGCCTGACACCGACCCTCAGGGAAGTCCAGCAAGCACTCGATGCTTTGCCGTCGCATGATGGCGATGACTTGCAGCGCATGCAGGTCGCCGCCACGGTGCGCGCTTTTGCTATGGCGCTGCGCCAGTCGATCGGCCGCGCGCTCGAGTTCGCCGACGAGGGCCTGCTGGGCGAAGCCCACGGCGTCATCGTCGATTTCCCCGACCTGCTCAAGCAGTCCATCGCATGGAATGGGGTGCTGGGTCGGCAGGACGGCGTGGGTTCCTTCGCGCGTGCCTCGTGCGATGGCGTGCGCGCCGGCACCGAGGCAGAGCACGATCGCATCGAGCAGGTCATGCTGGCCTACGGGGAGCGGGAACCGATGCTGCGTGGCTACCGTCGCGCGTGCATGGAGGGCGAGGGCCCCGCGGCCATGCGGCAGCGGCTGCGTGCCCTCATGGTGGCGGAAGGTGGTTCGGGGGCGTGGGCAGCGCAACTCGCCACGGTCGAGCGTGAATGGATCGACGACGTCCGGCGGCGCATGCAGTCAGAGATCGACGACGCGGAGTTGATTGCCTTCGCCGATGAGGTCCGTCGCGGTGGATGGGCGGCCCGGGTCGACCCGGAGTTCGCCAAGCTCGTTGAGTCGCGCGCGCAGCCGTTGCGTGCCAAGGTCGCGCAGGCGCGGTTCGTCGCGCTGGGTGATGGACTCCGCGCTGCACAGGCGGCCAACGATCTTGCCGAGGTGGATCGACTCGAGCGCGAGTGGGCCGAGCTGCAGCGTTCGTCCGGCGTCATGCCGACCGACGAGGTCGCCGCCTCCGTCGCGCCGGTGTTCGCGTGGTCGGCTGAAACCACCGTTCGCCGTGAGCGCGAAGCGCAGCACGCGCGTGCACTCGATGAACTGGACCTCTTGCTGCTCGACCAAGCCAACGCGCAGGCCGTGCTCACGGCATGGGCGCGCATCCGTGACTCGGCGATGCCGGTTCCCGAGGGGCTCGAACTGCGTGCACTGCGCTTCATCAAGCTGCACGAAGAGCGCGAGGCACGGCGGCACCGCACGCAACTGGTCGGGGGCGTCGCTGCCATGCTCGTCCTGGGCGGCGTGCTTGCCGTGGCCGTGGTGGCCTACCAGAAGAGCACCGAACGCAAGGCTGCACTCGATGCCGTGACGGCCGCGATCGATGCCAACGATGGCGAGCGCGCCGTCTCGCTCGCACAGGGAATCGAGAAGGCTCATGCCGGCGACCTGAATGCCGCGGAGCGAGGCGCCTTGGATGCCGCGGTCGCGCTCCGCGATCGGTTGATGGCGCTCGAACAGCGCACGGATCGTGAGTTGGCCGCCGTGGATGAGGCCATCGCCGCGCAAGCACCCTTGCCGCGCGTGGCGCTCCTCGAGACGTCGCTGCGCGGGCTCTTGGCCGAGGCTGGCCTGTCGGATGCGTCAAGGGCCAGGATCGAACTGGCACTTGGTCGCTGCACGGCGCGTCGTGATGAGGTTTCCGCTGGCCACGATGCGATTGCCCGCTCGGCGATGGCCGAGGCCGACCAGGTGCTTCGCGACTGGCCGCTGCCGGATCAGTGGTCCCCGGATCAGAGGGTGGATCCCACACGATGGCAGCGCTACAGGACGGCGCTCGAGAAGCTCGGTCCTGCGCTGGCGGCCGCGAAGTCGCAGGTCAGCGAGACGGAGCGGGCGAGCAAGCGGCTCGAGCCGGATCTGGCTGCTGTGAAGGACCGCATGGACGAGGCGACCGAGCGCATGGAGGCACTGGATGCGGCGCTGCGCCAGATCGCGCCGAACGAGGTGGCACGCGAGATCACGAGCGAACAGCGGTTCATCGACCGCATCAAGTCCATGCTCAAGGGGCAGACGGGCGTGGTGCTCGGCGACCTAGGGCTTCGGACCGCCTTCGAGGAAACGGACCAGACCGATGACGCGATGCTCGCCCTTGCCGAGTGGCGCGAAACGCTGCGACCGAGCCTGCTGGCGCATCTTGGGCCGGAGTTCGAGGTCGCCGACGACCCAGCGGTCGCGCAGAAGGCGCTGATCGAGATCGAGGCCCACTTGCGCAAGTTCCCCGAGTCGCCGCTCCGCATCGGGCTCGAAGCGCTGCGCGATCGCCAGGATCCTGCGAAGCGACAGCTCGTCACGACGGTCGACGATGTGGTCGCTGCCCTCGAGCGCGATGGCTACGCCGGATTGCAGGTCATCAACCTTCGCCAGCAGGGCCGCTTCTTCTACCGACGCGCCTCGGTCGATGGCGGTCCCACCAAGGGTGCGCTCGAGGTCGCCGCCGATCTGATCGAGGCTCCTGACAAGCTCGGCACGGCCAGCTCGATCAAGGCGGATCAGGTGCGCGGCGAGGCGGTGGCGTCGCCGGTTTCGATCGTGTGGGCGGACGGGATCTCACGGCTTCGCGGTGCGCGCGTTTCGGCAGTGGTACCGGCAATCTCGCGCATGTTGATCGAGCTGGCCGAACTCAAGCCGAACGCGACGGGGCAGGATGCACTGATGCAGTTGGCTGTCCTCGCCAACCTCACCGACATCGCCATCGATGGACTCGGCCAGCCGGTCGATGCTGATCGGTCGCGTGAGTTGCGTGAGTGGATCGAACTGATCCGCAAGCAGAACGCCGGTCTGCTGAGCCTCGACTGGGTCAAGGTCTGCCATGCGCCGGAGCAGACCACGCCGCAGCAGCGTCGCGAGGCTGCCGAACTCGTGGGCAAGTTCCCCCTCAAGCGCGGCATGACGCTCCAATCGAGCTCGCAGCGGCTCGACGGGTTGAGCACCTACGCGCCCATCGGGGTCATGATGGCAGCTGAGGGCAATCGTGGCACGCGCCGCGTGGTCCTCTGGCGCCCTGCGCAGGAGGTCCTCGCCATCTCGCAGTCGCTCGGTCGGAGCACGCTCGTTCCCGTCCGCGTCACCAACGGCACCGCCAGCGATGCGGGCCTCGCACTCGGGCGCGGACCCATCCTCCTCTATCGCGACGAAGCCCAACAGAACAAGCCATGACGAACGCCGACCCAAACAACCGTGCCGCACGCCGCCTCGATGCTGCCGCCGCGGCCTACCGATTCAAGGCACTCGACCCCGAGGCCCGCTGGGGTTTCAAGGCCGGCTCTGGCACCACGCCGAGCCAGCTCTCGTGCCTCGTCGCAACCGTCGCGGTAGCCGGCGGTGCGTACCTGATCGTCGGACTGCTTCGTGGCACGGCATGGGGCGGTTTCCTGTGGCACGAGATGACCGCGTATCAGTACATCCCGATCCCGGTGATCGTCTTCAGCATCTGGTGCTTCGCGTTTCTGTGGCTCAAGGCGCTGAAGATCAGGGCGCAGCGTGCCGTGCTGGCCGCGCCCGTGCTGCCCACCGGCAACACCTTCACGCTCACCACCGAGACCGCCGATGCGGTCGTCGACCGGATCGATGCGATCGCCGATGAGCCCGAGCGGTTCCTCTATCTGGCGCGGGTGCGCGGGGTGCTGCGCATGATGCGCAACCTCGGCCGCGTTGGCGATGTGGATGAACTGCTGGCGTCGCGTGCGGAGCAGGACGAGGCGTCGAACGACTCGGGCTACACCGTGTTGCGTGGGTTCATCTGGGCGATCCCCGTGCTGGGCTTCATCGGCACCGTGCTCGGCCTGACCGAGGCCATGGGGCAGTTCGGTGCCACGCTGGGCTCGGTTCAGGATGGTGCGGGCTCGTCGCAGGTTTCGGCGCTCGTGCAGAACTTGACGGGCGTCCTCGACGGCCTGAAGACGGCGTTCGTCACGACGGGCCAGGCCCTGGTCGCGGTGCTCATCATCCAGCTCGTCATGATCGCGGTGAAGCGAGCCGACGAGCAGCTGCTCGATGACATCCAGGGCACCTGCACGCGAACGATCGTGGCGCGCGTGCGCCTGAGCGGGAACGGCTGATGGCCCGGCGCTCCGCCGAGGCACCGGTCACGTTCTTCTCCTTCCAGGACGTGCTGCTCTCGCTCATCGGGATCACCATCTTGGTGACGGTGCTCCTCATCATCAGTTCAATGGTGCAGGCGGTGGAAACGGTCCAGCAGGCGGTTTCCGCGGCCCAGTCCGATCCTGCCTCCGCGGCCACGGTCAACGCGTTGAAGGAACGCCGTGACCAGCTGACCGAGGCGCTTCGTCGCGCACAGCGGCGGCCCAACGAGGACCCGGCCGCGCGACGGGCCAGCTTGCGTCAGGAGGTGCTCGCCGCACGCGAGGAACTCGACGACCTCAAGCGCGAGATCGAGCAGCTCGAGAAGTCGCTCCGCGACATCCTGCTGCGCCATCCTGAGGCCGGTGCCGCGCGGCGCTTCCAGTCGCTTGAGGAGCGCAGGCAAGAGCTCGAGTCTGAGCTCGAGCGCGAGCAGCGACGTCGCCAGGTCACCTACCTGCTCGGCGATTCACCCAAGGGCATGCCCGTGGGGGTCGAGGTCAGCTCACGCGGCTTCCTCGTCTTCTCGGTCGAGAAGGGCGGTGGGGCGCTCATGGTTTCTGCCGATGGCTCGCTCACGGCGATCACCGAGGCAGCAACCGTGATCGCTGGTGGCAAGCCGTTCTACCTCCTCTTCGTGGTCAAACCGTCGGGGATCGATCACTACCGGGGCATCGTCGTCGAGCGCAACGCGATGCCCGAGGCGCTTCGCCCAGGCATGGGGCTTGATCTCGTGGCTGAGTCATCGATCCTCGATGGCGCCATGCCCGGTCGCCAGGAGCCGGCACCATGAGCCGCCGTCGCCGTGGATCGGCCGACGATGGCGGCAGCCTCGAGCTCCTGCTCGATCCCATCTGCAACATGTTCGGCACGATCATGTTCGTGATGCTGATTGCGGCGATCATGGCGATGGCCAAGGCGAGCCAGGTGACGGCCGAGGGCATGCGTCGGGCCGCCGAGGGCACGCCGACGGTCCCCGCGGATGCAGTGGTGCTCCAGGAGGACATCGCTGACCTTGAGCGCCGGTTGCAGGAGCAGCCTGCCGCGAAGATCGACCCCACCACGGCCGAGCGCATGGAGGATGTCGAGCAGGCGATGGGCGAGATCGCGCGCCGGCGCAAGCTCCTGGCGGCGTACGAACGATCCGTCGAGGCAGCCGGTCGGGACCTCACCACCATGGCCGAGCTGGTGCAGCCGCTTGAGGCCGCGATCTCGCGGCTTGAGGAGGACCTGAAGCTCGCCCGGCAATCGAAGTCGCGCGCGGCACGCCCGCCGATCGAGCGGCTCATCACGCAGCGGGCGTTCACGGTGGTCGTGTGGGGGGATCGGCTCTACGCGATCTGCCGTTTCGCCCCCGGGCCCCGGCCGCGTGAACGATGCCTGTGGTACTCGCTGTGGCATCCGCAGCACACGGTCGTGTCGCGCTGCATGGTCCCTGTGCAGAACTGCGAGCGCGGCCAGGAGCGCATCGAACGCGATGTGGTGCTGGCTGCGGGCAAGGGGATCGACCTCACCGCGGGCAATGCCGTCGAGTCCGATCCCGCGTTCCTCGATCTCCTGGCCACGCTGGATCCGAAGAAGGACTTCATCGACTTCGAGGTCGCGCCCGACTCCTTCGACACGTTCTTCCTGGCTAAGCGGCTCTTCGTTGACCGAGGCTTCGAGTACGGCGTCAGCGTGAACACGCAGCCCTTGCCGGAGTACCGCGATCTGGTGGTGCCTGGACAGCCGCGCGGGCTGTGATTCCTATCGCGCGCGGCGCTACCGCACGAGCCGGAACTCGCCTTCGTTCTCGTCGGCGATCTTCTCGAGAATCGCGATCGCCTGCGGCGAGTCGTCGAAGCCCAGCGTGTTGATCTGCGTGATCGTGGCTCCGTCGTTGAGCTCGCGGATCCGGTCCGGCACGTCGGTCGGGATCAGTCCATCGGTCAGGATGAAGACGCAGTCGGGGATGGGGTCCATCGATTCGAACGCGAACTGGAGGGCGGGGAGCGGATCGGTCCCGCCCATCAGGCCTTGCTGGCGGATGCGCTCGACCGCTGCCTTGGTGTCGACCCCGGCCTCGAGCCAGCCGTCCTTCAGCGCGGCAGCGCCATCGGTGAAGAACGCCACGCAGAACTCGGTGCCGGCGGGAAGGGACTCGATCGCCTTGATGAGCTCGGCCTTGGCATGCTCGAACTTCGTGGTGTTGCCCCACGAAGCGCCCATCGAACCGGACACATCGATGATGTACATGAATCGGCTGCCGCCACCCTTCACACCCATGAAGGTCGAGACCTTCGTGGCGCGCTTGGACTCGGGCGCTGCAGCCGCGGCAGCCTGTCGTGCCTGGCGCGCGCGCTCGGCCGCCGCCGGATCAGGTCCATCGCGTCGCAGCGATTCGAAGCGTGCGGGCTCGCACGGGATGTACCGCTTGGACCCAAGCTGCAGTGCGTTGGTCTCGCGCTTCCACTGGAGCACCCAGGGGCCAGCGCCGGACGGAGCCTCGAACGATGCGCCGCCGACGGAACCGCCGCGTGCGGGGAAGCGGCTGGTGAGCGACGCATCGAGCGAGAGCGTGCACTCGCCGTCGAGCGTGCCCGCAGCGCGCGCCGCCGACGCGATCCGGAACTCGCCCGGCATCACGACGGGCGCCGTGCCGGAGACCACGCGCAGCACCGTCACCACGCCACCGATCATGTCGATGCTCAGCATCGACTGGCTGTAGCCACCGATGCCGAAGTCGGCTGTGCTGTCGGTCGACTCCTGGATCCACGTGCCGTGCAGCGGGTGCTGTACGACTTCAGCACGCTGCTCGCCCGCGCGCTTCAGCGCCTCGGCATCGCCGTCGAGGCGATCGACCTCGAGTTCCGGCAGATCGGGATCGCCTTCGGGCGCCTGGCCTGACGCTTCGGTCGGATCGGCCGCCGCTGGGGACCTTTCCTGCACGGGAGCGGCGGCGGCAGCGGGGGCTGAGCGCGTGCGTTCCTTCGCGCCTTCATCGATGCCGGTCGGTGCGCCGGCATCGGCTTGCTTTGCCTTGGCGTCGCCCACGCCTTCGCCGCGCGTGGAGCCCGTTGCCTTGTCCTTCGACGCGGTCGTGGTCGAGTCGCCGGAACTCGTCGACGTCGCTCCTGTGGTGGCATCAGGAGCGGTGGGCTTCGATGCACCCTTGGATGACTTCGAGGCGCTCGGATCGCGCGCACCGTTGGTTCCGATTGGCTTGCGCGCGCTGGGGTCGCTTGGATCGCCACCGGGTTCGTTCTCATCCGAGCCGCTGCCGTCAGCGGGACCTGTACGGCCGCGTCGATCCAGTGAGCGCTCATCGCGCGGCGTGCGGTTGGGATTCGAGCCAGCCTTCACCAGATCGTCGAGGCCGCGACCGATGCCGCCGCCACCGGTGCCTTGGCCCTGCGAACCCTTGCCTTGCACGGTGGGCACACCGGAGCGACCTTGGCTGCTGCTCGAGGCATTGTTGCCGCCGCTCGAACCAGATCCGAGCGCGCCGCCTTGCGCACTGCCTTGTGAACCGCCTTGCGATCCGCTTTGCGAACCACCTTGCGAACCACCTTGGGAACCACCTTGGGAGCCGCCTTGCGAACCGCCTTGCGATCCGCTTTGCGAACCACCTTGCGAACCACCTTGCGAACCACCTTGGGAACCGCCTTGGGAACCACCTTGGGAGCCGCCTTGCGAACCGCCTTGGGAACCACCTTGGGATCCGCCTTGCGAACCACCTTGTGAGCCGCCTTGTGAGCCGCCTTGCGATCCACCTTGCGAGCCGCCTTGCGAGCCGCCTTGCGAACCGCCTTGGGAACCACCTTGGGAACCGCCTTGGGAACCACCTTGGGAACCGCCTTGCGATCCACCTTGCGAGCCGCCCTTGCCTTGGCTTCCCGAGCTTCCTGATCCGCTCGAGCTCGCCCCGGCCTTGCCGCTTCCGCTGCCTGACCCACTGCCTGATCCAGACCCGCTGCCCGATCCTGAGCCACTGCCCGAACCTGAACCCTGGCCGGATCCCGCGCGCCCGCGTCCCGCTCGGAACGAGGTCGATCCCGAGCCCACGCCGCCGCCATGGTTCACCTCGACATCGAGCGCACCGCGAGGTTCACGAGGATTGAAGGGCGTGTTGGCCGCCGACGTCTCGCCGTCGATCGCGACCGCGACCGGATCGGGCGTGACCACCGCCTCATCCTGCTTCGGCGGGCTTGAGCATGCCGACAGCACGACAGCACCCGCCAGCGTGAGCACGCAGCGAAGTCGGGCCAGAGCAGGGATCGACGTGCGCATGGAAACCTCCGGGGGCCCCATGCTACGCCTGCGTCACAGTTTCCGAACGTAGATGTTCGCCCACTGCACGGCGCTGCCGTGCTTCTGCAGGCCGATCGGCCCGGTCGCGGGCACGCCCGGCAGCGTGGCGTCCTTCAGCACGTGCTTGCCGTTGAGCCACACGTTCAGGACCTCGCCCTGCATGCGGATGCGGAAGCGATTCCACTGGCCGATCGGCGCATCTGCCTTCTCGATCGGCGTGCAGGCTTCGCGGATGGCTGCCGAGAGGTTGGGGTTGGTGCGGTAGCCCCAGACCTCGCCGCTGCCCACGCTCCAGTTCCACATGTTGACCTGGCTCTCGGGCTTGCCGCGCAGGAAGATGCCGCTGTCGTACTCCTCGATCTCCTCGGTCATCTCGGTGCCGTCGGCGTTGCGCACGGCATCGCCCTTGGGCCCGATCACCGGCCGACGCTGCTTGCCCTGGCTCGAACCCGACCAACGCCAATCGGCGATGAGCTCGAAGTCACCGAAGCTCTCCTTGCTCCAGAGGTCGCCGCCCTGGCCGTCGAAGTCGAGGGTCCAGCCGCTGGCTTTCCAATGACCTTCGCTCTCCTTGGGCATCGTCCACTGTTCTAGCGTGCCGTCGTAGAGTGGGCGGAACTCGGCGAGTTCCGGATCGGCGCGCATCTCGGGAGCCGGCATCAGCATGCGGTTCTCGGGCAGCGTCTTGATGCGCATGTTGCGGAACCAGATCGGCGAGCCCTCGCTCTCGAGGCAGATGTAGCCCTGGCGCGGCTTGATGTCCTTGCCGCCCGAGACTTCCTTGCCGTTCACCTCGAGCTTGATCGTGCCGTCCACGCAGATCACGCGGTAGTGGTTCCACGCCGGCGCGCCCTTCGTGCGGTCCTCGCTCGGCAGGCAGCGTTCCCAGCCCTCGGGGTGCGCGCGGTCCGGCACCATGGTCGCTCCGTGGATGCTGAAGATGTCGCCCTGCGAGGTGTAGCGCAGGCGGCCATCGGGCAGTCGGCTCTCGACGCCGTCCATCACCTGCACCTCGATGCTGCGCGTGAACGGCACGCCGCGCGCGCAGATCGCATCGCTCCACACGAAGAGCCCCGCGTTGCCGCCGGGCTTGCGGTGGCTGAACTCCATCTCGAAGACGAAGTTGCGGTACTGGCGGTCGGTGCGCAGCACGCCGGTGGGCGTGCCTGAGCAGACGATGACCGGCGTGCCTGCCTCGTCCTTGCCCACGGTCCACGTGGTGGGCGAGGTGTTCACGTTGACCCAGCCGTCGAGGTTCGCGCCATTGAAGAGTGGCCGCCAGCCCTCGGGCTTCGCGGCCTGCTCGCGCGCGAAGTCGACCGTGAAGGTGCCGGCCTGCGGGGCGGGTGCCACCGCGGCATCGCGCGATGCGGAGGTGTTCTCGGCGGGAGCGGCCGTCGCCGGACGCGATGCGCTTGAGCATGCGATGAGGATCGACGTCACCGAGCACGCAGCCAATGACGCAACGAAGGCGGAGGTCTTCATACGCGCACGGTATCGCGCGGATGGTTCGAGTGGCTCCGGGGTGGGACGGGGCCGAGCCCAGGACTCAGACGTCGACGGCCGTCACGCTGGGCGCCACATCGACGTGGGCCGTCGTCTTGGAAAGCACATCCTCGACCGTGTGGCCGGGCGCGACTTCCGTGAGCGTGAAGCGAGCGCCGCGCTTCTCGAAGACCGCCAGGTCGGTGATGAGCATGTCCACGCAGCACTTGCCGGTCAGCGGCAGCGTGCAGCGCGGGATGAACTTGCTCTCGCCCTTCTTGTTGCAGTGCTCCATGACCACGATGCGCCGCTTGACGCCCGCGACCAGGTCCATCGCACCACCCATGCCCTTGACGAGCTTGCCCGGGATCATCCAGTTGGCCAGGTCGCCTTGCTCATCGACTTCCATCGCCCCCAAGATCGCCAGGTCGATGTGGCCGCCGCGGATCATGCCGAAGCTGTCGGCGCTCGAGAAGAAGCTGTGGCCCGGCACACCGGTCACGGTCTGCTTGCCGGCGTTGATGAGGTCGGGGTCGACCTTGTCCTCGGTCGGAAAGGGGCCCATGCCAAGCAGCCCGTTCTCGCTCTGCAGCCAGACGGTCATGCCCGCGGGGACGTAGTTCGCCACGAGGGTGGGAATGCCGATGCCGAGGTTGACGTAGAAGCCGTCCTGGAGCTCACGGGCGGCGCGCTTGGCGAGTTGGTTGCGGTCGAGCGGCATAGGGGCGCGTGTTGTAGCACGCTCTCCGTCCCGCCGTATCCTTCGCCGATGCACCCAGTCCTGACAGCGCTTGGTCTTGATCGCCACCCCCGCGTGAAGCCCGCCACCGGTCCCGCACCGGACGGCTGGGTCATCTCGGACAACCCCGCGGACGGTTCGCCGTTGGCGATGGTGCAGCTCCAGCCGCGCGCGGAGCTCGAGGCCACGATCGTGCGTGCACAGAAGGCGTTCGAGAGTTGGCGCATGCTGCCTGCGCCTAAGCGCGGCGAGATCGTGCGACGCATCGGCGAAGCCTTCCGCGTGCACAAGGATGCACTGGGCGAGCTCGTCAGCCTCGAGATGGGCAAGATCAAGGCCGAGGGCCTGGGCGAGGTGCAGGAGTGCATCGACATCGCTGACTTCGCCGTCGGACTCTCGCGGCAGCTCTACGGCTTGAGCATGCACAGCGAGCGCCCCGGCCACCGCATGTACGAGCAGTGGCATCCGCTGGGGATCGTCGGCTGCATCACGGCGTTCAACTTCCCGATCGCGGTGTGGGCCTGGAACAGCATGCTCGCGGCCACTTGCGGCAACAGCACGCTGTGGAAGCCGAGCCTGCTCACGCCGCTCACGGCCATCGCCGGCAGCGAGGTGGCGTGGAAGGTCATGCGCGAGCAGGAACTCTGGCGCCCCGAGGGCATCGATCCTGCCGACATCTTCCCGCTGATCATCGGTGCCGATGCCGAGGTCGGCGAGCCGCTGATCGCCGATCGACGGATCCCGCTCGTCAGCGCCACCGGCTCGTGCCGCATGGGACGCCGCGTCGCCGAGGTCGTGGGCAAGCGCCTGGGACGCACGCTGCTCGAACTGGGCGGGAACAACGCGATCATCGTGCTGCCCGATGCGGACATGGAACTCGTGGTGCGCGGCGTGCTCTTTGGCGCGGTCGGCACTGCTGGCCAGCGCTGCACGACGACGCGCCGACTGCTCGTGCACGAGTCGATCGTCGACCAGCTCATCGAGGGCCTGGCCAAGGGCTACAAGGGGATTCCCATCGGTGATCCGCTCAAGCCCGGCACGCTCGTCGGTCCGCTCATCAACCGGCAGGCCGTGGCGAACATGCGCCACGCCATCGAGCAGGCCACGGCACAGGGTTGCTCGGTCGTCTGCGGTGGCCTCGAGGGCATCGATCGATTCAAGGACATGCCCGGCCACTACGTCACGCCCACGATCATCCGCGTCGGCAAGGGATGCGTGCCGGCGATCTGCTGCGAGGAGACCTTTGCGCCGATCCTCTACGTGTTCAGCGTGAAGGACCTTGACGAGGCGATCGCGATCCAGAACGGCGTCGATCAGGGCCTGAGCAGCGCGATCTTCACTGACAGCGTGCGTGCGGCCGAGCGGTTCCTTGGACCGGCCGGCAGCGACTGCGGCATCGCCAACGTGAACATCGGCACGAGCGGCGCCGAGATTGGTGGCGCGTTCGGCGGCGAGAAGGACACCGGCGGCGGCCGCGAATCCGGCAGCGACAGCTGGAAGACCTACATGCGCCGGCAGACCTGCACGATCAACTACAGCAAGGACCTGCCGCTCGCGCAGGGGATCCAGTTCGGCTGAGCGCGCGGAGGGCGCTCGCCGCTTTGCTGCGTGATTCGCTCGCGCGTCGCGGCCGTCGCTCCTTTGGGGCGCCGGCATGCCTCGTTCGCTCAGACAGTCCTCGCCTGCTCAGAAACTGGCGCGGATGTCACTTGGTGGTCACTGACTGGCACTGCGCGCCAGCTTTCCTCGCAGGCTGCGGAACTCGCTCTGCGAGGCATG
>CAMDAQ010000053.1 GCA_945888705.1 Singulisphaera sp. GP187
CTGGCCCTGCGCGACATGTGGCGCGCCACGCTCGGTGTCGATGTGCAGCTGGTCGGCAAGGACACCAAGTTCTTCAAGGACGACCTCAAGCAGGGCAAGTTCATGATCGCGCGCGGCAATTGGTACGGCGACTACGCCGATCCGCTCACCTTCCTCGAGCTGCTCGAGTCGGGAAACGGCAACAATGATCGCGGCTACTCGAATCCCGCTTACGACGCCCTGCTGCGCGAGGCCGCCTCGACCCGCGATGCAGCGCAGCGCCTGGCGATCCTCTCGCGCGCCGAAGCGCTGCTCATGGACCACGACGTGCCCGTGCTGCCACTCTGCCAACTGAGCGCGGTCTACATGGTCGACCCGGCATCGCTGGCGGGCGTGAGCCACCAGCCGATGCTCGAGGATGAATTCTGGCGGATGCACCGGCGCACGGATGCAGAGCGCGAAGCACTATCGACCCTCGGGCGCGAGGCTGCACGATGAGCGTGGGATCCATGATCCTCAGGCGCAGCCTGCAACTGCCGCTGGTGCTTGCCGCCGTGTTCCTGGTGACGTTTTCGCTGATGTGGCTTGTCCCGGGCAACCCGATGGAGAGCGAAGGCCGACGGCCGCCGCCGGAGATCGCTGCGCTCTTTGAGCGCTCGTACGCGATGGAGGATCCCGTCACGTTTGGGGTGCAGTACGTGGATCGCGCCAGCGGCGTGGCCTGGCTCACGGGTCGGCATGACCGACCGTTCGATCTGGGACCGAGCCTTCGCCATGCCGACTGGACCGTGAACGAGATCATCGCGGCGGGGCTGCCCGTGAGCATGGCGCTCGGCGCACTTGCGATGGTCTTCGCGCTGGCCATCGGCCTGGGTGCCGGCATCGTGGCTGGCTTGCGACCGGGCTCGCTCGGCGATGCGGTCGGCCAAGGCGTGAGCGTGATCGGGATCAGCCTGCCGGGCTTCGTGGTCGGCTCGGTGCTGTCGGCAGTCTTCTGTGCGGGCTTGCAGTGGTTTCCTGTCGCCACGTGGGATGGCTGGACGAGCGCGATCCTCCCCGCGCTGGCCTTGAGCCTTCCCTTCGCTGCGGCAATCGCACGTCTGGTTCGCTACGGGATGCTTGAAGAGATGCGCTCGGACCATGTGCGCACGGCGATGGCCAAGGGGCGCTCGCGCACGGGCGCTGCCGTGCATCACGCCATGAAGAACGCGCTGCTGCCGGTGCTCTCGTATCTCGGCCCTGCGACAGCGGCCGCGATGACCGGCTCGTTCGTCGTCGAGAAGGTCTTCGCCGTTCCGGGCATCGGCCGGCACTTCGTCGAGGGCGTGCTCGGCAAGGACGTGACCCTCGTGATGGGCATCGTGCTCTGCTACAGCTCGCTGCTGGTGGTGCTGAACCTGGCGGTCGACCTGCTGTACCGGGTGGTCGATCCTCGGATCGAGGCGGGCTGAGGTACAGTCCCGCTCATGCGCCCAATCGTTCTCGCCGTGCTTGCGTTGGTCGCCTTGACCGGCTGCACCACCTGGCAGGGCCCGACCGAGATCACCGTCCCGGCCGGACAGTACGACCGGTCGATGCAGACGGCCGTCGACACCTTGAACCGGCTGGGCTACCGATGCACCGTGATCGATCGCGAGGCCGGCGTGGTCGACACCGATCCGCTCCGTGCGGGTTCGCTGGTCGAACCTTGGCGCACGGACAACGCGAGCCTGTCGGATGCCGCGGCCAACACGGTGTCGCCCCGGCGCCGGCAGGTCCGACTGAGCTGGACGCCGGTGGGAGCCGGGCAACCGTTGGTCGAGCCCACCACGCTCGGTGGGCCAGAGGTCCCGGGCTCAAAGGCCCCGCAGCCGGGCACCGACTTGGCCGCTGCGCCGCTGATCCTGCGCGCGATCGTGTCGCTTGAGCAGCAGTACACCCCCGGCGACCGGATCTCGCCCTACTCGGCAAGCCTCTCGAGCGGCTTTGCGGAGCCTCGTTCCGCGACCGACGGGCCGGTCGATCGCGGAACCTGGACCCCCATCGGGCGCGATGAGGCCACCGAACAGCGCATTCTCGGCCTCATCGAGCGCGCGCTCGGTGGCGCGGGCGATCCGGGTGACAAAAAACCCTGAGTTCGGTCATTGCCCGCATTGACATCGCCGACCTGAGGGCGAGACTTCACCCATGTGCGCAGGAGGCTGCGCGCGCTGCCCGTTGCCCCAAGCCCACGATCCACGATGCGCACCCCCTCCATCGCCGTCACCATCGCCCTCGGAGCCATCACGGCAGCCATGCTCGCCCCCGTCGTCGTGGGGTTCCGCGGCGGCCAGACGCAGCTGCCGACCACGAGTGCCGACTTCTACTTCAACGGCACGCAGCCCGACCCCACGGGTGCGCAGGTCGAGCCCATCTACCCGGCCGTGAACTGTCAGTATTGCCACGCCGAATACAACACAGCCACCGCACCGTTCGACTCGTGGGTCGGAAGCATGATGGCCCAGGCAGCGCGCGATCCGATCTGGCAGGCTGCCGTGACGATCGCCAACCAGGATGCCGCCAATTCCGGCGAGTCCTGCATCCGCTGCCACTCGCCGCAGTCGTTCCTGAGCGGGACGTCGGCCGGCGGCGAGATCGATGACCTGACAGTCGATGACCTCGACGGCATCAACTGCAATTTCTGCCATCGCCAGGTCGATCCGCAGCTGTCCACGACCGACGATGCGCAGGGCTACCCGGGCAACGCCGACCTGACGCCCGACCCCGAGATCCTGGCCCAGCTCGTCGCCGCCGGAACGCACCCGGTCGGCGCGGGCACCTCGAGCCAGTTCGTGATCGCGCCGCATGACGTGCGACGCGGCCCGTACGACGACGTGCCGCAGAACTTCCACGGCAATGTGGAGCTGGTGTACTCGCCGCTGCACACCAAGGGCGAAGCGTGCGCGAGCTGCCACGATGTGAGCAACCCGATCGTGAACAAGCAGGGCAATGCCTATGTGCCCAATGCGGCGGGTGCGGCCCACCCGACCGGCAATCCGGCCGACATGTTCCCGGAACACCGGACCTACAGCGAATGGAAGATGAGCCAGTTCGCCACCACCGGGGTGACGTTCGCCGACAACCGCTTCGGTGGCAACCACCCCACGGGCGTGATCAAGTCCTGCCAGGACTGCCACATGCCGCGCCAGGTCGGGGCAGGCTGCATCTTTTATGACCCGTCCTACGGCGGAACGCCCGAGCAGCAGCGTGACGACATCGGGCAGCACTCGTTCGCAGGCGCGAACTCCTGGGTCGTGCGCGCCGTGCGTGCCCAGCTCGGCGCCGAGGATGCCGACTTCTACGGCTTGACGCAGGACCGCGTGGACACCGCCATCGCCCGCAACGTGCAGATGCTGCGCGATGCAAGCGACATGACGCTCACGCAGCAAGGCAGCCAGCTGAACGTGCGCATCACGAACCAGTCGGGCCACAAGTTGCCCACGGGCGTGGGCGGCGGCCGGCGCGCGTGGATCAACGTGAGGTTCCTTGCCGCGAACGGATCGCTCGTCGCGGAGCGCGGGGCGTACAACATGGCCACCGCCGCCTTCGACGGCAGCGACACCAAGGTCTACGAGAAGCGCGCATCGATCGATGCCGCCATGTCAGCCCTGTCGGGCCTGCCGGAAGGCGCTCCCTTCCACAGCGCGATCACCAACCGCACCGACCTCGACAACCGCATTCCGCCGCGCGGCTTCACGAACGCCGGCTTTGCGTCGGTCCAGGCTTCGCCCGCTGGCTACTCGTACGCCGACGGCCAGCACTGGGATGACACGCTCTATGCGATCCCGGCGGGGGCGACCAAGGCCGTGGTGACCTTCTACCACCAGACCACGACCAAGGAGTATGCGGAGTTCCTCCGCGATGCGAACGTGACCGACCAGCGTGGCCAGGTGGCCTACAACCTCTGGGTGCAGTTCGGCCGCAGCGCGCCGGTCGACATGGACAGTGCGATGATCGATCTTGCGGCAGCCAATCCCGCCGACCTCGATAGCGACGGCGTCGTGGGCGGTGCCGACCTTGGCATCCTGCTCGCCAACTGGGGCCAGTCGGGCCAAGGCGACCTCGATGACGACGGTGTCGTGGGCGGCGGCGACCTCGGCATCATGCTCGCGGCGTGGGGCAGCTGAACTCGGTACGTCATCCCGGAATGCGAAGAACGCACCCCTGCGGGTGCGTTCTTCATTGAGGTGGACTGCCGGGTTGACTCAGCGCTTGGGCAGGCGCTTCATCAGATCATCGACTGCGGCATCAAGTTGGGCATCGACGCCGGCGGCTTCGTCCTGCGGCAGCTGCGGCACCACGAGATCGGGCATCGCGCCGTTGTTTTCCATGTCGGTGCCATCGAGCAGGTACCAACCGCGGAACGGCATGCGGCAGGTCGTTCCATCCAGCAGCGTGATGCCGCCGGTGGAAATCACGCCGCCGTAGGTCTGCTGGCCCACCAGGGTGCCGCGCTTGATCGCCTTGAACGCATGCGCCGTGATCTCGGCGTTCGAGAAGCTCTTCTCGTTGCACAGCATGTTGGCGGGCAGGATGCAGCGCTGGATGAAGAGGCGATCCTGCGGATAGCCCGTGGTCACCTTGCCATCCCCGCCGCGCGGAATCGTGTACGCGTGGGTTGGCGTGGCGAGCGACGCCATGAGCCGATCCGCCGTCCATCCGCCGCCGTTGTTGCGGACATCGACGATCAGGCCGTCACGGCCGTACCCGGCGGCGTATAGGCCGCGCTCGAAGTCATCGAGCGACGGCTGGTCCATGCCCTTGATGTGGATGTAGCCGACGCGTCCGCCCGAGCGCTCATGCACGGCCTTCTCCATGCGCCGCCATTCGTTCTCGTAGGACTGCGCCGACACGGAACCCGACATCGCCGGCACGATGAACGAATCGAACGTCACGGTGCGGCCGTCCGCAAGCGTGCGCTCGACCGTGAGCGCTGCTTCGCGACCCGCGAGTCCTGGGAGGTGGCTCTCGAGCGTGCGCGTGAGATCGACGGGCTCGAACTCGACGGCGGTGATGACATCACCGGCGACGAGCGGCACCTTGGCCTTGGCAGCGGGCATCTCGGGCAGCACAGCCTTGACCACGAAGCCCTTCGCGCCCGGCTCGACCCGTACGCCGAGTCGCCCCTGTGGCGGCAAGGACGATCCGGCGCGTTCACGCGGCGACCGGATGCCCAAGTGGCTCGCGTTGAGCTCGCCGAGGAATCGGTTCGCGACGTGGTCGAACTCGGCACCCGTGCGCGACTGGCACGCGAGCGCGTGGTAGCGCTTGGTGAGGCCATCCCAATCGAGCCCCTTCATGGTCGGGTGGTAGAAGCCCTCGCCGATCGCGCGGGCGGCCTCGAGGAACTTCTGGCTGTTGAGTTCGCGACGATCGACGCGGATTGTGCCGTCGAGATCAGTGGACTTGACCTCGCCGCCGGCGAGGCCGATCGTCGCGGCCTTGCCGGCCGAGACCGCCACAGCCGCATCGCCGGCGAAGTTCAGCCCGAGCACAGTGCCCGAACCTGTGAGCTTCTTCGCATCAGTGCCGTCGAGCTTCATCGTCTGCAGGCCGTCACCGGCCGAGACGAGGATGCGATCGCCCGCCGGAAGCACTTCGAGGCTGCCCTCGTTGCCTGGTGCGCTCGTAATGCGACGCACGCGCAAGTAGGCATCGTCGAGATCCCAGGCGGGCATCGTCGCCTTCTTGGCTTCGTCCTTCTTGGGCTCGTCCTTCTTGGCGTCGGCATCTGCGGGCTTGGCTGCGTCGGCGATGGCCGGAGCGTCGGGCTTGGGTTCCGGCTTTGATTCAGGCTTGGCGTCAGCCTTCGCTTCGGCTGCGCCCTCGGGCTTCGCGTCCGCCTTCGCTGCCTCGATGGGCTTGTCCTTCGCCTTCGCAGTCAGCGGCTTGCGCTTCTTTGCGGCCTCGCCGGCATCCTTGAAGTACTGCTCGAGTTCGTGCTTGGGCAACGACTCAAGCGAGCGATCGAGGAAGACGTACCACGCGTCGATCTCCTCGTTCGTGCGCTCGCTCAGGAAGGCGAGCACCTTGCCATCGGCGGAGAAGCGCGGACGCCCATCGTTGTCGGGGTGGCGCGTGATGTTGACGGCGGGCTTGGAGAGGTCGCTCGGCACGATCCAGAGATCGCTGTTGAAGTCCATGTCCGACTGCGCGAAGCAGATCGCGGTCGAGTCGGGGCTCCACACGAACTCGATGCCCGAGTCCCATCCGGGCTGCACGGTCGTGACGGCCTTCGTGGCCAGGTCGAGCATGCAGAGCTCGCCTTGGTTGCGACGGAAGAGCAACCGCGTGCCATCGGGACTCGGCACGATCTGGCGATCCTGTGCGGGATCCTGCAGCAGCGCCGTCACCTCGAACGCGACTGCATCGGGCCAGCGGTTCGGCTCGTCCTTCTTCTCTTCGGGCTTCTTCTCGTCCTTCTTGTCTGCTGGCTTGGCATCGTCCTTGGGGGCGTCGGGCTTGGCCGGTTCTGCCGCCTTCGCGGGTTCGGCGGCGGGGTCCACCGGCTTGGCGGGTTCAGGCTTGGCAGGTTCAGCCGTGGGCTCAGCGGGCTTGGGCTCTGCAGCCTTGGGCTCTGCAGCCTTGGGTTCCGCCGCGGCGGGTTCGGTCGGCTTTGGATCGGCGGGCGCTGCTGCCGGGTCGGCGGGCTTGGCACCGTCGGCCGGAGCAGGCTCCGCCGGCTTGGGCTGCTCAATGGGTTTGGTCGCTGCCTCGAAGCTCTTCTTCACGTCATCGCGCGTCTTCGTGACGGTCGCCTGCCAGAGGTCCTCGGTCCCAGCATGGTCGCTCGTGAAGTAGAGCGTTTGGCTGTCAGCGCTCCACGCAATGTCCTTCTCGCGGCTCGGCCAGTCGGTCACGCGGCGCGCGGGGACCTTGCTGTCGGTGCCCTTGACCCACACATCCCCGAAGGCGATCACGGCCATCACCTTGCCATCGGGGCTGAGCGCCGCTTCGCTCGCGAGCGAGGCCACCGACTTCTGCTCGAAGAGGTCGCCGGCATCCTCAGTCGCGGTCACGGCCACGAGCCGGGGCTGACCGCCGCCCGACAGATCGAGCGCGTAGAGGCGATCCCAGACGGTGAAGGCTGCCTTCGATCCATCGGCCGAGACGGCAAGGTCCTTGATGTCCTCACCCTTGAAGCTCGTGAGCTGCTCCACCGCGCCGGTCGGTATGCGGCGGAAGAGATTGACCGTGTCGTCCTTGCGGTCCGACAGGAAGACGATGGTCGCGGGAGCGGTCCAGAAGGCGTGGCCATCGTTGCCGGCCCAGTCGGTCAGGCGCGTGTACGCCTTGGCGGGCTCGGCACTGCGATTGAAGGTCCACACATCACGCGAATCAGGGCCGCGGTAGTGCCGACGCGACCACTCGCTGCCACCGCGCTCGAAGACGACGATGGATCCATCGGCGTAGGGACGAGCATTGGCGCCGAAGGCATCATGCACACGGCGCGGTTCGCCGCCGGCCAGCGGCACCATGTAGGAACGCGGGCTGCGATAGAGATCTCCTTCGAGGAACGCATCGAAGTAGGCCGCGCGGCCCGCGGGCGAATCACCGATGCCGGTGAGGCGCATCGACGGGACATCAAGCGTCGTGATCTGCCGCAGGCCCGAGCCATCGGGCTGCATGAACCAGAGGTTCGGTCCACCCTCTCGATCGCTCGTGAAGACGATGCCCGAGCCATCGGGGAGCCACGCGCTCTCGGCGTCGTCGGCTGGGTGGCTCGTCAACCGCGTGGCTGCACCGCCCTGCATGGGCACCTTCCACAAATCGCCGCGCCACGTGAAGGTGATCTGCGATCCATCGGGGCTCAACGCGGGCAGGCGAGGAAGGTCGACCGTGCCGGATGTCACGAAGGCAGCGAGTGCGCACGACGCAGGAAGGGCGATGAGCATCGGGGAAATGTAGCCACCCGGGAACACAATGCCTGAACAGCCCGGACCTTGCGCGCGTATGGACTGTCGGCGATGGGGGCCGAACGCCCTGACCGAGTTCACTCGATCCGAGTCCGGCCCTTGATCCGCCTCGTTTCTTCGCCGTCTTTCTCCGCCTTCTTTCTCCGCCTTCTTTCTCCTCCTGGATCGCGCCGTGATGTCTCCACACGGCGCACGCCCGCCGCAGCAGTCACCGAGCCCACCGCGCAGCGGCTCGCCTGATGCGGCGGTGTCGTCTGGCAAGTGCCACGCGTGCCCGCATTAGGATGCGTGGCCCATGCGACCCGAGAGCCTCTCGTTCCTCACCCGACTCCTCGAAACGCCTACGCCCAGTGGGTTCGAAGGACCCGGCCAGCGGCTCTGGATGGAGTACGTCAAGCCGTTCGCCGACCGCGTCTGGAGCGACGCGCACGGCAACTGCTTCGCCGCGATCGAGCCGGCCGGTGCCTCGCGGACGCTGGCCATCTGCGGTCACTGCGACGAGATCGGCCTGATGGTGAACCATGTCGATGCCCAGGGCTTCGTCTACTGCCGTGCCATCGGCGGGATCGATGCCGGCAGCATCGTGGGCAAGCGCATCCGCTTCCAGAGCAGCGTGCCAGGCTTGACCGAGCCAGTGACGGGCCTGATCGGTGCCACCGCGATCCACCTCCAGGACAAGTCGTCCGAAGGCAAGGTGCGCAAGCTGCACGAGCTCTTCATCGACATCGGCGCGAAGGACCAGGCCTCTGCGCTGGCGCGACTGAACATCGGCGATCCGGGCGTCTTCGCCGATGGCCCGATGGCCATGGGCGACGGGCTGCTCGTCGCTCGCGCACTCGACAACCGCATCGGCATCTTCGCGGCCGCCGAGGCGCTCCGACTCGTGCATGCCGAGCGCAACAGGCTCAAGGTCCGCGTGGTCGCCGTCAGCACCGTGCAGGAGGAAGTCGGCCTGCACGGCGCGGCGATGATCGCGCAGAGCCTTGCACCCGATCTGGCCTTCGTCACCGATGTGGGCCATGCAACCGACAGCCCGGGCATCAGCCATGCCCAGCACGGGCACTTCAAGCTCGGCGGCGGACCCAAGCTCGCGGTCGGTCTGCCGGTGCATGCTGCCTGCACCCGCATGCTGGCGGAGTCGGCCCTTGTGCAGGGCATCACCGTGCAGCGCTCGGCCACGGCCGGCCGCAGCGGCACCGACACCGACGCGATCTTCACGCGCAACGGCGGCATCCCTTGCGGCCTCGTGAGCCTGCCCATCCGCTACATGCACACCACGGTCGAGCTCTGCGCGCTCAAGGATCTGGAGCAGATCGGCCAGGTCTTCTCCGGCGCCGCGCTTGCCATGACCGGCAACGAATCGCTGCAGGCCATCGGTCCTGCCTGAACGGAACGATCGCTAGCATCGCACGCTCATGCTCACCTTCCTGCGCCAGTTCTTCCGGGACACCAGGAATACCGGCTCGATCATGCCGTCGTCGCCGGCGCTCGCCCGCGCGATGGTGCACGGCATCGCCACGGGAGCGCCGCAACGCTGGCTTGAGGTCGGACCTGGCACGGGGCCATTCACGCGCGCCCTGCTGGCTGCCAAGCGACCGGGAGATCGGCTCGTGATCGTTGAACTGTCGAAAGACTTCTGCGTCAGGCTGGATGCCGACATCTTGGCGCCGTGGAAGCGTGCCAATCCCGGACAAGCCGCCGAAGTGGTCCTGATCAACGCGCCCATCGAGGACGCGAAGCTCGAGCCGGGGTTCGACCACGTCGTCTGCGGCTTGCCCTTCAACAACTTCCCGCCGGAACTCGTCGAGCGAATCATGGTGCAGCTGCGGGAGCTGATCAGGCCGGGCGGTTCGCTGCGGTACTTCGCGTATGTCGGTGCGCGCACGCTGCGTGATGGCCGCGGTGCGCTTCGTGGCGCCGCTCCGCTGGCGGCCATCGAAGAGCGCGTGCTGGCCGGCTGCACGCGCACGAGTGACGTGGTCATGGCCAACATCCCTCCCGCCAAGGCCACGACCGTCATCCTGCCCTCCTGAAACCACCACACCATGGCACGCATCAACGAGCACTTCCTCAAGCTGTCAGCCGGCTACCTGTTCCCCGAGATTGCACGGCGTGTACAGGGCTTCGCCGCGGCGCATCCGGCGCTCGCGCCGCGCATCATCCGCTGCGGCATCGGCGACGTGACCGAGCCCCTGCCGCACGCCACGATCAAGGCGCTGCATGCCGCGGTCGATGACCTGGCGACGCACGAGCGCTTCAAGGGCTACGGGCCGGCGACCGGTCATGAGTTCGTGCGCGCGGCCATCGCGCACGGGGACTTCCGCTCGCGTGGTCTCGACATCGCCGACGACGAGATCTTCCTGAGCGATGGTTCCAAGCCTGATGCGAGCGCCGCGCTCGAAATCCTCGGCAGCGGCAATCGGATTGCCGTGCCCGATCCGGTCTATCCCGTCTACGTCGACACGAACGTGATGGCCGGCAACACCGGCCCCGCGCTCGAGGGCGGTCGCTATCAAGGGCTCGCCTACCTGCCCGGCACGCCGGCCAACGGCTTCGTCGCCGAGCCGCCGAGCGAGGCCGTGGACGTGGCGTACCTGTGCTTCCCCAACAACCCGACCGGCGCGGTCGCCACGCGAGCGCAGCTCGAGGCCTGGGTCGCCTACGCGCACCGTCACGGCACGATCCTGCTCTTCGATGCCGCCTACGAGGCCTACGTGCGCGATCCAGCCGTGCCGCGCTCGATCTACGAGATCCCCGGCGCGCGCGAGGTCGCGATGGAGTTCCGGAGCTTCTCGAAGAACGGCGGCTTCACCGGCCTGCGCTGCGGCTACACGGTCTGCCCGAAGTCGCTGATGGGCACGACCTCCTCGGGCGAGCGCATCCCGCTGCATCGCCTCTGGTCACGACGGTGGGCGACCTGCAGCAACGGTGTGTCGTGGCCAGTGCAGTGCGCCGCGGCCTCGCTGTACACCGACGATGGGCAGCGCGAGGTGAAGGCCCTGACCGACTTCTACCTTGCCAACGCCGCGCTGCTGCGCACGGCGGTCCAGGGGCTCGGGCTCCGCTGCTGGGGCGGCACCAACGCTCCGTACGTCTGGGCTGAATGCCCCGAGGGCATGCTCTCGTGGCAGGCCTTCGATCTCTTGCTCGAGAAGGCGCAGGTCGTCATCACACCGGGCGCAGGATTCGGCTCCTGTGGCGAGGGCTTCTTCAGGATCAGCGCCTTCAACAGCCGCGCGAACATCCACGAGACCTGCGAGCGGCTCGCCGTGTTGGCGGGATGATGCGGCGGGGCCGAGGCCAAGCCGTCACGGATCGATGATGTAGGGACCGACCTCGTAGGGGTGATCATCGACGCTGATGCGGATGTTGCCGTCGACGGTGCGCAGGAGCACGCGATTTCGCCCACCGTTGAGCATGGACACGACCGTGTCGTGATCGCTGAACTGGCCCGGCAGGTCCTTCCACTCACCCTTGGCGATGCTCGTCTTCACGGTGCCGCGCATGGTCGCCAGGTCGAACGTGCCGGCTGAGCGCTCGGGGAGCCGCAGGTCGATGTCGCCGTCCTCGTTGATCACGCGGCAGTCGGCTGCGAACGGGAAGTCCGTGAGGATGCGCACATCGCCGCCACCGCCGTCGATCTCGATGCGGTCGCGGCTGCCGTAGACCCACACATGGCCGCGCGTGGTCTTGATGCGCACGGCACCCAGGCGCGGGACCTTCAGGTCGACATCGACCCGCTGGTACCAGGGTTCAGCGTGGCCCGTGATGCCCGTGATGCGCATGAGCGTACGCTCGGCCGAGGGCTGCGTGACCGAGAGATCCTGCCGGATCTGGCCGATCGACGCCTCGGCCTCGTCATTGCGACCGATCCCATGCACGGCCTTGCGGGTCACCGTGAGCTCGGCGTACTCGGCATCGTCCTCGGTCGCTTCGATCGTCACGTCGCCGGCGAAGAGATCGATCTCGACGTCGACGACGGGTCCGACCTTGACCTCGGTGGTCTCGCGGGACGAGGCTCCGCCGGCGAATCCCGCGCGCCAGACGTCGACCACGTCACGTTGGATGCCCGGAGGCGGATGCGCTGTTTCGCATGCGGCGAGCAGGGCCACGGCCAGCGAAAGGAAGGCGAGCGATCGCATGGCCGCGAGTGTATCGGTGCGCTGTTCGCACGCGCGTAGGATGGCCGCATGCTCCACATGGTCCTGGCCAGCGCGTGCATGATGCAGGTCCCTCCGCGGCGCGTCGATCCGCCGATGCCGCAGCCCGCGCCGAGCGATGTGCCGATGGGCGTGCCGCCGACGACACCACCACCAGCCAGTGAGCCGGCGAGCGACTCGACGAGCGATGCAGCGCCCGCTGCCGCACCCGACGCTGCAACCACACCCGACGCTGCTGCCGCCGCTGGCGCCGCCCCGACACGCGACTTCGCGATCGATGGCGCAAAGCCCATCCTGCGGGTACGACCCGTTGCACCCACCGAGCCCCCGGCCAAGCCCGATCGGCTGCGCGTGCGCATTCCAGGCGACAAGGTCGATCTGCTCGCGGCAGGTGCCTCGAGCGGTCGGATCCTCGTCTTCTTCGTGGCTGAGGGCTCGCGGGTCGATGGCGATCCATCCGGGGCACCCTTCTTCGAGGACCCGCAACCGATGGCCGGGATCGACGTCAAGGACATCGTCGCCGGCGTGCCGATCGAGCTGGGCGAGGGCACCGCGTGGTACCCGTACTCGATGAGCGACTTCGACGGCACGTTCAGCGTGCAAGCCGTGCTCGATCGCGACGCGACGGTGCGTGGGCACCTGGGCCCTGGCAACCTGATGGGCCGGCCCACCAGGATCACGCTCTCGCGAACGGCGGAGGATGACATCACCCTCGACCTCGACGCACTCGTACCGCAGGAAACGATGCCCGAAGGCCAGATCGGTGAGGACCCCGATCGTCCGCAGCTGGTCTGGGTCAACGTCCCGAGCACGCTCGTCGCCGCGCGCGGCGTGCCGGCCGTGCACCGTGCGGGCGTGATCCTGCCGCCGGGCTACCACGACACCAACCATCCGCGACGGATCTGGCCGACGATCTACGTGATCCCTGGCTTCGGAGGCCGGCACCTCGGTGCTGCGTCGCTGATGAAGGTGGTGCACAGCGAGATCGGCGAGGCTGCGCTCCCGCCGGCCGTGTGGGTCGTGCTCGATCCCGATGGCCCGCTTGGCCATCATGGCTTCGTGGACTCGGTCGCCAACGGTCCGCGCGGCACGGCGCTCGCGACCGAACTGGTGCCGTGGCTGGAGGAACGCTTCCGCCTCGATGCGCGCCCACAGGGCCGGCTCGTGACGGGCCACTCGAGCGGCGGCTGGAGCAGCCTGTGGTTGGCGCTGACCTACCCCGAGACCTTCGGGGCCTGCTTCTCGAGTGCACCGGATCCCATTGATTTCGCGGCGTTCCAGACGGTGGACCTGTACGCCGACCCCAATGCATACGTGGATGCGGCGGGTGCCGAGTTTCCCAGCTTCCGCGAGCCGATGCGCGATGCGTTCGACCGCGTGTGCATGAACAACCGCGACGAGATCATGATGGAATGGGTGCTCTCGCCGGCGGGCCTGAGCGGCGAGCAGTGGGATGCCTGGTGCGCGATGTGGAGCCCCATCGATTCCATCACCGGGCATCCACGACGCCTCGTCGATGCGGCGACCGGCGCGATCGATCCAGTGGTGGTCGAGGCGTGGTCGACCTATGACCTGGCACGACGGCTGCGGCGCGACCCCGAGAACATGCTTCCCCTGTGGCGCGAGCGCGTGCACCTGGTGTGCGGCGACCGCGACAACTTCTACCTCGAGCGTGCAGTCGATCGCGTGCGCGTGACGCTGGCCGAACTTCCCGGCGCGGGCGCGGCGGCAGACCCGGCTACCGTGCCGGGATACGTCGAACTGCTGCAGCGCGCGGACCACGGCACCGCGAGCGCGCTGTCGAGCCTGCGCTTCTATCCGGAGATGCGACGCTGGATCGAGTCGCATGGTGCACCGGAGAAGCCATGAAGGACGTCCAGGACCACTTCTTCCGCCTGGCCAAGGAACAGGGCTTCCGGGCGCGGAGCGCCTTCAAGCTGATCGAGATCGATGACCGCAAGAAGCTCATCCGCAAGGGTGACCGCGTGCTCGACATGGGCGCTGCCCCTGGTTCATGGACGCAGGTGGCAGCCGAGCGTGTCGGGCCCAAGGGTGCCGTGGTCGCCGTCGACCTGAAGGCCATCGACCCTCGGGGATTGCCGCAGCACGTGACGTTGCTGCAGGCGGACCTGATGGATCTGGCGCCCGAGCACTTCGGAGGCGTGCCCTTCGACGTGGTGATCAGCGACATGGGACCAGACACGAGCGGCGATCCCTTCGGTGACTCGATCCGCAGCGTGAACCTGTGCAACGCGCTGCTCGATCGGTTCCCGCGCTGGCTGCGCAAGGGCGGCCACGCGACCATGAAGGTCTACGAAGGCAGCGAATACCCGGCGCTGCTCAAGCGCTGCGCGGCGCTCTTCGCCGAGAGCAAGGGCTTCAAGCCCAAATCGAGCCGGGCCGAGAGCGTGGAGATGTTCGTGACCTGCAAGGGCTACAA
>CAMDAQ010000054.1 GCA_945888705.1 Singulisphaera sp. GP187
TTCACGCTCAACCGGGGTGAGACGCTCGGGCTCGTCGGCGAGTCAGGCTGCGGGAAGACCACTGCGGGCCGCGCGCTCCTGCGCCTGATCCCGGCGACCGGCGGCACCGCCAACTTCGATGGACAGGACATCTTCTCGCTTGCGCCCGAAGCGATGCGCACGCTCCGTCGGCGCATCCAGATCATCTTCCAGGATCCGGGTGGCAGCCTGAACCCGCGCATGCGAGTGGGCAACATCATCGGCGAGCCGCTCCTGGTGCACGGGCTCGCCACGGGCGACCAGCTGCGCAGCCGAGTCGAGGAACTGCTCGTGCGCTGCGGCCTCTGGAAGCAGGCAGCCGATCGCTATCCGCATGAGTTCAGCGGCGGTCAGCGCCAGCGCATCGGGATCGCTCGCGCGCTGGCCCTCGATCCCGACCTGATCGTCTGCGACGAACCCACGAGCGCCCTTGACGTGAGCATCCAGAGCCAGATCCTCAACCTGCTCAAGGACCTTCAGGATGAACGCGGCCTCTCGTATCTGTTCATCAGTCACGACATGGCGGTGATCCACCACATCTGCCACCGCATCGCGGTCATGCGCGAGGGCCGGATCGTCGAGATGGGCACGCGGGACGAGGTCATCCGTTCGCCCAAGCAGGCGTACACCAAGGAACTGCTCGATGCCGTTCCCGAGGCGGATCCGCACCGAAAGCGCATCGCGGCGCCTGTGGCCAAGGCGTGATCATGGAGCAACCGGCATCCACCACGGGCGGACGGCGTCTGGCGATCGTCTTCGCCGTGCTCTTCGTGCTGCTGAGCGCCTTCGCGTTCGTCTGGGGCGGCATCGTGACCGCCGGCGTGCGCGAGCGTGCCGTGATCGCCGATCGGCAGCTGCGCTCCACGGCCTGGCGCATGCTGTGCGCCGCTTCAGCGACCGGCGAGTGGCCCAAGGACCTGGCCTCGACGGCGACCGTCGCGTGCGACGTGCTGCCGGCGGGGGATGGGCGATGGCCCGCCTCGCCCGCCGAGGCGTGCCCGGGCGGGCTCGAACCCTGGAGCGACGGCTGGATGGTGATCGTGAGCCTTGATCCCAAGGGTGTCGGCGCGCCGCGGCTCTCCGCTGGCGGCAAGGCCACCGGGATCGGCACGCTCGAGGCCGTCAACGGCTGGATCGAGGCGTTTCACCAGGCCCATTTCGCTGGGAAAACCGCGCCAACGGCGCCCTGATTTCTGCGACACTTCCGGGGTCATGACGCAGCACATCGAGGCCGGAGAACGATTCACCCGCGTTGCGCCCGAGGGTCCCATGGTGGACGTGATGGGCGGCAGCTCCAGGTGGGACATCAAGGTGCACGACCATGGCTTCGTGAGCTTGGTCGACTGCATGCCGCGCATGGTGCCCGAGGGCAAGACCGGCGACTTCGCGATCGTCCAGGCGGCGCGCGTCAGCTACGGCCAGGGCACGAAGCAGGTGAGCGAGGACCGGGGCCTCGTGCGCTACCTGATGCGGCATCGCCACTCGACCCCGTTCGAGATGGTCGAGTTCAAGTTCCACATCGCGATGCCGATCTTCATCGCGCGCCAGTGGATCCGTCACCGTACGGCCAACGTGAACGAGTACAGCGCCCGCTACTCGATCGTGCCCGATCGGTTCTACCGGCCGAGCCCCGAGATGGTGCGCAAGCAGAGCACGAGCAATCGGCAGGGCGGCGACCAGCCGATCGATGCGGGAACGGCCGAGGACTTCCTGCAGCTGCTCGAGAAGGCCGAGGCCCACTACCAGGAGTACCTGCAGCTCACCGAGAAGGGCGTGGCGCGTGAACTCGCGCGCACCGCGCTGCCGGTCAGCGTGTACACCGAGTGGTACTGGAAGTGCGACCTGCACAACATCTTCCACTTCCTCAGCCTGCGCATGGATCCGCACGCCCAGCAGGAGATCCAGGACTACGCCCGGGCCATGTACGACATGCTCAAGCCGATCGTGCCCCAGGCCTGCGAGGCCTTCGAGGATTACCGGCTCGAGGCCATGCACCTGACCCGGCTCGAAATCGAATCCATGCGAACCGGCACGCCGCTGGCGACGCAGAACAAGCGCGAGCAGGCCGAATGGGACGAGAAGCGCCGTCGGCTCGGTCTTGCCTGAGTCTCGCCTGCGTCTCGGGGCGTTGCCCGGGGCGCAGCATGCCAGAGGTCCGCAGTCCATCGAATCGATCCGGTCGTTGGTCCAGGTCCGCCGTCCAGGGAACCCATCCATGCAAAGCAGACTCGCCGCGTTCGTCGGTGCCGTGCTGGCACTCGTCGCCATCCAAGGTGCATTCGCGCAGGCACCCGCCAAGCCCGCGCTCGCCATCGCGCAGCCGAAGGTGTCGCCGGCTGCCACCGATGGTGCAGCGCAGCGTGGCCAGCCGGTCGAGCTGAATCGGCTGGTGAACTCATTCGCCGCGCAACTCATTCCCGAGTTCATGGCCACCGGTCGCTTCCAGGCAGTCGCACGCAGCGACATGGATGCCCTGCAGAAGGAGCAGGACTTCACTGGTAGCGGCAATGTGGATCCCAACGATCCTGAGGCTGCGCAGCCTGGTCGCATCAAGGGATCGCGGCTGCTGCTCGTCACGACGATCGACGACTTCCAGGATCGCGAGGAGCGCGCGACGTTCCCCGGCGTTGACCAAGCGATGACGCGACGCACGGTGCGACTCACGGCGAGCGCGACCCTGTACGACAGTTCGACCGGCGCCGTCCAGGCGAGCGTGACGGGCGAGGGTTCGGCGAACACCGTGCTCGCGGATCCAAGCGGCCGTGAGGTGCGCGGCGGTGCGGTCACCGAGCCGATGGTGCGTGATGTGGCGGTCGCCTTGGCCAAGGATCTTGCCAAGCGCGTGATCGCGGCGTTGCCTGCTGATGGTGCCCTCGGCGGCGTGGGTGGCACGGGCGGCGTGGCCGAGCAGCCACTGCCCGAGCGCCCGCTGCGCACGGCGGTCTTCGTGAAGGACCGCGCCGCCGTGCCGGCGGACAAGGTCATGGTGATGAACGACTTCATCGTCGCGGGGCTCGATCCGCGGCGCTTCGCGGTGATGAGTCGCGAGGACCTCCTCAATGCGGTGGCGCGATTCGCCACGAAGGGCGAGAACGCTGGCACGGAGACCGATCCGCAGAAGCAGCTCGACCGGATCCTGAGCGACGAGGCGAACGCTGCATCGCTCGCTCGCGCGATGGGCGCAGAAGCGATGCTGCTGGCGAGCCTGACCTCGTACCAGCCTGCCACGAGCGACTTCAAGGGGCAGGGCATCGAGAGCAAGGCGACGACCTGGACGCTCACCGTGACCTACCGGCTCACCGGCATCGGCACCGGCCTGGTGTACGGAGCGGGCACGGCGCAGCAGTCAACGGTCGTGCGCGAGACGCCCGGCCTGAAGCAAGAGGTCAATCCGCTCGATGCGCTCATCCAGCGCTGCGGCAATCAAGTCGCACAGGATGCCTCGACCAAGGCGGCGACGAGTGCAGCGTTCGCTGCCGCCGCATCGCCGGCGAGCGGCGTGGTGATCCGTGCGGTGATGCAGGACCTGCGCGTGCCGGGCATCTTCCTCGACCAGTCGAATGGGCAGTACGTGGTCTCGCGGACCGACTACGACCTCGCCCCCGTCGCTGCCACGGTCGAGGTCGATGGGTTCGTGATCGGCCAGCAGGGCCAATCGCTGGACATGACGCCGGGCCCGCACAAGGTGCGCGTGAGCGGATCCGGCTTCGAGCCGTGGGAGCGAAACGTGCTCGTGAAGCCCGGCATGCAGCTCGAGGTCGGCCTTCGCATGACGCCCGAGGCGTTCGCGCGATGGCAGGAGCAGGCGGCGTTCCTCGAGGGACTCAAGCGGGGCCAGGCGCTCAACGACGCCGAGGTCGACCGCATCCGCGCGATGGCGGACTTCATCCGCAATTCGCGCATGGTCATCGACCAGCAGTCGAACATCAAGGTCGATACGGACGAAGCACCGACCCTGGTGCCCGCTCCGTGGTGGCCCTTCGGTGGCGGCGCCGCCGTGCCGGTCGTGCCCGTTCCCTGATCGGTTCGTGCGCATGCCTTGTCGGCGCGCCATGCGGTGGTCGGTTCGGGTTGCGGCCCTTGGAGCCGTGCTGCTGTCCGCGTGCAGCCACAACCACCGCATGCGCGAGGTCGATGCCGCGTTCGCACAGGCCGACTGGACCAAGGCGGCCGACCAGATGCGCCAGGTCGAGCAGGAGTTCGCCAAGGACAGCGTGAACGCGCTGGTCTTCCACCTCGAGGCGGGCGAGGTCCTGCAGTCGGCGGGCGATACGGGCGGAAGCGTGCGAAGCCTCGATGCCGCGTATGCGATCGCCCGACCGTACCTCGACGAAAAGGCCGAGGTCAGCATCAGCGCCGAGGCAGCGGCACTCGTGACCAACCAGACCGTGCGACCGTTCCGCGGCCGGCCGATCGATCGCATCATGCTGAATGCGCTGCAGGCGATCAACTACTGGTCGATCGGTCGCGTTGCCGAGGCGGGCGTCGAGCTCAACCGCGCCTTGCTCTGGCAGCAGGATGCTGTCGAACGCAACGCCAAGCGGATCAAGGATTTGCAGGACAAGGTGGATGAGCGCGCGCGGTCGAGCAGTTACAACGTCGCGGCAGCGCAGCGGGATCCGGTCTTCAGTTCGCAAGCGAGCGCGGCCTACGCGCCGGTGCGTGCCATGCAGGGCTACGCCGACTACGCGGTGCCGTACGTGACCTTCCTGCGCGGCGTGTGGTTCTGGTCGACCGGCCAGGCCAGCGATCTTGACCAGGCGCGACAGGCCTTCGAGCGCGTGGCGGGCATGCTGCCCGAAGCCGATCGGGCCCACGCGATGGAGGATCTGGCGATGGCCGAGGCCGCGCTTGCAGGGCAGGGCGTTCCTGACATGGCGTGGGTCGTCCTCGAGAGCGGGCTCGCGCCGAGCCTGAAGGAACTGCGCATCGACATCCCGCTCTTCATCGCCGAAGTGCCCTACGTGGGTGCGGCCTTCCCTGAACCGGTCTTCCGGCAGATGGGGCCGCCCGGGTTCACTGTGACGGCGGGGGAGCAGAGCGTTCGATCGACCCTGCTCACCGACATCGACTCAGCCTGGGGGCGCCAGTTCAAGGACGAGCTCCCTGCGATCATCACGGCCACGCTCCTCTCCAGCGCCACCAAGGCCATCCTGACCTGGCAGCTGCAGGAGCACTTGGGCACGTGGGGTGCCGTCGCAGGCGCGCTCTACCAGGTCGGTCTGAACAGTGCGGACCTGCGGACCTGGACCACGCTGCCCAAGCAGGTGCTCGCGGCGCGCGTGCCCGTGCCGCCGGATCGCCGCCTGACGATCGCCGTCGACGGCGGCGAGACCATCGGTCCCATCGAGTGCCCCACCGGGCACGCCACGATCGTCCATTTGCGCGGGACGGCAGCGGGCCGTCCATGCGCCGTCCGTACACTTGGAGGCATCCCATGACCAGTCGCGTCCTTGCGTCGCACGCCGTTGCCGCCCTCTTGCTGTCGGTGGGCTGCAACACCACGAACACCTACACATCCAACGGCAACGGTGGCTACACCAGCGTCGTGACCAACGGATGGCTGGCGTACAAGGCCACCGTCGACAACGTCCGCGAGGGCAAGCTCGATGACGGCACCATGAAGGTGCAGGTCGATGTGCGCAGCGATCAGCTCAATCCCCAGCGCTTCAACTACCTCTTCGAGTGGTACGACGCGCGGGGCATGAAGATCGACTCGGCCACGGCGACGTGGCAGAACCGATTCATCAAGCCACAGGAGACGATCACGCTGAGCGCCGTCGCGCCGACCCGCACCTGCTCGCGTTGGGTGCTCAAGCTCAGCGACGAGAAGCAGCCCTTCACTCCGAACAACTGAGTCATCAAGCCAATCCCTCCAACGGAGCACGCCATGCACCGCACCGCCATCATCGTCCCAGCCGCCCTTGCCCTGATCGCAGGTTGCCAGAACGCGCAGTACCAGGATCCGCAGGGCACCACGCTGATCGTGAGCCTGAACAAGGTCGACATCCAGGATTTCGCGAGCGCTGCCGATGCCATGGTGAATTCCATGGTCGAGGCGGGTGTGCTGGCGAAGGCCGCGCACCAGCCTGCGCTGCTGGGGATCAGCAAGGTCGAGAACCGGACCGACACGCAGTTCGACACCGATGAACTGGTCAAGAAGATCCGCGTGGCGCTCCTCAAGGGTGGCCGCGCGCAGGTCACGCAGCAGCTCACGCTGGGCAACGCCAAGGAAGACCCGCTCGGCGACCAGGCCAACCAGATGAAGCGCTTCCAGGACGGCACCGACCGCCAGCCGATCGAGCTGCCCGACTTCACCCTCAGCGGCAAGATCCTCTTCGACCGCACGAAGGCGGGCAGCACGCGGCAGGTCGCCTACATCTTCCAGATGTCGCTCGTCGACACGGCCACCAACCGCGTGGTGTGGGAGGACGAAAAGACGATCGTGAAGCAGGGCAACCAGAACCAGGTCGGATTCTGATCCACGCGGGGGGAACAATGTGAAGACTGCACTTTGCGGTGCAGCATTGACTCTTGTCGTTCCCGGACTAATATTCCGGAGCCGGGATGCGGTTGGAACCCGGCTGAAAGGTCGCGCCATGCGCCATGCTTCCGGAGCAGTGATCGCATCCATCGTCGTTGCCATCGGTACCTGGTCGTCCGCTGCCCACGCGCAGCGGTTGGTTGGCTGGGGTTTCAGCGGCTCGTCCAACACCGATCGTGCCCAGCCAGCGTTGAAGGCAGCAGCGGGTCTCTATTACTCGATGGCCGTCTTGGACGATGGGCGTATCGCCGCCTGGGGTTCGGACAGTGACAAGCAAGTCAACGTGCCTGTGGACCTCGGTGCCGCGGTGTCGGTCGCCGGGGGACACCAGCACACGGTGGCGCTCCTTGCGGATGGCAGCGTGCGGTGCTTCGGTCGCAACACGAGCGGCCAGTGCAACGTCCCTGCAGATCTTGGGCCGTGCACCGCCGTTGCCGCGGGTGATGCCTTCAGCGCGGCGATCACCGCGGCAGGCACAGTGCGATGCTGGGGCGACAATGCGAGCGGCCAATGCAACGTGCCTGCGGATCTGGCGGGTGCCGTTGGGCTCGACTGCGGGCTCTTCTTCACGATCGCCGTCCTCAAGGACGGCACGGTGCGATGCTGGGGCAACAACTCGAGTGGGCAATGCAACGTGCCGACAGACATGGGGCCAGCCGTGCAGGTCTGCGCCGGTGCCAAGCACGCGGTCGCGGTCCTCGCCAATGGCTCGGTGCGGTGCTGGGGCTCGAGTTCGGCCGGCGCCTTGACGGTGCCTTCCGATCTTGGGCCGGTTGTGCAGGTCGCTGCGGGCAATCAGTTCACGCTCGCGCTCCAGGCTGATGGGCGTGTCCGCGGCTGGGGGTGGAACGCCTTCGACCAGGTGAGCCAAGCTGGTGCGCTGACCGGTGTGGCCTCGATTGCCGCGGGTGATTCGCACGCCGTTGCGGTCCACGACGATGGTCGCGTCTCGGCGTGGGGCAACAACACCTTTGCGCAGGCACAGGTCCCGATCGGCGCAGGTGCGGTGAAGCAGATCGGCGTGACGTACACGTCACACACCGCGGTGCTGCGCGACGATGGCACGTTCCAGATTCGTGGCTACTGCAACGATGGCGTGTGCGCCGTGCCGTTGGATCTGGGTCCGGTGGCGCAGTTTGCGCTTGGCGCCAGTCATGTGGTGGCGCTTGAGGTCGACGGTTCCGTGCGCGCATGGGGAGCGGCCTGGAATGGGATCACGGCCGTGCCGTCGGACTTGCCGCCAGCCGTGCAGGTCGCGGCCCGCGGCTCGCACACCTTGGCACTCTGCACCGACGGATCGGTGCGTGCGTGGGGCGAGAATGACCGAGGGCAGTGCAATGTGCCGGGCGACTTGGGTGCTGTCCAGTCGATCGCCACAGGCACCGACTCGTCGTTCGCGATCGTTGCCGATGGCTCGTTGCGCGCGTGGGGCGGCAGCAGTGCCGGCGAGGCGATCGTGCCCTCCGACCTTGGGCCAGTCCTGCAGGTCACGGCCGAGGCGGACCATGCACACGCCCTTCGTACGGATGGCAGTGTGCGATCGTGGGGTTCGGGTGCGCCCGCGCAGCCTGCCGATCTTGGGACGGTGGTCCAGATCGCCTGCGGAAGTGATCACGTTGTTGCGCTGCGCGAGAATGGCACCGTTCGAGTGTGGGGCACCACCGGTTACGACACGAACACGCCGCCGACGGGACTGGGTCGCGTGGTGCAGATCGCGGCGGGCGGAGCCGAAGTCGTGGTGCTCCAAGCCGGCTGCGCGCAGGACATCAGTGGTGACGGCGTGGTCAACGGCGACGATCTCGCACGGCTGCTGACGGCGTGGGCGCAGACCGGCACTGGTCTCGCGGCTGACCTGAATGGCGACGGCATGGTCGACGGGGGCGACTTGGGCGCCATGCTCGAGGCGTGGGGAGCGTGCCCGGGCTGACCTTGCCAGGGCATTGATCAGCGATTCGTTCGATGTTTCCGGATCGGTGCCCTGGCGTGCCTTGGCGCGGGTGATGGCCGGCTCGTGTTGCAGGGTGCCCTCCCCGCGGCAATTTCCGCAATGGCGCTGTCCCAGATGGTCGGACGCTGCACAATCAGGGTCATGCACCGCGCTCCCTTGATGGCTGCCCTGGCCGTGGTCTCGGCATCAACGGCCCAGCAACCGACCTTCGTCAACTTCGAGAGCCCGCAGTCGCATCCGATCGACGTGACTCCGGACGGCTCGGTGCTGCTGGCGTGCAACACGGCCGACGGCGTGCTCGAGGTGTTCGACCTCGTGGCGGGGATCCCGCAACGACGCGGTTCGGTGGCGGTGGGGGTTGACCCCGTCTCCGTGCGCGTGCGGGGCAACGCAGAGGCGTGGGTCGTCAATCAAGTGAGCGACTCGGTGAGCGTGGTCGATCTGGCCACGATGCGCGTGCGTCGAACGGTGTCCGTGGGCGATGAGCCTGCCGACATCGTCTTCGCGGGCTCGCCGCAGCGCGCGTTCGTCTCGCTCGCACAGCCCAACCGCGTGGTGGCATTCGACCCTTCGCTGGAGCTCCCATCGTTCTCTGCAGTGACGATCAATGGACCGCAGCCTCGCGCGCTGGCGGTGAGCCCGGACGGATCGACGGTGTACGTCGCGATCTTCGAGAGCGGCAACCGCACCACCATCGTGCCGCGGGTGGCGGTGAACAACACGGGCGGGCCGTACGGCGGGCAGAATCCGCCGCCCAACAGCGGTACGCAGTTCGACCCGCCGCGTGCGGCGGGTCAGCCGTTGCCGCCGCGCGTGGCGCACATCGTGCGCAAGAACGCCCAGAGCCGTTGGATGGACGACAACAACCGCGACTGGACCGGGTTCGTCAACTGGGACTTCTTCGACAACGATGTTGCCATCGTGAATGCATCGACTCTGGCGGTGTCCTATGCGGGCGGCGCGCTCTCGACCGTGTCCGGGATCGGCGTGTCGCCGAGCGGTGCAGTCACTGCAGTCGGTTGGGATGCCCTGAACCAGGTCCGGTTCGAACCCAGGCTCAACGGGATCTTCGCCACGATGCTGATGGCGAATGTCCCGTTGACGGGCGGGGTGCCCGGCGTCATGGACCTGAATCCGCACCTGACCTACGACAGCGCATCGATCCCGGCGGCCGAGCGTGCGCAGTCGGTGGGCGATCCGCGCGGCGTGGCGTGGACACCCGATGGGTCGATGGTGTTCACCGCCGCGCTGGGGACCAACGCCTTGGTCGCCATGTCGCCAAGCGGCGCGCGTGTGGCGAAGATCGACGTCGGCGAGGGGCCGAGCGGCGTGGTCGTGCATCCGACGGCTGGGATCGTCTACAGCCTCAATCGATTCGAAGGTTCGGTGAGTGCCGTGAGCACGACTGGGCTCACCGAAGTGCGCCGTGTGCCGCTGCACGATGCCACGCCGGCGGTCGTCAAGGCAGGTCGTCGGTTCCTCTTCAATACGTTCATCACGAGTGGGCTGGGCCACACGAGCTGCGCGACGTGCCACGTGGACGGCCGCAGCGACCGGCTCGTGTGGGACCTCGGCGATCCGGCGGGCGCTATGCAGCTCTTCGACGAGACCTGCCAGGCGCCCAACGGCTGCATCCAGTGGCACCCGATGAAGGGCCCGATGACCACGCAAGTGCTGCAGGGGATCGTGGGCAACGGCCCCATGCACTGGCGCGGCGAAAAGGACAACCTGACCGAGTTCAACGCGGCATTCACCCACCTGCAGGGCCGTGAGTTCGAGATCACGGCGCAGGAGATGCAGCAGCTGACCGACTATGTGGGTTCACTGGTGTTCCCGCCGAACCCGAATCGCAACATCGATGACACGCTCAAGACCAGCGTGGCGATCTTCGGTGGCCAGGCCACGGGGCTCGGTGGTACGGGGAATCCGACGACGGGCCTGAACCTCTACCAGACGCTGCAGAACTTCGGCGCCCCGCCGGGCCTGACCTGCAATGCGTGCCATGCGCTGCCGACCGGCACGAACCAGCGCGTGGACATTCCCGCCCCCGGCGGCGAGCAGCAGAACCGCAAGAATGCGCACCTGCGCGAGGTGTGGCGCAAGGTTGGCGCGAATCGCCAGAGCCAGACGGCGCTGCGCGGCGTGGGCTTCGACCACAATGGCGAGGAGGCGACGCTGCAGGACCTGCTCTCGATCGGCTTCCAGTGGGCGGCCGGTGCGCAGGGGCAGCAGCAGCGGCGCGACATCGAGGCGTTCATGCTCTCGTTCCCGAGCGGGACGCGTGCGGGTGTCGGCCAGCAGGTCACGGCGGACGGCGTGTCGGATGACACGGCCCGCATCAACCAGTTCGTCACGATCGCGAATGGCGGATCGGTCGGGTTGATCGTGAAGGGTCGCCTCGGCGGCGAGGCCCGTGGGTGGTTCCTGCAGGGCGGCCAGTTCGTGGCCGATCGCGAGGGCGATGCGCCGATGTCGCCGGCGCAACTGCTCGCGCAGGCTGCTGCAGGGAGCGAGCTCACCTACACGATGGTTCCGACGGGATCGCAGAATCGACTCGGCGTCGATCGTGATCTCGATGGGTTCCGGGACCGCGATGAACTGGATGCAGGCAGCGATCCTGCCGACGCGGACAGTGTGCCAGGTCAGTGCGTGGCTGACTTGACCGGCGATGGCCAGGTCGGCGGTGCGGACCTGGGCATCCTGCTCGGCAGTTGGGGCGGGGCTGGTGCCGGAGATCTCAACAGCGACGGCACCATCGACGGCCAGGACCTTGGCGCCATGCTCGGCGCATGGGGTGCGTGCGGCGGCTGACCGCGTCGCCTCAGCGAAGCGCGCTCACCCGCGGGGTCACGACGACGAGCCCGATCAGCGGCTGATCCGGCGCGGGCTCGACCTGCACAAGCACGATCGGCGTGGGTTGGCGGCTTCGGAAGAGGGCGCGCGGGTAGGGCTGCTCGCCCCACTGGTCGCGAAGCTCGCTCATCGGAACTTGGATCGTTCCACCCGCGGGGATCGTGACGCCATCCTTCACGAAGCGACGGTTGACCCACAGGCTGGCACCGGTCCACGATTGGGCGGTGCCGTTGGTGATGCGGATCGCTTCGTCCTCCTGCACCACCTGCACCTGCTCAACGGTCGCTTGCGGCCTGCCGACGGGGTAGGGGCGGGTGGCCTTGGCCAGATCGACGGTGTTCACGCAGCCACACAGCATGAGGCAGGCAACGGGTGCGAAGCGCATGGCCGGAGTGTAGCCAGTGCCAGTCGTAGACTGGCCGTGTGAGCGTGAACCTGTCGCCATCCGACCTGCCCCCGCGCCGATTGACGAGGGCCATCGCGGAGACCGCGCGCTCTGCCAAGGCCGACCCGCGCGTGACGGCGCTTGTGCCGGGCTTCGATGCGCCGTTTTTCCAGGCCGGACTCGCTGGATACAGCGATGGTGCCATGCGGTTGATCGCACGCCGTCATGGGTGCCCATTCTGCGTGACCGAAGCGTTGCTCGACCGAACGCTGATCAATGGCGGCAAGGGGCGGCGCAAGGAGGACCCCGACCTCATCGCGACCGAGTGCGGCATGGGCGAAATCGAGGACAACATCGCCGCGAGCACCGACGATCACCCGATCGCCGGACAGATCATGGGGACCACGCCGGACGAGATGGCTGAAGGCGCCGACATCCTGGTGCGAATGGGTTACGACGTGATCGATGTGAACATGGCGTGCCCGGTCAAGAAGATCAAAAGCGCTTCCCGTGGAGGGCACTTCCTGCACCATGCCGAGGAGGCCATCCCGGTGTTGCGTGCCGTGATCGATGCCGTGGATGGTCGTGTGCCATGCACCGTGAAGTTGCGAAGGGGTTGGGATGATTCGCCCGATTCGGAACGGCGATTCTGGACCGTGTTCGATGCCGTGTACGAGCTGGGCTATGCCTGGACCACGGTGCACTGCCGGACGGTGCAGCAACGCTACGAGGGGCCGGGGCGCTGGGAGTTCCTTGAGGATCTGGTGCGGCGGCGGTCGGAGTGCGTGATCTTCGGCAGCGGTGACATCTGGACCGTGGAGGACATCTTTGCCATGCTCGATCAATGCGGCGTGGCCGGTGTGAGCGTGGCCCGAGGCTGCATCGGCAACCCATGGATTTTCAGGCAGGCGCGCGACATGATGGCAGGCCGCGAACCCACTGCGCCCACGGTGGCCGAGCAGCGCGAGGTGCTGCTTGAGCATTATCGCCTGGCCAGCATCATCCACGGGGATCGGACGACCAGTCGTCACATGCGGAAGTTCGGCATCAAGTTCGCCGCCCACCACCCCGAGGCGCGATCCGTGAAGGATGCCTTCATCGCGTGCGAAAGTGCCGAGAGCTGGCGCGAGGTCATCGAACGGCTGTACCCAATCGAGTGAGAGGACAAGGCACGAGCCGGGCGTGATGGGCTGTTCCGGATCGCCTGTCCGGGCTGCTGCAGCCCATGGACCGCTGATGGCCACGGTTGCACCGACACCGGCGCTCTCGATCGAGTTCTGAGCCAGTACGCGTTGCATGGTTCGCCATCGACGCCCTTGCGACTCGCTGCCGGGCAGTGGTGGCATCCGCTTGAAGAGATAGGCAGCACCCTGGAGTGGCTCGGCATCGCTCGACGTTGGGGCCCCGGCGATGATCCAGTCGCACGAGACGGAGACCGACAGCCCGACGTGCTCCTCGGGGTGGTCGAAGCCCCAGACGCGTTGCTCGTTCATCAGCAGTCCGCTCGACGTGAGTTGGGCGGTGACGACACAGCCACGCCGGCGCCCGATGGTCGATGGACTGAGCGCACCACCATCGGCACGCGGCGCACCAACGACCAGATCGCGATCCGTCAGCGCGATCGACCAGCCGAGCCACTCATTGGCAGCATGTGAGCCAAGGCGAGCCGTGGCCCATGGCCCTGACTCACCGATGGCGGGGATCATGCCCACGTGGACGGCGCCCCCACGATCGGACACTGACGTGCCTGGCTCCCACGGGGCACCCATGGCCATCATGGTTTCGTTGATGGCCACCGAGAATCCGAAGCGGCCGCCCTGGACCGGGGTGGGGGATTGAAGCGCAGCGCGATGCTCGATGCCGGCGTCGGTGATGGCGTAGAGATCAGCACGACCTTCATCGAAGTTCGAGACTCCATGATCCCACCGTGGGCTGCCAACCAAGAGCTGCTGGCCGTGCAGTGCGACCGAGGCACCGAACTCAGCACCGCCTTGAAGGACTGGGGCATGGATCGTGCCAACCTGGCGCCACCCGTCGCCACGGTGGCGGAAAACATGGACTGCACCGGAGGCATGCAAGCCTCGGACGGTCTCGCGTGGCGCACCGATGGCGAGCAGGTCGCCATGGATGGTGATCGCACGGCCGAAGTCGGCGTGCGGATCGAGGGCAGGGTGCTCGATCGGCGCATCGCAGGACCAGCGTTGGTTGTTCAGTCGAGATGCTTGGACGACCGGCGGCGTGACACCAAGATCCTGGTCATGCCACGAGCCGACGAAGAGCCACTGCCCGTGCATGGCCACGGTTCGACCCAGCGGGGGCGCATCAGGGCATGGCACGAGCTCATGGTGCACGCGCCAGGTGGTTGGAGCGGGCGGCGCCGTGGCCAGTGGAGTGAGCAGCCCCAGGGTTGTCCCTCCATGCGCCATGCTCAGGTGTGTCGAGAAGGCAAAGAGGAGTGCGAGAACGACGACCGCGGCGCAAGGCCGTGGCCAACACGTTGAGTCATGACGCATGGAAGGTCCCCGGATGGAAGAAAGCCGCGGCCATCATCGCACGCTGTGCACGGCACTCCGGAAGAGCCGCCTGAACTTCGG
>CAMDAQ010000055.1 GCA_945888705.1 Singulisphaera sp. GP187
GCCAGCGAGGGCGAGACGGTCCAGCGCGTGCAAGGCATCGACAAGCTCTGGGGCGTCATGCCCGTGAGCGCCGCGTGGGGAATGCTGTGGGGCGCGATCGCCGCGCTCGTGATCGAAGTCACGCGCATCGCGACCAAGAACAAGTTCCCGCTCAGCGGCGTGGGCATCGGCCTGGGCATCGTGCTGCCGCCCGAGTACACGATCATGATGTGGATCGGCTCGGCCTTCTTCACCTTCATGGAAGGCCGCTACCACGAGCGCATCGGGTCGTTCGGCTACAAGCTCTGGGTCGATGGCAAGGAGGCGGTCTGCGCCGGGATCATCGCGGGCTGGGCGCTCCTGGGTGTCTTCAACGGCGTGATCGAGGCATTCGCCACGCTGCCGGCTGACGCCGAGGAAGCCGCGGCCATGGAAGCCGCCGCCGAGAAGGAAGCCCAGAGCGAGCGCGACACGATCCTGGGCCCTGACGGCGCGCCGGTGAAGTGACGCGGTCGTTACGCCCCCGCTGCGCCAGCCATCGCGGCCGCGCGCGGTGCAGCACCTGCGCGTGCGATCCACTCGCGCATGGCGTTGCTCGTAGCGGACCAGCGGCGGCCCAAGCGCTCCTCCAGGAACGCGCGGTACATCGCCACCAGCGTGCGATCAAAGGTCAGCATGCTGTCGATGCGGCGCTCGATCGCGGCGCGTTCGTGTTCATCCGGCTCCTCGGGCTGCGGGATCACGAGCCCACTGACGGCCAGCGACTCGCCTTGCAGCGAGAGCATCCACTGCTGCCCGCTCGCGACGACGACCAGCCCGCAGCGGCGCGGCCACTTGCCGGCCTGCAGGGCCTTGCGCGCCTCCGCGCTCGATGCGGGACCATCGCCGCGCAGGTTCTGGCTGCCGCCGATCCCCCACGCGCAGGTCATGTCGAGCACGCGGTCGATCATCACCTGCACGGTCTCGCCCGGGGTCTCGATCTCGCCGCGGTGCTCGCTCGAACGCCACCACAGCCAGAGCAGGAAGAGATTGCCCAGGAAATCCAGCGGTTCGTGCGCGCACCAGGGCACCTCGGGGCGGCCATCGCCCATGGGCTTCTCGCCCTCGCCGTCATCACGGGCTTGCCCGCTCGGCCGCGCCGTGAAGGCATCGGGCCGGATGTCCTCGAGCTCGCCGCCGCGGCCTTCGGCATCAAGGAGCTTGGCCGCCAGCCCTGCCGCACCGAGCCGGTCGATCCGCACCTCGAAGGCCGCCTCGCAGAGTGAGCGCAGTTCCTTCGAGAGCGCATCGCTCGACGCGGGCGCAAAGAGCGTGCCGCCGGGGATGTCCCACAGCACGGGCACCTGCTTCACGCGGCGCCACATGCCGGCCGAGATCTCATCCATGCAGCGGCGCTCGGCGTGCTCCTTCGCCTGCATGCGTTCGTTGCGCGAAAGGCGGCGCTGCTCGCCATCGGCGGTCGCCGGTCCACGGGCCTCGTCCTCGGCCATCGCGCGATACGCGCGGCGGATGTCGGCCGGCACCTTGGCCGTGTCCACGCGCATGGCCACGGCCAGGCTCATGCCGAAGCCGCACGATCCGTAGCCGAACTCGGTGTCGAACACATGCCGGCCGGTGATCCAGCCGCTCACGCTCTCCGTGCCGTTGCCGGCGCCGTCGGGGCGGATGCGGTGGTCATGCAGCGACTCGTAGAGCCCCCCATCGGCCACGCTCGGCGCGGAACCACTGACGGCGAAGCGGGAATAGGCGATGGAACCCTGGCGAAAACCCATGCCGGGAGTCTGCGACCGCAGCGCGCCGAGGGAGTTGCCCGGACAGGTTGTCCACACAAACCACGGCGTCGGCGCCGCAAGGCGTCGTTGGGGACGGCTGCACCGGCATCGATCGAGCCCGGCCAGAGGCGAGTGCTGACTCGGACGAGCCGCCGACCCGTCGCCATACGCTGTGTACCGCCATGCGAGCCGCCCGACCTCAACGGCCACGATTCGACCTTGCGGGCATGTGCCCGGCGTGGTGCCTGGCCGTCGTCGCTGCGCTCCTCGTGTGCATGGCCGCGCCCACCGCGCATGCCGAGAAGGCGCCGCTCTCCATGGACGAACTGCACCGCGCGGATCTCTGCCTCATTGGCGTGGTGACGGCGCGCACCGAGTCCACCAGCGGCATCCCGCTCGTGGGCGAGCGCACCACGGCCATCGCGCTCACCGTGCAGGTCGAACAGGTTCAGTTCGATCGCATGGCCTCAGGCGCGAAGCCCGGCACGCCGATCACGATCGGCGCGTGGACCCGAAGCATGGGCGTGCTCGGCGGCCCGGGTGCATCGGGGCACTTCATCGTTCCGCCGATCGGTCAGCGCGTGCGTGTGTTCGCCAGCGCGCAGACCGGCAGCAACGGCGCATCGGGGCAAGCGATCGAGGCTGAGTTTCCCAACGGATTCCAACCACTCCTCAACGCGAGCATCGTGAGCGGTGATGATGAGTACCGCAGCGAGATCACGATGCCGCTCCTGGCCGATGCCCTGCGCGCCGCAGTGAACGCCGCCACGCTTGCGGCCCCCGCCACACCGCAGCCTTCGGGTGCGGCAAGCGGTTCGCGCCAGGCTGCGACGCCGTTCGATCCGCGGATCGTGCACTGGGACATCCCCAAGCGTGTGCCAGATCCATCGTGCCCGACGGCGTTCGCCGATCGTGCGCTTGGGTCAAGCGATTGCCTGGCGCTCTTCCTGCGTTGGCGCCAAGCCGATGCGCGCGGGCTCGACACGCTCGAGTCGGCACTGCGCAGCGGCATGCCGATCGTGGGCTTTCGCACGAGCACGCACGCGTTCGCCATGCCCGATGACTCGCGGCGCACCTGGTGGAACAACGACTTCCCCAAGCAGGTCTTCGGCCAGCAGTGGATCAGCCACCACGGCCATGTGAGCACCACGCGAATCCTTCCCCCCGATGGCGCGGCCAAGGATCACCCCATCCTGCGCGGCGTGAACGGCGGGCAGATCGTGCCGAGCTGGCTCTACCACGTCGAGCCGCTGCCAGCCGATGCCACGGTGCTGCTGTGGGGCCAGGCGCTCGGCAGTGAGCAGCCCGAGGGCGCGCCGCGGCGACAGCCGATCCTGTGGGTCCGCGAGCATGCGGAGCCCGCAACCGAAGCGGCTCATCGCGCGCGCTACGCAGCCCATCGCGCGGCACTCGACGCTGCCGGCCGCGACGGCGAGCGCCCCTGCGCGCCGGATCAACTCATGCCACGACGGATGGCCTTCACCACGCTCGGTCATCCCGGCGACTTCGCCGATCCCGAGATGCGCCGCATCGCGGTGCAAATGGTGCTGTGGGCCGGCGGCCTCGAGTCGGCGATCCCCGCTGCGGGCATCACGCCCGAGTGGCCCGCGGACTGGAACCCGCCGCCGACGCGGTGAAGGCGCACTCACTCCCGAAGGTCTTGGGCGGTCACACGAACCCGTGCGCGCGTCCCTGCGCCGTCTCAGGTCCCGGCTGCAGGGGCACAGCATCTGCAATCTTGACCCCCGAATGTGACTTCGGAGTGATGTGAACGAGGAGTCTTTTGCGCGATGGCGTTTGCGGAGCGATCACTCACCAGAACACCGACTCACGCGCGGAGTTCATGACAGAACGAAGTAGATGAAAGATGAAAAAGTAGAAAGGAAAATTACGGAGTCCTGGCGACCCGGAACCCGACGCTGTCGAGGGTGACGTCCGGGCACGTGCCGTAGCGGACCGACGCACGGCAGAGGCTGGAGCTGTTGTTCCAGCTCCCGCCGCGGAAGACGCGGTAGGTGTAGGTTCCCGTCGTTGGGCCCAGCGGGTTGTTCTGCGGGCTGATCGAGTAGTAGCTATCGCCGTACCAGTCGTTCACCCACTCCCAGACATTCCCCGACATGTCGTGCAGGCCGTAGCCTTTGCCGAGCTTGCCGCCCACGGGGCGCGTCTGGCTGTTCGAGTTTCTGCCGAACCACGCAATGTTCCCAAGCAGGCTGTCATCGTTCGTGCCACTCAGCTGCCCCGTGAAGCCGTGGAACGCCGTTGTTGTGCCGGCTCGGTACGCGTACTCCCACTCCGCTTCCGTCGGCAGTCGCATGCCCGTCTGGGTCAGGAAGCCTTGAACCGTGTTCCAACTCACCGATTCCACCGGTCGGTTGGGGACGTGGATGGCTGGTACCTCTGCACTCGCGCTCCGGAAGGAGCTCGGGTTCGAACCCATCTGCGCCGTCCACTGCGCCTGCGTGACTTCGTAGCGCCCCATGTAGAACGCGTTGGTCAGCGTCACCGTGTGGACGGGGCTCTCGTCGGTGGCGCACCCATACTTCTGCGACGCGCTGCACCCCATCTGGAACGAGCCCGGCGGAATGAGCACGAACTCGATCTGCGTAGCCGTGTCCTTCACGCGCCAAGCGAGTCCAGTTGCTGTGATCGCTGCACGCAGGGCGGCATCGGTCACAACCGCGGGGTCGGGGAGCGGCTCAAGCAGCGTGGCCCACGAGGGCGTCACGACGCTCAGGTAGGTGAACCCACCCGCCACCGTCACCGCACCCTTGGCGCCAGTCACGACCACATCGACCGCGCCAACCGAGCCCGCCGGCGTGACCGCGGTGACCTGCGTGCTGCTCACGTTGACCACATTGGTGCAGGGCACCCCGCCGATGGTCACGCTCGTCGTGCCGGCCAGGTACTGACCGGTGATCGTGATTGCGGTTCCCCCGATGTACGGCCCGCTGCTCGGCACGATCGACTGGATCAGCTGCTCGACATACGTGAAGGGCTGCGGCGACAGGCTCGTGCCACCCACGGCCGTCACGGCGATCGGCGCTTGGCCCACAGCGCCCGGCGGTGTGGTCGCGCGCACTTGCGTGGGGGTCAGCACCTGCACACCCGTGCACGGCACACCACCGACCGTCACCGAGACCGTGCCACCGAACCCGGCACCGTTGATCGTGAGCACCCTGCCGCCGAGCGAGCGCCCCTGCAGCGGCGAAACCGAGGTCACCGTGGGCGGGCAGAACCCCCAGTTCGACAGGACCACCGCGAGGTCGCCACCATCGACCTTGCCGTCACTGTTGATGTCGCCAGCGCACTGCGCGTGGCCGGGTGCAGTCAGGGCAAGGACGGCCAGCGCGCACAGCATGACGCACGCGCATCGAACGGATCGAATCGTCCCGGTCAGCATGATGAAGTCTCCTGGAATCACAACCATACCACGCGGGCTCGCTGCGCAAACAGCATCGCACGGCCTAGCCTCAAGAACCGCACCTCATGGATTAGCCCCTGCGCTCGTCCGGAAGGTCCTGGACGGTCACACGAATCCAGGCGCTCGTCTGGAGCGACCGAGCGGTTCCGAGGTGCGCGGCCTCGCGCCCCCGCTGCGATCACGCTGCGCCGCGCTGCTCCAGATCCTTCGCGAGCCCGAGCTGCACCAGGTGCTGCATCGGGCCGTGGGGCTTCGACTTCTCCTCTTCGAGCCGGCGCTTGGCGCGCGGGTTCGCGTAGGTGCTGAAGACCATGGCCTTCACGGTCGCCCACAGGCCGGGGAAGCCAGAGAACGTGTAGTCGACGGCGCTGGGCTCATAGCCGCAGTGCACCATGCAGTTCTGGCACTTGGGGTTGCCGCTCGCGCGGCCGTAGCGCTCCCACGGCGTGTCGCGCATCAACTCCTCGAACGTGTCGACGTAGCCCTCTTGCAGCAGGTAGCAGGGCCTCTGCCAGCCGAAGATGTTGTAGGTGGGGTTGCCCCACGGCGTGCACTCGAAGTCGCGCTTGCCCATGAGGAACTCAAGGAAGAGCGCGCTCTGGTTGAAGCGCCAGCGACGCCGGCCGTCCTTGCGGTTCGAGAGGATCATCTCGAAGAGCTCGTGCGTGTTCTTGCGCTTGAGGAAGCCCGTCTGGTCGGGCGCCTTGTCGTAGGCGTAGCCCGGGCTCACCATCATGCCTTCCACGCCCAGGTCCATCATCTCGTCGAAGAACGCGCGCACGCTGTTGGGGTCGGCGCCGTCGAAGAGCGTGGTGTTGGTGGTGACGCGGAAGCCGCGCTCGACCGCCAGGCGGATCCCCGCGATCGCCTTCTGGTAGGTGCCCTCGCGGCAGACGGCGAAGTCGTGGTTCTCCTCCTGGCCGTCCATGTGCACGCTGAAGGTCAGGTACTTGCTCGGGGTGAACCAGCCGGCCTCGAGCTTCTCCTTCAGGAGCAGCGCATTGGTGCAGAGGTAGATGTACTTGCGGCGCTTGACGAGCTCGCGCACGAGCTCGGCGATCTGCGGGTGCAGGAGCGGCTCGCCGCCAGGGATGCTGACCATGGGGGCGCCGCACTCATCGACCGCCCTCAGGCATTCCTCGACCGACAAGTCCCGCTTCAGGATGTGGGCCGGGTACTGGATCTTGCCGCAGCCGGCGCAGGCCAGGTTGCAACGGAAGAGCGGCTCCAGCATGAGGACCAGGGGGTACTGCTTGCGCCCACGAAGCCGCTGGCCCAGCACATAGGTCGCCACGGTCCACATCTGCGAGATCGGCACTGCCATTTTTGGCTCAACTCCTGTTCCAGCGTCCGAACCGGACGGGGTTCGGGATCGTAGCGACCCATCGTGGGCGCCATGATCGTTCCATCCCTGCTCTCCCCCGCTACGGCCGGCTTCAGTGCGGTCAGCGGGCTGGGCTTCGGGGTGGACCTGGCAGGGCTCCTCGGCAGCGGTGGCCTGCCGATCCCACCGCGTGGTGGCCAGGCTGGCCAGCCTCACGCTGGCGCCCCATCGATCGGCGCGAAACGATCCCGCAAGGGCACATCCGACCGAACCGCCGCACAGAACCCTCACACGCAATGCGCGAAGGGCTTCGATCGTTCCACTAGCATGCCGCTCCCTATGGAGGCCTGGGAGTCACAGACCGATGAAGCGCTGCTCAAGGCGCACCTTGACGGTCGTGATGGCGCGTTCCGCGCGCTGCTTGAGCGCTACCGCGTGGAGCTCCACCGCTTCCTCACCATGTTCATGGGCTCGGCATCCGCAGCCGACGATGTCTTCCAGGACACGTGGGTGCAGGTGCATCTTTCCGGCAGCACCTTCGACCAGGAGCGCACCTTCAAGCCGTGGCTCTTCACGGTGGCCGCCAACAAGGCGCGCGATCACCTCCGCCGCCGCAAGCGCCATGCCATGACCTCGATCGATGCCCCCATGCGCGGCACCGATGGCCAGGTCGCGCTGGCCGACACGATCTCACGCAACGATGAATCACCGAGCGACCCGATGGGTTCGCACGACGAAGCGCAGATGGTCAAGACCGTGGTGGACGGGCTCCCCGCCCACCTTCGCGAAATCCTTCTCCTTGGGTATTTCCACAAGATGCCGTACCAACAAATCGCCGAGACGTTGGGCATTCCGCTTGGGACCGTCAAGAGCCGCCTGCATGCGGCCGTGGCTGCCTTCGCCGATGCCTGGAAGCGCACGCAAGCCGGACAGGATGCCGCATGAACCAGCACGAACCACACCTCGATCCGCGCGATGCGCACATCGTTGACCAGCTCGTGCACGCGGGCTGGGATCCATCCAAGGTCACGCCCGGCTCATCCCAGGATGCCGATGCCCTGCGCGCGCTCGCACGCATCGGCACCTTGCTCGACCGCTATCCAGCACCCGCACCCGACGATGCACTCATCGATGCCACGCTGCTCTCGGTCGAGCGCGCCGATGCCGACCGAAGCGAACGCATGACCCTGACCGATGCGCCGATCGCGCGGTCGCGCTGGCGGATTCCCGACTTCATCAGCGTGGCAGCGTGCCTGCTGCTCCTGGTCGGCGTGGCCGTGCCCATGGCCAATCAAGTGCGCAGCACCAGCTCGCGCGTGCTCTGCGCCAACGGGTTCCGTGAACTTGGCTCGGCATTCACCGCCTACAGCACCGACAGCAAGGGCAATCTGCCGATGGCCGCTGGCCTGGGCTCGATGCTCAACGCGGGCCCCTCGGGCGACCTGCCCACCTCGATGCCTGCTGACAACGCGCAAGCCATTCGCGTGCTGGCCGACAAGGGCTACTGTCGCCCGGGCTGCCTGCACTGCGCGGGCGCGCGCCAACTCTCATTCCGCGTGCCGCTGCACGCCTCGCACGTGCGCATCACCACGTTGGTGCTCTCGCCGCTGGCCGCCGATGCCAACCCGATCCTTCTTTCGCCCAAGGTCGGCATCAAGTCTGCCAGCCCCAACCACGGCGGCGATGGACAGAACGTGCTCTTCAGCGACGGCGCGGTGGTGTGGAAGCCACTTCCCTTCATCAACGTCGGGCCCCAAGGTCGCTTGGACAACATGTGGACCCTGCGCGGCGTGTCGGGCAGCGAGGGCGTTGATCTGAAGGGCGTGAAGTTCGACCAGTACGAAGTTTTCCTCGGCCAATAATCGCCGAGCCGGCCTTCGTCATCCACATCCACCCCCACGCACGAACGGTGCCCTTGCGGCGAACGCGGGTTGCCGCTACCCTTGCGGATCTCTCCAAAGCGGGTGCACTATGCCTAAGAACAAGAGCCACAAGGGCCTCCTCAAGCGCGTCAAGATCACCAAGAGCGGCAAGATCAAGTTCAAGCCGCCGCGGAGCCGCCACTTGAAGAGCAACAAGACCGGCCTCCAGGTCCAGTCGTACCGCAAGTCGCGCCACGCGCGCTCGGGCGACATGGGCGCCTTCGAGAAGTTGCTGTTCCGCGGCCTGCGCTCGCAGGAACAGCACGAAGCCGATGATGCCACGGCCGCTGCCGAAACCACGGCTGCCACCGACACCAAGGCCGCCCCCAAGCCCAAGGCCAAGCGCGCCGCCAAGGCCAAGGCCTGAACCAATCGTCTGACCAGACCGCCTTGGCCACGGTGGCCAAGGCATTCGCACAACGACCGACGGGAACGAAGCCTGGTTCAGCCAGCCCCGATCGGACAAGCAAGGAGTGAACCATGCCCCGTGCACGTAAGGGCGCAGCCCGTACCCAAGCCCGTCGTCGCCTGCTCCGCGAAGCTCGCGGTTACTTCGGCACCAAGAGCCGCCTGAAGCAGCAAGCCAAGGTCGCGCTGATGCGCGCCGGCCGCTTTGCGTGGCGTGACCGTCGCGCGCGCCGCCGCGAGTACCGCAGCCTGTGGATCACCCGCATCACGGCCGCGTGCCGCATGCGTGGCATGCGCTACAGCGTGTTCATCAACGGCCTGTCGCGCGCCTGCATCCTGCTGAACCGCAAGATGCTCAGCCAGATCGCGATCGAGGATCCGACCACCTTCGACACGCTGGTCGAGACGGCCAAGAACCACACCACCTGCAAGGTGGCTGCCTGAGCCTCGCTGAACAAACCCAAGCACTCCAGCCGCCCCGCTTGACGCGGGGCGGTTGTGTTTCTGCAATGCCCTGATGCCGCAGCCCGACCGTGCACCGTCGGCCCGCCTGTCGTGGCTCGCCGCCGCGCTTGCGGCCGCAGCCTGCGCGGCGTGGTGCGCCACGCGCACGGGCGAGCTCGGTCCAGCGCGAACACCCGAACTGGTCCGCGTGGCGTTCCTTTCCGCGTGGCTCCCCTGCCTGTGGTTGCTTTCATCGGCAGGATGGGGCCGACTGGCATGCCGCGCCCTCTCCATGCGCCGCAGCGATCCGGTCGAGCAGACTGCGTTGGTCATCGGGCTCGGCGTGTCGATCCACCTCATCATCGATGCGTGGTGCGCGTGGCTGGGCGTGCTCGCGTGGCAACGACCGATCGGCGCATCGTTACCGCTTGTGGCGGGGCTCGCGGGCCTGGTCGGCGCACCGCGCCGCGTCGTGATCGTGCCGCCGCGCCTGACGTGGCTGGTGGCGCTTGCGCTTCCGGTGGGCGTGCTGATTGCGGCGGCCTCGACTGCACCCGGCTGGCTCTGGCAGACGGAGTTCGGTGGCTACGACGCCCTGACCTATCACCTGCTGCTGCCGCGCGAGTGGCTCGACGCGGGCCGCATGGCCACGCTCGAGCACAACGTCTACTCCGCGCTGCCCTCGTTCATGGAGGCGTCGTTCATGCAGGTGCTGGCGTTCGCACCTGATGCGAAGTTTGCGGGCACGTGGGCGCAGTGGCTGCACGCCGTGATCGCGCTCGCGGCGGCACTCGCCTGCGCGGGCGCGGCACGGACCGTGGCGCGCGATTCGGGGGCATCGATCGAAGCGATCACCGCATCGGGCTGGCTCGCCGCGATCGCCCTGCTCACGACGCCGTGGATCATCGCCACGGGCTCGCTCGCCTACACCGAGCTGCCGGTCGTGATGGCGATGGCGCTCGTCGTGATGCTCGTGGTCGATCGCACCGCGCCGACGCAGGCGACGGTGCTCGCGATGACGATCGTGTGCGCTGCCGCAGTGGGAGCCAAGGGCAACGCCGCGGGTGCGTTGGTGCTGCCCGCGATGATCCTGGTGATCGCTGCGCATCGAGCGCGCGTGCGGCCGCTCGTCGCGTCGTGCGCGACCGGTGCGGTCGTCGGTGCCGTGGCGCTCATGCCGTGGTGGCTACGCAACTGGATCGATGCGGGCCAGCCGCTCTTTCCCTTCGTAGCGGCGCTCGGTCCGGGCGACTGGTGGACGGTCGAGCAGCAGCGCACCTTCGCTGCAGCGCATGCCGCTCCACCGGGCTGGGGCTTGGCAGCACTCTGGAACGAGTGGCTGCGCTGTGGCATCGGCGCGGCCCCCAATGCCGCAGAGCCATGGCGACCGCAGTGGCTGCTGCTGCCGTGGCTTGGAATGATCGGCGTGGTGGCGAGCCTTCGCCTGCGCGCCGGGCGCGTGCCGTGGGGCGGCATCGTGCTGGCCGTGCTTGTGGCAGCGAACCTCGTCTTCTGGGTTGGGTTCACACACCAGAAGTCGCGCTTCCTCGTGCCGATCGCTGCACCGATGGCGATCGCGGCCGGCGTGCTGCTTGGGTCGGTGGCTGCTCGGCGAACCGTGGCCGCCGCGCACGCACCACACGATGCGCTCACACGCGCGCTTCGCACTGGCGTGAGCCTGCTGGCGATCGGCATGGCGTGCGCCGTGCCATGGTGGTACGCCACCGACGGCCGCGCTGGCGCACCGGCTGCCGCGATCGGTGCTGAAGACGTGTTCACCGGCGAAGCGCTCGGCGACGAACTGCGCGCATCCGGTGCAGCCGACGATGCATGGCTCGAAACGGCGCGGGCAGCATCGCCGGCCTTCGTCCTCAACGAGATGCTCGCGCCCTGCGATCGGGTCATCTCGCTCGGCGAGAGCCGCGGCTGGTATTGCAACCGCATTCCTGACTACCACACCGTCTGGGATCGAGGCCCGCTGGAACGCATGCTCGCGAGCGGAATGGGGGCAGCTGAATGCGTGCGTGAACTCCGCAGCACCGGGTACTCGCACGTGGTCGTCGATCAGTCGATGCTTCGCCGATGGCGCGCAAGCGGCTGGCTCGATGCGGGCATCACTGACGCGCGCGTGGACGCCTTCCTCGACCTGCTCGATCCAGTGGCCGAGACCGCCGGCGAGTGCTCCATCCACAGGATTCCAAGGGCCGACACGCCATGACCACCATGCATCACTCATCACGCCGAGCCGCTCTGGTGGCGATCGCCGCTGCCTCGATGTCCGTGGGCTGCGCCAGCGAGCCGGCCGCCACCACCGCGCCAGCTGCGGCGCCCGCATCGGCTCCGGTCGCCGTGATCGATGGTCGCGTGCTCGACTGGCGCGCGTTCGGTCCGCTGGTCGCGGAGGCCAGCGGCGGTCCCGTCCTGGAAGAGGTTGTGCTCGAGTGGCGATGCGAGACCGAGTGCGCGAAGGCCGGCATCGCCGTGGGGATGGACCTCGTGCTCGCCGAGGAACGCCGCGTGCTCGAGTCGCTCGACCAGGATCCCGAGCGCGCCATGCGCCTGCTGCAATCGCTGAAGGCACGGCAAGGGCTCGGACCGCTGCGCTGGCAGGCGCTGCTGCGTCGCAACGCCATGCTGCGCGCCTTGGTCGCCAAGGACATCGTGCTGGACGAGGCCGTGATCGAGCAGGCACGCGATTCGCTCGTGGGACCGCGGCGCGATGCGCGGCTCATCGTGGTCGCTGACCTCGTCGCGGCCGAGCGCGTGCGCGTGGCGCTGCGCGATGGCGCATCGTTCCCCGAGCTTGCGGCGCGCGAGAGCCTGGATGCCAGCGCACCGCGAGGCGGGCTGGTGACGGGCGTCACGCGGCGCGATGCCGGCTATCCGAGTTCGTTCCGCGAGGCGCTCTTTACGCTCGCGCCCAATGCAACCAGCGATCCCCTGCTCGTCGAGGACCGCTTCATGATCGTCCAGATGCTTGCCGAGAGCGCGCCGCCTGCTCTCGACCCTGCCGAACTCGACCGTCGCGCGCGCGAACGGGCCCGCATCGCGCAGGAGCGCGTGGCCATGGAGCGGCTCGCTGACCGGTTGCTGCGGACGACATCGCTGAGCGTCTTCGACGAAGCCGCCAAGAGCAGCCTGGATCGCATGCGCACCGAGCGCGCGCGGTGAGAGGTTCGCAATGAGTGCACGGGATGCGCGGGGATACCGCGCGCCGACCCGGCTCAGGTCCGCACGCCGCTGAGGCGCCAGACCGCCAGCGGGATCAGGATCGCGATCGGGATGAGCACGCCAGCCGTGGGCCCAAGCCCTGAGAGCGGCACGCTCATCGCGACCATGGCACCAAGCGACATGGGCACGGCGAAGGCAGCGCAGCGGACTGACTGAGCCAGCAGGTTGGCGGGTTCCCGCAGCAGGAAGTACGGCAGGCTCGCGACGAGCACGAGCAGGTTCGCCAGGATCGCGCCCCAGCGACCGATGACGAAGCGCCGGGCATCGGCGGCAGGAAGACTTCCATCCTCAACCATCGACAGGATCTGACGCGACGAGAGCATGTGCGCGAACATGCGGTTCTGCCGCATCACGAGCGCACCGGGCGAGAGCGACGATGGGAACTCCGCCACCGGCGTGTTGCTCGTGAGCTGCTGCGCGCGCTGATCCCGGGCATCGGCCGTGACCACGCGCCGGCCATCCTTGAGGATCCACGCCTGGCGCCCCTCGTCCCACGTGGCCGAGGGAGCCTGGACACGTGATTGCAGCGTGCCGCTGGCGTTGCGTTCGAGTGCCACGAAGCCACGCATCGTGGCCGAGGAGCGATCGAACGCTTCGGCGTGGAGCAGCGCGCCGCGGTCATCGGCCACGAGCTGGACGGGAAGCTGCTTGGGCCCCTTCTTCGCGAGTTCCGTGTGCTCGCGAAGCAGGCGCGCCGCGAGCCGTGGCACGATGACCTCGTTGTCGAAGGCCTGGATCGAGCCGAGCAGCACACCGCCGAGGATGATCGGCAGCGCCACGCGCGGCAGGCTGATGCCGGCCGCCATCATCGCCACGAGTTCGCGGTTGCGGTGCAGTTGTGCGAGCGTGAAACCCATCGCACCCACGGCCACCAGCCCGGCGAGGTACTGGTACATCTGGAAGATGCGCGGCCCGTGGAAGTCCGCCACGGCACGGATGATGCCGAGCAGGCTGGCCTCTCCATCGGGGCTCGCCGCACGAGCCGCTTCGACGAACTTCTGGGCCTGCACGATCGTGTCGACCGAGACGGCGAACACGAACAGCAGCAGGAAGATCACGGCGAAGTTGCCGAGGAACCGCAGGAGGATGGTCCGGTCCAGGATCCGCATGGCCGCCTCAGTGCACCGCCACCTTGCGCCACGCCCACCACACGATCCCGGCCACGGCAGCGTTGCCCGACCACATCACGAGGAAGCCCCACACCAGCTCACCGTCACGCATCGAGTGCTGGCCCGAGTTGATGAGCAGGATGTCGATGATCGCCGGCACGAACGCGATCGCGTAGACGAGCAGCGGGCTCGATCGACGCATCTGCACGGCGAGCACGGCGCCCATGAGCAGGAGCAGCGGCGCGCAGACTGCCTGCGCCAGGCGCATCCATGCGTGGGCTGTCGCCTCCCAGACGACTTCGCGGCGAAGGTTGGCCCACGAACCAGCCGTTGATCCGATCGCCTTGGCGATCGGCCCGAGCAGCGCCGTGTTCTGCGAGGCCGCCATCGCCTCGTCCTCGAGCGCGTCCGCCGTCATCGCGGCGGCCGGCAGCGTCATGTCAGGGCGAACACCATCGAGGGTCTCGGGCCAGCTCGCCGAGAGCCCCTCGACCGTGGGCTTGATCAAGGTCACCGTCAGTCGCACGGCGGTGGATGCATCGTCGCCACGCTCGAGCGGCGCAAGGTCGAACCGCGCCGAAGCACCGCGGCCGCGACGCAGCAAGCGCCCGTCCTGGCTCTCCTCGATGATGACCGAGCCACCGGGCGCGCCGACGGCCTG
>CAMDAQ010000056.1 GCA_945888705.1 Singulisphaera sp. GP187
AGCGCAGCGATCCGGTTGATGGTCGATGCACCATCAATCACGTAGGCAAAGGCGCAGTACTGGCCATCGAGCCTCGAGGTGCCCTCGCGCGAGAGCGCGATGAAGAACTGGCTGCCGGCGCTGTGCGGCTCATCGGCCCGTGCCATGCCGACCACGCCGTAGTCAAACGGCAGCGAACTCGGCTCAAGAGCGACGTTGAACCCCGGCGTTCCGTTGCCGGATCCATGCAGATCGCCGCCCTGGATCACGAAGGGATGGCCCTGCGCATCCTGCGGCACGATGCGGTGGAAGCTGGTGCCGTCGTAGAAGCCGTCGTCCGCCAACTGCAGCATCGTCCAGACGGTGCCCGGCGCGACATCGGGTGCGAATGCGATGCGGATCGGTCCCTTGTCGGTCTCGACGATCGCATCGCGCTCGGGGTAGATGCGCCAGCCCGACGTCACCACAGGATCGCCGTCGATCCAGGTCGGCACGACCGGTTTCGCCTCGTCTTCGCACCCGGGGAGCACCGACGGTCCCCAGCCCACGACCTTCGTGAAGGGACCGCGCGAGCGGACACCCGTGGCGCGGACCGTGCGGCACGCCGGCGCAGCGCGCAGCGGCTCCAGGACCAGGGGCGACCCCACGGCTTCCTCGCCGATGAACGCCTGCACGAACACGGCGCGCTCGGGCGCCTGCGCGGGCGTGAATGCATCGCGAAGGTCGATCGCGGGTGCACCCGGGATCGATGCGCCCACGCGCTCTCCGATCGAGTCGAGCACCTGGACCGTCAGGCCCGGGCGCGTCGATGCATCGACCTCGATCGTGATCGGTGCATCGGGTGCGATGTAGCGCCGGCTCGGCCGCAGTGCGACCTCGACGAGCGGGCGCGGTGGATCGTTGGCGAGCATGAGGATGGCGGCGAGGCAGGTCGGGTCCATGGGGCCTCCGTCGGTGCCTCGTATCATGCCACGAATGGCCCCGACGCAGACGCCCGAGATCGCCTCGACCCGGCTGATCATCGGCCTTGAGATCCACATCGAGCTCGCCACGCGGACCAAGATGTTCACGCGGGCACCGAGCCTGGCCCACCCGAGCCGCTACGACTCGGCCCCCAACACGCTCGTCGACCCGCTGGTGATGGCGCTTCCCGGCGCGCTGCCGGTCATGAACCGCCGTGCCGTCGAGATGTCGATGAAGGTCGGCCTGGCCCTGGGCTGCTCGATCGCACGCCGCTGCCGCTGGGACCGCAAGAACTACTACTACCCCGATCTTCCGAAGGGCTACCAGATCAGCCAGTACGACCGTCCGCTGTGCACCGACGGCGCCTGGGATCTCGAGGGCAGCGGCCGCCGCATCGGCATCATCCGCGCGCACCTGGAGGAGGACACCGGCAAGCTCGGGCATGAACTGCCTGGCGGCCATGCGTACGAGGGTTCGCTGGTCGATCTCAATCGCGCCGGGACGCCGTTGCTCGAGGTCGTCACCGCGCCTGACTTCGCCACGGCCGACGAGGTCGTGCAGTTCGCGCAGGAGCTTCGCGATCTCTGCCGATACCTGCGCGTGACCGAGGGCATCATGCAGAAGGGCCACATGCGCTTCGAGCCCAACGTGAACCTGGCGATCATGCTGGCCGATGGGACCGAGGTCCGCACGCCCGTGGTCGAGGTGAAGAACCTGAACTCCTTCCGCGCGCTCAAGGGCGCCATCGAGCACGAGGCCGTGCGGCAGGTCGAGGCCTGGCAGCAGGACGGCCGCGTGATGGGCCGCGGCATGAAGGCCACCCGAGGCTGGGATGATGTTCGCCTGGTCACGGTGCTCCAGCGCGAGAAGGAAGATGCGCACGACTACCGCTACTTCCCTGACCCCGACCTCGTCTGGGTCGAGGTGGATGAAGCATGGCTCGGCCGCGTGCGCGGCGAACTCGTCGAGCTGCCCGCGGCACGCGCGCAGCGCTACCTCGGCTCGTGGGGGCTCGCCCGCAAGGATGCCGATCAGATCCTGGCCGAACCCGACCTCAGCGACTTCTTCGAAGCGTGCGTGGGTGCAGCCGGGGGGGCGCCGGCTGCGGCGTTGGCCATCGCCAAGCTCCTCCTCAACGTGGGCATGAAGCACGCCAATGAGCGGCAGCGGCCCTTGCACCGCGCGGGGATCAGCCCGGCGCAGGTGGCGGGACTCATCGCGCTCCGGGACGAGGGCGCGATCAATGCAGGGTCGGCCGATGCGCTCTTCGGCATGCTGTGCGACAGCGATGATGAGCCTCGTGCCGCTGCCGAGCGCGCGGGCATGGTGATCGTGCGCGACGACAGTGCGCTCGACGCCTGGGTGGATGCCGCCCTCGCCGCGAACGCGCAGGCCGCCGCCGATCTGCAAGCAGGCAAGATGGCCGCGATGGGACGCATCATGGGGCATGTCATGAAGGCCTCGGGCGGCACCGTCGATGCCAAGACCGTCCAAGCGCGCGTGATGGAGCGGGTGGGGAAGGGCGCATGATGCCTCGGTCGCCACGGCTGGATCACGACATCGAGCGCGTGCTCGTGGACCGAGCGGCGATCGAGCAGCGCGTGGCCGAGCTCGGTGAGCGGATCGCGTCCGACTATGCCGGCCGCGAGGGTCGCTTGCTGCTGGTGCCCGTCATGACCGGCGGACTCGTCTTTGCGGCCGACCTGATGCGTCAGTTGCCGCACCGACTGCGGCTCGGCCTGGTCACCGTCTCGAGCTATCCCGGCACCAGCACCGAGAGCAGGGGGGCCGCAATCCGCGGAGCGCTGCCTGCGGGGCTCGAAGGCGCGCACGCCCTGATCATCGATGACATCCTCGACACGGGCCGTACGCTGACCCTGCTCCGCCACGAGATCATCGCCAAGGGCGCCGCGAGCGTGGCCACGTGCGTGCTGGTGCGCAAGGACAAGCCCGAAGCCATGGCCACGCCCTGCGAGTACTCGGGCTTCGACATCCCCGACGAGTTCGTGGTCGGCTACGGCCTCGACTACGACGACGAGTATCGCAACCTGCCGTACATCGGCGTGCTGCGCCGCGAGGTGATCAGGTGAGTCCGCAGGCTCCGGCCGCAGGGCTGGCACTTGAGGTCGTCGCGCATCCTGGCGTGCAGGAGTGCCTCGATGACGGCGAGATCATCCTGCTCGCGGTCAAGCCTTCGGCGCTCTTGATCCTGCTCGTGAGCGTGCGCGTGGCCTGCATGGGGGTCGTGGTCGCCCTGGGGCTGCTCGCGGCGACCTCCGACCCGAGCGTGCCGTGGGATGCCACCCATGCGCTCGGCGCAGGCGGCGTCATCGTGGTGGCGCGCCTCGTGTGGGCAGCCAGCGATTGGTGGAGCCGCGTGTACGTCCTCACCGACCGTCGGATCATCGTGCGTTCAGGTGCGGTGCCGCAGGTGCAGGCGATGCCGCTGCGCGATGCCGAGTGCGTCGATGCGGGTTCGACGAATCCCGAACGGCTGCTCGGCCTGGGCCATGTCGCGATCCGCCGTGCACCGCGTGCACCGGCGCGGCTCGCGTGGACCTGTGTGCACGATGCGCCCAAGTGCCGCAAGGCCATCGTCGACGCACGGCAGCGCTACGCGCGCTGAGCGACCGGGCGATCCGGCATCACGCCTCGCGGCTGCGCACCGATTCCCGCATCGCCTCGAGTGCCGCGCGGTCGTCGTCCGACAGCGATGCGGGCACGTCGATCTGCACGATCGCGAGGAAGTCGCCCGATGCGCCAGCCGATCTGCGCACGCCCTGCCCGCGCACGCGCAGGCGCTTGCCGCTGCCGGTGCCGGGCGGAATGGTGAGCGTGACGGTGCCCTTGAGCAGCGGCACGTCGACCTTTGCACCAAGTGCGGCATCGAAGATCGAAACGTGCACGTCGCGCAGGATGTCATCGCCGTCGCGGCGGAAGTCTGGATGCGGCGCCACGTGCACCGTGACGATCAGGTCGCCGGCGGGGCCGCCGTTGTGCCCGGGCTCGCCCTGTCCGCGCACGCGCATCTGGGTGCCATCCTCGATCCCTGCAGGGATCTGCACGTCGATCGCCTGCTCGCCGCTGCCGATGCCATGACGCCCGCCGAGGATGGACACCTGGAACGGCACGGTGATCTCGCCGTGGCGGTCCTGGCCCTTGGACGGTCCTCGCGAGCGGCCCCGTGCGCGCCCGCCCCCCATGCCGCCGAAGATCTGCTCGAACATCTCGGGATCGATCTGCGATGGATCGAATCCCCCGAAGCCCCCGCTGAACGGTTGGTCGCCACCGGCCGCAGCCGCACCGGCGCCGCCCTGGAGCCCCGCGTGACCGAAGCGGTCGTACGTGGCGCGCTTGTCGGCATCGGAGAGGATGTCGTAGGCCTCCTGCGCTTCGGCAAACTTGGCAGCGGCTTCGGGGGTCTTGTTGACGTCGGGGTGCCACTGGAGGGCAAGCTTGCGGTGCGCGCGACGAAGGTCATCCGCGGACGCATCACGCTTGACCCCGAGCACCTCGTAGTAGTCGCGTGGCATCGGCGTGAGTATAGATTTGCCGCGAGGAGCAAACCCCATGCCATCCGATTGCCAACCGCGCCACGTCTCGCTCACGGTGCTTCCCGCCGCGGGCCATCGGCCGGCTCCGGCGAGCAGGATGTCCCGCAAGCGCTTCGCCGTGCTGCTGGTGGTGCAGGCGCTGATGATCGTGCACGTGCTCCACTGGCTCTGGGCCGACACCACGCTCGCACCGATCGAGCCGAGCGAGTCGATGGAAACCGTCAAGGACGGGGTGATCACCGTCGGCACGATCTTCTTCGCGCTCGCCCTGGGCAGCACGGCGATCCTCGGCCGCTGGTTCTGCGGATGGGGCTGCCATGTCGTCCTGCTCCAGGATGCATGCGCCGCGCTGCTCGCGCGCCTGGGCATCCGCCCGCGGCCTTTCCGCAGCCGAGTGCTCCTGTGGCTGCCGTTCCTGCTGGCGCTCTACATGTTCGTGTGGCCGCTCGTCTACCGATTCGCGCTCGCACCGATCCTGCAGCCGAACCTGACCTGGCCCGGCTTCAGCATGAAGCTGGTCACCGATGACTTCTGGGGCACGTTCCCAGGCTGGGCCGTGGGCATCCCGTTCCTACTGGTCTGCGGAGCACTCACGGTGGTCTTCCTCGGCAACAAGGGCTACTGCACATATGCCTGCCCGTACGGCGGGTTCTTCGCGCCGCTCGATCGCTTTGCGCGCGCCCGCATCCGGGTGAGCGATGCCTGCGACCAGTGCGGCCACTGCACCGCGGTCTGCACCAGCAACGTGCGCGTACACGAGGAAGTGCGCGACTTTCGCATGGTCGTCGACAGCGGTTGCATGAAGTGCATGGACTGCGTCAGTGCGTGCCCGAAGCAGGCGCTGTCGTTTGGATTCGGTCCGGGGCCGGGCCAGTCTGCGCCCGCTGCGTCCCGGCTCTTCGACCTCTCGATCGCCGATGAGGTGTTCATCGCCGTCGTGGCCGGGATCTCCTTCCTCGCGGCCTACTCGCTGCTGCCGCTCCTCTTCGCCAGCGGTCTTGCGGCATGCATCACGTGGATCGTGTGGACGGGCTGGCGTGTGCTCGCGTCGCGTGATGCCTCGGCGCTTGGGGTGGTGCTGCGCCAGGCCGGCCGGGTGCGTGCCGCCGGCGTCGTCGCGGTACTCGCGGCTGCAGGCGCACTCGGCGTGGTCATGCCGACGGCCGCTGCGGGCGTGGCGGCCTGGATGGCCGATCGCGCCGATCGCAAGGTGCTCGTCGCCGAACAGATGGTCTTCGATGCAGACGGCGTGCTGCCCGACCGCGAGACCATCGAACTCGTTGATGCGGCATCCACCTGGTACCTGCGCGCGCGTTCGATCGGTCAGGGCGGTTGGGCCGTGCTGCCCTCGCGTGACCGGGAGTTCAGCATGCGCCTGGCGTGGCTCGCCGCGGTGAAGCGCGATCATGCGCGCGCCCTCGAACTCTTGCAGGCCATGCACGCGGAGGGCACCAACGAGGTGATCGCCGCCAGCGTGGCGCGCATCCTCCGTGCGGCGCGTCAGGGCAACGAGGCACGCTCCTGGGTTGCGGGTGCGCTGGCGGAGTACCCGATGTGGGAGGCGATCCGCGACGAGGAGATCCTGTGGCTCATGTCCGAAGGCCGTGACGAGGAAGCGATCGAGGCCGCTCGCGCGTGGGTTGCCGCGCGCCCGGACAGCCTGAACGCCCTCCGGCGCCTGAGCGTGGTGCTCGTTGAGCGCGGCACAGGCGATGGCGAGGTGCACGAGGGCATAGCGCTGGTCGATCGCACGCTCGAGCTGGCACCCGGCAACGTCGGTGCCATGCTCGTGAAGGCGAATGGCTTCGCCCGGCTTGGGCAGAACGACGCGGCCATCGGCATCCTGCAGGAGGCCGTCCGCATGGCCCCGACCGAGCGCGGACTCTGGGAGGCGCTCGCGGATGCTTGCGCCCGCGCCGGGCGCGAGATGGAAGCGCAGGCGGCACTGGCCGAAGCCGAGCGCCTTGCTGCCGAGGAACAGAAGCGGCTGGAGTCGCAGCGTCGCTGATCGCACGCGCCGCAGCAGCGGTGGTAGAGTCCGCGACCCCATGCCGAGCGCACTGCTCGACATCCTCACTCCCGCCACGATCCGTGTGCCGCTGAAGGCGTCGACGCGGCAGGATGCGATCTACGAACTCGTCGACATGCTGGCCGCGCAGGGCGACATCGGCGATGCCGCGGTCCTCCGTGATTCCGTCTGGGAGCGCGAGCGTCAGCGCTCGACCGGCATCGGTGAAGGCCTGGCGATTCCCCATGGCAAGTGTCCCGGTGCGCGCGCGGTCAGGTTGGCGATCGGTCGCCCGGCGCAGCCCATCGAGTGGGATGCGATCGATCGTCGCCCGGTCCGTCTGGTGTGCCTGCTGGTCAGCCCGCCTGACCGCATTGCCGAGCACATCCAGGCGCTCGGACGGATCAGCCGCGTGATGTCGAATGCTGCGTTCCGGGCGCAGTGCTACGAAGCGGCCAGCGCCGAGCGCATGTATGAGCTGTTCACGGCCGTCGAGCGCGGCGCCTGAACGCATCGGATCCGTCGTGCGCCACGTTGTGTCGGTGCCTCACCGCGCCGAGGCTTGGATTCACGGTCCGAGCAGCGCGTGATACGACCCGTTGCGTACCGAGGTCGCGGGCGAGCCCGGCACGCCCGTTGGAGCCATCGAGTCGTCCTGTTCGATCCGCAGCTTGAGCCTGCGGGAAAGCCACTCGGCCTGCGAACGGTTCTCGGCGTGCTCAAGGCTGCACGTCGACCAGAGCATGCGGCCCTCCCGGGCAAGCAGCGGCGCGTGATCGAGCGCGATGCCCTGCTGCAGGTCGACCAGTCCGGCCAGTCCCTTGGTGCTGAAGCGATACTTCGCCTCGACGCGACGACAGAGGACACCGGTGTTCGAACAGGGGACGTCGAGCAGGATCAGGTCGAAGCCCGCACCGAACGATGCGAGCTGCTCCGGGCCCACGATCTTCACGCGTGCATGACCCTTGAAGCGCTGGCGGAGCGCCGCGCGGCGAGGTCCATCGACATCGGTCGCGATGATCTCGGCGGCGGGGTGCGCCGACGCAAGCTGTGCCGTCTTCGTACCGCGCCCGGCGCACGCATCAAGGATGCGCCTGGGCTGCAGGTGCCGTGTCGCATCGACTGCACGAGCGCTGGCGGGATCCTGCACGCGCGCCTCGGGGTAGGCGCGGAGGGCGGCCATCAGCGCATCATGCCCGCCCTCCCAGACCATGAAGCCCGCAGCATCGTGAGGCGCCATCGGCCAGGGCGACTTGGTTGCCGGATCGTTCGCGCCAGCGGGGATTCCCGTCACCGTGAGGCCCGGCTGGACGAGCGACTGCACGGCCAGCGTCACCGCGGGCTCAAAGCCCTTGGTGCTCGTCCAGTGCTCGAAGAGCGCGCGACCGATGCTGCACTGTGCCGACAGACGCTGCACCTGGCTCTCGGCCAGCAACGCATCGGTCAGCAGCCGCACGCGACCGTCGGAGAGGGGCAGCGCATCGCGCCGATCGCGCCAGCGCGCGGCATCCGGATCGCTGGCTTCGAGCAGGCCACCGCGCAGCGCGATGACCTTGCGCAGCACCGCATTCACGAACGCGGCAGGACGAGGATGTACGTGCTCCTTGGTCCACTCGACCGCGTCATCGACGACGGCGTGGTCAGGCAGGCGATCGTGCACAAGCAGCTGGGCAGCGCTGCCCATGAGCACGCCACGGACCTCGGGTTGCACCTCGTCGAACCGCCGCGTCACGCACGCGCTGAGCACCGGCACAATCGCCCGCCAGTGCCGCAGCGTGGACTGCTCGATCGCGCGGGCCAAGGCCGCATCACGCGGTTCGAGCCCAGCGGGAGCCTCGTCGCCGAAGGCGAACTCGGGGTAGTCGGCAGCGTGCCGCGCAAGGCGCGCGAACGCTGCCGCTCGTGCCGGGCTGGCGCTCACGCCCGCACCGTGCGCCGGGCCGCCTTCGCGAGCTTCGGCGCCACGTCGGTGCGCTCCCAGGTGAACGTGCCCTTGCCGCCCTCGCCCGGCTCGCGGCCGAAGTGGCCGTGGTAGGCGGTGGGGGAGTAGATCGGGCGCAGCAGGTCCAGCGTCTCGATGATGCCGGCCGGCGTCAGGTCGAAGTGCGAGCGCACGAGCTTGGCCAGTGCCAGGTCGCTGACCTTGCCGGTGCCGTGGCTGTCGATGAGCACGCTCGTCGGCTCGGCGACGCCGATCGCGTAGGCGACCTGGACTTCGCAGACATCCGCGAGGTCGGCGGCCACGATGTTCTTGGCGATGTAGCGGGCCATGTAGGCGGCGCTGCGATCGACCTTGCTCGGGTCCTTGCCGCTGAAGGCCCCGCCGCCGTGGCGGCCGCGGCCGCCGTAGGTGTCCACGATGATCTTGCGGCCGGTGAGCCCACAGTCGCCGTGCGGGCCGCCGATCTCGAAGCAGCCGGTCGGATTCACGAAGACCTTGATGCCGTCGTGCCACCAGTCGCCGAGCACGGGCTTGATGATGTGCTTGGTCACGGCTTCGTGCAGGGCCTTCTGCCGCGTGTTCCAGTCGGGCGAGTGCTGCGTCGACAGCACCACGTTCTCGATGCGGCGCGGGTTCAGTCCGTCGTACTGCACGGCGACCTGGCTCTTGGCATCGGGGCGAAGCCCCTTGATGATGCCCTTCTCGCGCACTTCGGCCTGGCGCGCAACCAAGCGGTGCGAGAGCGAGATCGGCAGCGGCATGAGCGAGCGCGTTTCCTTGCACGCGAAGCCGAACATCATGCCCTGGTCGCCGGCGCCCTGCGCCTTCTTCTTCTTGCCGACCTTGGTGTCGACGCCCTGCGAGATGTTGGGGCTCTGCGCGTGCAGCGTCACCACCACGCCGCAGCTGTCGGCATCGAAGCCCACGCCGGCCTCGGTGTAGCCGATGCGCTTGATCGTGTCGCGCGCCACCTTCTGCACGTCGACGAAGCCCTTGGTCGTGACTTCACCCGCGACCACGGCCAGGCCAGTGGTCACCAGCGTCTCGCAGGCCACGCGGCTGCGGGGATCCTGGGCAAGCATCGCGTCGAGGACGGCGTCCGAGATCTGGTCGCTGACCTTGTCAGGGTGGCCCATGGAAACGGATTCGCTGGTGAAGGTGTGCAGTCCTGCGGGCATGACGGGTCCTTGTTGGGGCAGAAAGCGGTGAACTTTGGGCCAATCCTTCCGAATCAACGCTTGGCGGCGAGCCGGACGGATGCCACGATTGAGGGCCGGATCCTAATCGGCAGCCGCCCGGGCGTGCGTTCTGGCGGCGACCTACGCTTTCCCGAAGACTTGATGCCTGTTCTTGCCACCATCCTCGTTGCTGCCGCCGTCGCCCAGGCTCCCGTCCGGGCGCAGGCGAAGATCGGCGCGTGGGCGTGGGCGCCAGGCCCCGGGATCCAACAGTTGCCTGAGCGCGTCACGGCGTGCCTTGATGCGCTCGGTGGTCGCGTGACCGGCAGCGTCGGTGCCGCCCGCGCGGTCGATCCTGCGGCCCGATGCATCGGCCTTGATCGCTGGGTGGCCATTGAGTTCCCCCACGGCACTGAACCAAGTGGTGCATGCGCCATGCTGGCCGGGGCATGGGAGGGCTTCGAGGTGGTCGAGCCCGATGGTTCGGGGTCGCTCGCCGATCTTCCCGACGACCCGTCGTTCCCGCAGCAGTGGGCGCTTCGCAACACCGGGCAGACCGGCGGCCTGCCGGGGTCCGACGTCAATGCCGTCTCGGCGTGGGGCCAAGCCTCCTCGACCGGCCTGACCATCGCGTTCCTCGATGGCGGCGTCCAGCCGCTCGCTGAATTCGGCAACCGCATCCTGCCTGGATGGAACGTGCCGCAGCAATCGACCGTGACCACCGACACGTGCGGCGGCCACGGCACCCATGTGACCGGCATCGCCGCGGCAACGGGCAACAACGCCGCGCTCATGGCCGGCATGTGCTGGGACGCCATGATCTTGCCGGTCGTCATTGTCAATCCATGCACCTTCTTTGAACAGTGGGTGGCCGAAGGGCTCGTGTGGGCCATCGATCATGGTGCGGATGTCGTGAACATGAGCCTGCAATCCAACGCCGGCGGCCAGTTGCTGCGCGATGCGGTGCTTTACGGCGAGGCGCTCAACGTGCCCATGGTGGCGGCCACGGGCAACAACAACCTCTCGCTCCCGGCGTTCCCCGCCCGCTGGCCCGAGACGATCGCCGTGGCGGCATCGACCCATGCCAACCTTCGCTGGGTGAACTCGAACTATGGCGCCGAAGTGGACTTGGCTGCCCCGGGCGAGAACGTGCTCAGCCTGACCACGGCGGGTGGCGTGATCTCACGGAGCGGAACCAGCATGGCCGCGCCGCATGTCGCCGGTGCCGTGGCCCTCATGCTTGCGGCGAACCCGGCCCTGACGAACGCGCAGGTCCGCTCGATCCTTGCTGCGACGAGCGTCGACATGTCTCCCGCCGGTGTGGATGAGTTCACTGGTGCGGGGCGACTGGATGCGGGTGCGGCAGTCACGATGGCCGCGTCGCTCGCGCCGCCAGCCGGTGACCTTGACGGCGACGGTGATGTCGACGGGGCTGACCTCGGCATCATGCTGGTGGGCTGGGGCCCGTGCGGATCGTGCGCTTCGTGCCCCGGCGACCTCGATGGCAATTGCGAGATCGGCGGCTCGGACCTCGGCGCATTGCTGAGCTCGTGGAGCCCGGATTGAGCGCCGCCGAACCGACCACGCCGATCCGCGTCGAACTCAGCAGGATCCTGATCCGCGAGATGGCCGACATGCAGGTCGTGGAGCTGCGCGATGTGGCCTCGGGCCGCTCGTTCCCGATCGTCATCGGGCTGCCCGAGGCCTATGCGATCGAGCGCCGTCTCAAGGGCGAAGAGCCCGAGCGCCCGCAGACGCATGACCTGCTGGATCGGGTCATCACTGAACTTGGTGCCCGCCTTGCGCGGGTCGACATCATCGACCTGCGCGAAGGCACGTTCCATGCAGTGCTCACTCTGGAGACGGCGCAGGGGCCCGTCGCGCTCGATTGCCGGCCGAGCGATGCGCTCGCCCTGTGCGCCGATGGGTGCGCCGAGATCTGGGTCGCCGAGTCCGTGATCGAGCGCGCGTCCAGCGGTGCCACGGCGCAGGCGTTCCCCTTCGTCGCCGACGAAGACGACGACCACGACGAGTGAGCGCGCGGGGAGGGCGCCGGCGCGTGGATGCGCTGCGTTTGTGCTGTGGTGGTGCGTCCGCGCAGCCGGGACCCGAGGTCGCGGGAGGACGAGCGCAACGCGCAACGGGAACGCAATCGCGCAAAAAACTCCTCGTTCACATCACTCCGAAGTCACCTTCGGGGGTCGAGATTGCAGGATCCGAGGGTTCAAGGCTCGCCGCGCGATCCTGCGCCGCGCCTTCGGTCATCTGGTCGCCCAGCAACTCCTTCAGCACCACGGTCGCGAACGCACCTGCGGGCAGGTCGAACGCCACGCGGATGTACGGGCCGTGCTCGTCGAAGCCGCCCTCGCACTGCGCGTTCGTCACGGGCACGCGCAGCGGACGACGCGTCCCGGTGGGCGCGAGCAGCCCCTCGGCGAAGACCGAGTGATCGATCCCAAAGTCAGCGCACGCCGCGCGTTCGATCTCGCCCGGCACGCCCTCTGCCGGAGCGAAGTCGCGGCCCGGCATGAGCCCGCTTGGCGAGAGTTCGAACGCGTGCAGCCGCGGCAGCACGTCGGAACCTTCCTCAAGCATGGACGCGTCGATGCGGAATGAGCGCCCACTGCGGTGGTGGTACGCGCGGTCGCCGTCGAGCAGCGTGCCCAGCGTGCCCGCCTCGAGCCGACGCAGCACCGTGCGATTGAAGACCGCTGATTGGAGCGCGGCGATCCAGAAGTCGCGCACGATGCTCCCGCCTGAGAGCACCGCATGCTCCGCCGACTTGCCCGCGATCAACGCGCGTAGCGCAGAGCGCTCGGCGTGATCGTTCTTGCCCCAGTGCTCGAGCGCAGCGCCCAAGTCGCCACGCGCGAACGCCTCACGCCGCTCGCGCTGGCGCTCAGGAAAGGCCGTCCCGTGCAGCCCGAGGAGTTCATCGAGCGCGTCCTGCCATCGTGCCTGCAGCACGTGCAGCCCCATGACGTGGTTGTTGCCCCGGTAGCCGAATCGTTGCGGTCCGTAAAAGTCAGGCACGCCGATGCGCGAGAGATCCTTCAGCCGCGACCAGACGACGGTGGCCTTGAGGGGATCGAGGCCGCGGATCCTGATCGCGAATCGGTTGCCGGCCAGGTGCCCGCGCCGCAGCTTGTTGGCGTGACGCGTCATCCACAGCAGCATCACCTGCGGATGGTTGAGCTGCACCGCGGCGGGCTCACGCCCCGGCAGGTGGATGCTGACGGTCTGCCGGGTCACGGCCCGGCGATCTTTCATGCCTGCGAAGCCGATCGCGCGTGCCGGCACGTTGAAGTGCTTCGACAGGATCGAGATGAGCTCGACGTGCTGCACATCCTGCTTCTGCACCCCGACGTACACGTGCTCGCCTTCGCCACTGGGCTCGTAGAGCGGCAGTTCCTCGACCAGGAAATCCTCCGGTCGTTCCTTGATGCGTCCGCCGAGCGTACCGGTCGCCAGCAGTCCGCGGGCAGGCAGCGGCGATGGCAGCGTCGACAGCACCAATGGGTGCGCGTTCGGTGGTGACGGGACGTGATGATCCGATTGCGGATCCGCGCTCATGATTCGTTCCTCACGGGTACGCCTAGATCCACCAGATGGCTGCGCATCTGCGCAGCAGTGTGTCCCTCGTGATCGATCTGGTACGCCTGCCATCCGGCTCGGCGCGCACCCTCGCAGTTCTCCGCAAGATCGTCAAAGAGCAGGATCCGTTCAGCAGGCAGGCCGAGCACCGCGGCGGCATGCGCATAGATGGCTGGTTCGGGCTTCGCGAGCAGCAGCTCGTGCGAGGCGAGCCGGTGATGCAAGCGGCTCAGGGCGGGGAACTCGCGAAGCATCCGCTCCCAGTGCAGACCGTTGGTGTTCGAGAGGCAGCCGGTCACAACGCCGAGTGCGTGCAGGTCGTCAATCAGTTCCACCGTGCCTTGGTAGGGAGCCTCGACGATCGACTCAAGCAGGGCGCGGCCGATCGACACCGGCGCGTCAGGATCAAGTGACGATGCCCAGATCGCCGAGCAGCCCGTAAGGGTCTGGTCGCCCCGTTGCCACGCATCAAGGGCTGTGCTCCGCTCCGCACGCATCAGCGGCTCGAGCGACCGCGGTGTGGGCACGACCCCAACGGCAGCGCACTGCGTCGTCCACTCGCGGCGGATGCGCACCAACACGCCGCCAAGGTCGAACATCACCGCATCGATCGTGCGTTCACGCATGACGACTGTTGTACCTCGCGCGGCATGGCGCGACGTGCAATCCCCCCGCCACCAACCAACGGCGTCACCAACGAGAACGGAGCAGAAGCGTTGGCTCCTGCTCCGCTCGACATGCGTGTCGCCCTCAGCGCCGTCGGCGGGAGTTCAGGAGCGAACCCCCGAACATCAGCACGATCGCTCCTGGCGCCGGGACATCCGGAACATCCGGCCCGTCAGGACCATCGGGTCCGTCGGGGTTGTCCGGCCAGTCGGGCCCGCCATCGGGGCCGTCCGGGGGATTGGTGTCGGGGTTGTCCGGATCATCAGGGTCCTCGCCGTCCGGCCAATCCGGTCCATCGGGATCAGTCGGATCCTCGGGATTCTCGGGATCGGTCGGGTCATCCGGATCATCCGGGTCATCTGG
>CAMDAQ010000057.1 GCA_945888705.1 Singulisphaera sp. GP187
GCGTGAGTACGGCGGAGGGATCACCCGGTGCATCGAGGTTCGATCGATTGGGGCGGGCGCGCTCAGCCATGGGCGAGGGCTCCGCGCAGCCTGCGCACGGCCTCGGCGGGGTCGGATGCTGCGAGCACGGCGCGGCTCACGGCGACGCCGCGGCACCCAAGCCCGGCGAGTTCGCGCGCACGCGCCTCGTCGATGCCCCCGATGGCCAGGTGCGGCGTACCGGGATGCTCGGCGAGGAAGCGCACGAGGTAGCCGGGGCCCGCGATCGGCAGTCCATCCTTGGTACCCGATGGGTACATGCACCCGACGCCGCAGTACGAGGCGCCCGCAGCCACGGCCTCGGCCGCCTCGTGCGGATCATGCGTGCTCGCCCCGATGAAGAGGGCCGAACCGGCGATCGAGCGCGCTGCGGTGATGGGCAGGTCGCCTTGGCCCAGGTGCACGCCATCGGCATCGCTGGCCAGTGCAACATCGATGCGGTCGTTGATGATCAAGCTCGCTGCAGCGGATCGGGTGAGTTCACGGAGCACCACGGCGCGCGCCAGCAGTTCGCCGCCGTCCAGGTGCTTCTCGCGCAGCTGCAGGCAGTCGGCGCCGCCGTCGAGTGCGGCCTTCGCGGCATCGAGCCACGGCATGCTGCAGATCGACTCGGTCACGAGCACGCAGACGGTCCACTGGCGCGGCGCACTGCCGGCCAGTCGCAGCGCGAGGTCGCGGGCCAGGTCATAGGTTCGGTAGCGCGTGCGCTCGATGCGCGTGGCGGCGATCGTGTCGTGCAGCTTGAGCGACTCTTCGAGCGAGCGCAGCGCCTCGGCCGCACGCGAGCCGTTGGCCAGCGCGATGGCATGCAGCGTGGGCCTGTCATGCTCCGCGGCCCCGGTGATGGTCGTGCCCACATCCCCATGCGCATCGCGCGAGGCGAGGAGGCGCGACGCATCAAAGCTCGCAAGCGCCTGGGCCACCGCGTGGCGAGCAGCCTTGAACCCTTCCGAGAGCGCGCGATCGCCGACCGAGAACCGGGAGAGGTCCTCGAGCACGCGGAGCGCCTCGAGGGCCCGGTTGCGGTTGGCATCGATGATGCGGAGGGTCGCGGACACGGTTTCCTGCAGCGTAGGCCGGGGTTTCGCGCGCGGCGGCGGCCCGCGTCGGACGCTACCATTTCCACCCCTATGGCACAGATCCGCGAGATCAAGAAGCGCATGGTCGCCGTCCGGACCATCCAGCGCATCACCAAGACCATGCAGATGATCGCGACCGCCAAGTTCACGGCGTCGCTGGCCCGGGCCAAGGCCACTCGGCCCTACACCGATCGCATCCGACAGCTGGTTGGCGAAGTCGCCGCCGCGGCGGGCGATGTCTCGCACCCGCTCCTGCAGGGTGGCGGGTCGTCGGGCAAGGTGCTCGTGCTCGTCATCGGCAGCGATCGCGGCCTGTGCGGTGCGTACAACGGCAACGTGCTGCGCACGTCCATGGTCCGCATCAAGGCGCTCAAGGCGCAAGGCAAGCAGGTCGTGCTGCACACCGCAGGCAAGAAGGCCTTCGCGTTCTTCAAGTACCAGCAGATGCTGCCCGAGGAGCGCTTCACCTTCGGTGACCGACCCAAGTACGAGGACATCCAGGCGCTCGCCGAGCGCTACATGGATGCGTTCATCGCGGGGGAGTTCGAGCAGGTCGTGATCTGCAGCATGCGCTTCGTGAGCAATGCGCGTCAGATCGCCGAAGCGGTGCAGCTGCTGCCGCTGTCGATGCCCCAGGCGTCGCAGGGCGCTTCCACCGCGTCGTACGAGTTCAGCCCGGGCGCCGGCGAGATCCTCGATGACCTCCTTCCGCGCAGCGTGAAGGTCAGCCTGTTCCAGGCCTTCAACGATGCGATCGTGAGCGAGAACGTCATGCGCATGGTGGCGATGAAGGCTGCGACCGACAATGCGTCGGGACTCGGCCGCACGCTCAAGCGCAACTACAACCGCGCACGCCAGGCGCGCATCACGACCGAGCTCACCGAGATCGTGTCGGGTGCCGCCGCGCTCGGCTGAGCCAACCGTCCGTCGACCATCGCGAGGCCCGTGCCACCCGGCGCGGGCCTCATTCGTTGGCGGGTGGTGTGGGCGACGATGCGCGGGGACTCAGCCCGGGTCCTTGCCCGTGACGACCGGCATGCTGGCCTTCGTCCAGCCCTCGAGCCCGCCGCGCAGCGTGTACACGCTGTCGTAGCCGAGCTCGATCAGTCGCTTGCTGGCCGCGGGGCCGAGCACGTCGTTGGCGTTGGTGCCGTACACCAGGATCGCCACGGACTTGAAGTCCCCCAGTTCGGGAACCGCGACGTCGTTCATGGTCGGCATGGGCATCAAACGGGCGCCCTTGATGTGGCCTGCCTCGTAGAGCGCGATCGGGCGAGGATCGATGATCACCACTCGCTTGGACTTCCCGAGCAGGCCCTTGTCGCGCGTTCCCAGCGCGAGGACTTCGTCGGCGCGGACCATGGTCAGGTCCTTGTCGCTCGTGCTCCGCTCGCAGGCGACCAGCGGAAGGGACAGGATGAAGCATGCAGCGAGGATTCGCAGGGTCATGCGGCTAGTGTACGGAGCATGCCGATGCTCCTCACGACGTGCCGGATGCTCCCGATGGCCGTGCTCGCCTGGAGCATGTCCGGCTTGGGCGTTGCTTCGTCGGTACCACCCAGTCCCGCAGCGACAGGGCCATTGGCCCGAGCGGCCGAGCCGCACGTCAGGGCATCGCTTGCGCCCACCATCCTGCGCACGCCGGATGGTCGCAGGTTCCTCGATGTGCAGTTCATGATCGAACGGGGCTGGCACCTGTACTGGCGCAATCCGGGAGACAGCGGGCAGCCGCCTCGCTTGTCATGGACACTGCCCGCGGGCTGGTCGGCCGGCGAGCCGATCTTCCCCGTGCCCAACCATCTTCCCGAGGATGAGGACATCCTCGCCTTCGAGGGTTCGCTGCGGCTCTTGGTCCCCGTGACGGCGCCCGCGTCATGGTCGGGCGGCGCGATCGCGGTGCGCTTGAGCGCGGAGTGGATGACCTGCAAGGAGCACTGCGTGGTGGAGCGCCAGTCGTTGGGAGCGGAGCTGGTCGAGCGCGAAGGGGCGATGCCGACGGGCTACCCCGTGACCGCACCCGCCGAGCTGCTGTCCGAGCTCCGGGGCGAGGGGGAGGAACGGGTTCTGGTCATCGATGCCTCGGCACTGGCCAGCTCCGCTCGGTGGTTCCCGGATGCATCCCCCGGCGTGCGCTTTCCCAGTGAACGCATGATGCCGATGCCGGGTGGACGGATCGAAATCCCGGTCCGGATCCGCGAGGGGGATGCGCCCGATCGACGCCCGATGGTCCGCGGGATGATCGTGATCGACGCAGCGGGCGGGGGCCGGGCCTTCGACGTGCGTGTCCCCGCGGTGCGCCCGGCGGCAAAGTGAGCGCAGGACACACCACCGCGCCCTCCGGCGTGGCTAGAGTCCCGCTTGACCGTTTCACGATTCCAGGATCCAACCAGAAGGAACGACCCATGAAGCATCTCGCCCTCATCGCCTCCCTCACCCTTGGTGCCGGCCTCGCGCTGTCGCCAGTCATCGCTCCCGCAGCGTTCGCTGCCGAAGGCCAGAAGGCCGCCGCCAAGATCGGCGAGGCGGCTCCCGACTTCACCCTCAAGGGTGCTGACGGCAAGGAATACAAGCTCGCCGACTACAAGGGCAAGATCGTGGTGCTCGAGTGGATGAACCCCGGCTGCCCTGTCTGCCGAGAAGTCTGCGAAGAGGGCAAGGTCGGCTCGATGATGAAGTCCTGCAAGGAGATTGACGCCGACGTGGTGTTCCTTTTCATCAACAGCACGGCTGCGACCGCCAACGATCCCAAGTCGAGTGCGGACTACCTCGCCAAGAACAAGATCGAGGCCCCGGCGCTGATCGACGGCGACGGCAAGGTCGGTCATGCCTACGGCGCAAAGACCACGCCGCACTGCTTCGTCATCTGCGAGGGCGGCAAGCTCGCCTACGACGGCGCGATCGACGACAAGGGCTCGAAGAACTACGTCGTCGAGGCCGTGAAGGCGCTCAAGGAAGGCAAGACCGTCGAGCCTGCGACCACCAAGCCTTACGGCTGCAGCGTCAAGTACGCCCGCAAGTGATCACGCCCGGTTGGCGACCCGGCTCAGTTGGGGTCGGCAGCTGGACACGACCGCTTCGAAAGCAACGCGGGGTGCGCCGAGTGGCGCACCCCGCTGTCGTTTATGGAGCGATTCGCAAGGGCGCCGCGGCCCCCGAGGTAGCGGCGGCACATGCCCTGCATCCGCGCGCGTCAGCTCGCCCCGTGCGCGTCAGCCCACGTTGACGGGCATGACGACGTAGACGAAGTCCTGGCCGAGCCGGACCACGCCGGGCTTGTTCGGGCTCTTGAGCTCGACGACGACCTCGGGCACGTCGGCGATCTTCAGCACATCCGTGATGAAGACCGGGTTGAAGCCGATCTCGATCGGGTCGCCCTCGTACTTGGCAATCGGCAGTTCGATGTCGGCTTCGCCCATCTCGGGGACGCGACTCGACAGGCGGAGCATGCCGGGCCCGAAGGCCAGTCGCACGCCCTTGCTTTCTTCGCTCGTGAGCAGTGCCGCGCGGCGGATGGCAGCGGCGAACTCGCCCGTATCGAAGGTCGCGCGCTTGTCGTGGTCCTTCGGGATCACGTCCTCGAACGGCGGGAAGGTGCCTTCGACAAGGCTCGAGACCAGGGTCGCGGCCTCGCCAACCTGGATCGAGAGGCGGTTGCGGTCGCGGCTCACGGTGACCGAGGCATCGGGATCATCGAGCAGCCGATTCAAGACCGACAGGCTCTTGGCCGGGACGATGCAGGTCGAATCGCCGTCTGCGGGGGCACTGCAGTCGCCGCGGGCGACGGCGAGCCGGCGGCCATCGGTGGCGACCATGCGGAGCTTGCGACCCTTGCGCTCAAGCAGGGTGCCGGCGATGGCGTAGCGCGAGTTGTCGACGCTTGTGGCGAAGGCCGTGCGGTGGATGAGTCGGCGCAGCGTGCCGGCGGCCACCTCGAACTCGGTGCCGGCGTCCTTGGCGTCGCGCACGCCGGGGAACTCGCGGGGCTCGTAGCCGAAGACCCTGAAGGTCGCATGCTGGCCCTTGATCGTGGTCACGTTGCGTTCGGTCGAGATCGACAGCGTGCTGTCGTCGCACGCGCGCGTGATCTGCGTGAGCTTGTCGGCCGGCAGCAGCGCCTCGCCGGGTTCGTCCACCTGCACGCTCGAGACATGAATGGTCAGGCCCAGTTCGCCATCGGTCGCCTGGATCGACAGCACGCCGTCGGCAGCGGTGAGCTTGAGGCAGAGCATGACGGGCGCGGGGCTGCGGTTCGGCACGACGCTGGCGGCCATGGCCAGGGCATCGAGCAGGGCGGCGCGGTCGCAGACGATCTTCATGGTCTTCCTCGCTGGATCGGTGGATCGATAACGCCGGGCGAACCCCGGCCAGACGTAGTGTAACGATGGCCCGTCAGCACGACCTGTGGTGGCTGCGGGGAATCAGCCGCACAGCGGCCTAGACTCCGTCCATGATCCTGAAGCTCCTGCGCCAACTCAATCGCGCATACGGCTACGCCGTCTTCGGCATCTATCTCGCCGCCTTCGGCATCGCGTTCCTGTTCGTCTTCATCTTCCCGCCGGCCACGCTGGCGCTGCTCTTCATCTCGATCTTCGGGTTGCTCTTCTTCAACGTGCTGGGCTTCGTGCTGCGGACGATCGAGAAGCGATGGAACCGTGCACGGCTTGGCAAGGGGCTCTGCCCCGAGTGCGGCGCGGCCGCCCTGTCAGCGGTCCCGGCGGGCTCGGGAGAGATCCGCTGCGGCGCGTGCGATGCCCGGCACGATGCCCAGGGCGCGTGGATCAAGCCGATCGTCCAGGAGCCTGAGCCCGTGCAGGCCTGATCACGCGCGGTCAGGCCGACGGATTCTCGCCGTGCTCGATGCGCGTGATCTTGGCGAGGCGGCGTTCATGGCGACCGCCCTCGAACGACGTGGACATCCACACATCGACGATGCGCTTGGCCAGGATCGGCCCGATCAGGTCGGCTGACAGGCAGAGCACGTTGGCGTCGTTGTGGCTCCGGGAGAGCTGCGCAGAGAGTTCATCGCTCGCAAGGGCTGCTCGAATCCCGTCGACCTTGTTCGCGGCAATGCACATGCCGATGCCGGTGCCGCACACCAGGATGCCGCGGTCGGCTTCGCCGCGAGCCACCGAGTTGGCCACCAGCCAAGCGATGTCCGGGTAGTCGCAGGGTGCGCCACTGCACTCGCCAAGCACCACGGGGTCATGCCCCGCGCCGCGCAGCTGCGCGACGAAGGACTGGACGAGCGAGACGCCGCGATGGTCCGATCCGAGCGAGATCCTCATGACGGGAGCATGGCAGAGATCCGGCTGGGGATCAACTCGGCGAAGTGGCGTGCCAGGTCGTCGTACGCCTCCTGGCCCATGCCGATCGGGTCGGCCACGTCGCCGGCGGGGTCAAGCAGTTGGATCCGGTCCTTGAGCGCAGGCCGATCAGCCACCAATCGACGTGCTGCCTCGACGTGATGGCGGGTCATGCAGAGGATCAGGTCGGCCTTCTCGATCATCTCGCAGCTCAGGGGCTTGCTGCGACCGGCATGGTCGATGCCCATGCTGCGCAGGGCGCGCACGGCTTCGGGGCTCGGCGGTTGGCCGTCCCAGGCGCCCACCCCCGCGCTCCCGACGAAGAGCGCCGCCCCGCTCGGGAGGCGGCCCTGTTCCGAGGCATGCCGCGCGATGGCCTCGGCCATGGGCGAGCGGCAGGTGTTGCCGGTGCACACGAACAGGATCGTCTTCACGCGGATGAATGTAGTCCCGCGTCGACGGCGCTGCAGCCGCCCTCTAGACTGCACGGGCCCAGAAGGGAACCACCGCGTGGACTTCGTCGAATTCGACCTGGCGTGGAAACAGCTCGCACCCCGTGGCGTCATCGAGGCCGGGGATGGACCCGTCGCATTCCGAGTGGCGCTCGAGGAAGGTGCGCCGGTCATCGACATTGCGGCCAAGGATCACCCGCGGGCGGCAAGCCTGCCTCCCGACATCAAGCGCATGTCGCGCGCGCGCATGGCCGAGTTCGTCGAGGCGATCGCGCACAAGCTGCACCTGCAGGAGGTGCTCGTCTTCCCGGTGGGAAAGTGGAAGCAGGTCTTCGATGCCGTCAGCGAACCGATGGCCAGGCACGAGCAGTGGGCGGCGATCGATGGCAGCGCGAGCGTTGAGCTGAACCGTCGCGACCCGATCGTCTTCGAGCAGGGTGACCATCACGTGCTCCGCGCACTGGTGCAGTGCGTGCTTGAATCAGGATCGGAGCAGGCTCATGGCATCGGCATCGCCACCACGGGCACTTCGCTGGTGATGGAAGTGCTTCCGCCCGGTGAACTCACGGTCTACTGCGGCACGCCCGCGCTGGCCCAGCAGGTGCTCGATCTCATGAGCCACCTCAAGCCCGACGACTGACGAGACGGCACCTCGCAGGTCCGCGCCCTGACGGTTCAGGCCCGTGCGCGCGTGTCGCGCACGCCGTGCGATCACGCCTGGCCGCGGACCCAATCGACGAGCAGGCGCACGCCCCAGCCGGTGGGGCCGGCCGCGCAGAGATCCGTCGCCGAGTCGCTGTTGGCAACGCCTGCGATGTCTAGGTGCGCCCAAGGCAGTGCATCGTCCACGAAGAACGACAGGAACGCAGCGCCTTGGATCGGGTGTGCCATCCGCGAGGGATTGCTGTTGATGAGGTCGGCGTGTTGGCCACGCATGTAGTCGCGGTGCTCCGGCCAGAGCGGCAGGGCCCAGACCTTCTCGCCTGTCGCGGCGGCACTCTGCTCGAGCCCGGCACGCAGCGATGGATCGTTGCAGAAAAGGCCCGCGCTGAAGTGCCCGAGCGCCGTGACCACGCCCCCGGTGAGGGTGGCCAGATCGATGAGGTGCGTTGGCTTGAGCGTGCGGCACGCCCAGCTCATGGCATCGGCCAGCACTAGGCGCCCCTCGGCATCGGTGTTGGTGACTTCGACCGTCACGCCGTTGTGCATCGTGATGATGTCGTCGGGGCGGTAGGACTCGCCGTTGACCATGTTCTCGGCGGCGCCGAGCACCGCGGTCACGCGCACCGGCAGGTCGAGCGCCGCGATGGCCTGCATCGCGCCGAGCACGGCGGCGCCACCCATCTTGTCGTACTTCATGCCCTTCATGCCGTTGTTGACCTTGAGGCTGTAGCCGCCGGTGTCGTAGGTCAGCGTCTTGCCGATGAGCACCAGGTGCTTGCCGCGCGCACGTCCGGAGAGTCGGCGGGGTGCATGCTCGAGCACCGTGATGCAGGGCTTGGCGGTCGAGCCCTTGCCCACGTTGACGAGACCGCCCATGCCGAGCTTCTGCGCCTGGCGGAAGTCGATCACGCGGTGCTTGAGGCCGGCCTTGCGGGCGAGTGCGCGGGCCTGCGCATCGACCCATTGGGGATTGCAGATGTTGGGAGGCGTCGCCCCGAACCGCCGAGCGGCGTTGACCGCATCGGCCACGACCAGGCCGCGCTCGATCGCTTCGCGGGTCTTGGCTGCATCCGACCAGATGGCGAGCGCAGCACGGCGTGGTTCCTTGCGCGTGGCCGCGCCATCGAGGTCATCGAAGCGCCACTGCGCGATCGCGATGCCCTCGGCGAGCGACGAGGCGTGCGCCTGCAGCTGGACGGGGGCCTGAAGTTCGATCGCGGCCGGCGCAGCGCGGTCGAGCCACTTGGCAAGCTTGGCTCCGATCGTGCGCACGCCCGATGCGGTCAGGTCCTTCTTGGTGCCCAGGCCGACGACCAGGCTCGCATGGCCCACCAGCAGGCACTCGCCGACATCCGCACGGAACCCAGGGCTCGCGAACGCTGCGCCGACGCTCGCGACGACCGCGGGCTCCTTGGACGGCGGCGTGCGATCGTCACTGAAGACGAAGGAGACCTGAAGCGGCGAGCGGACCTGACGGACAGCGATGGACTGGAACATGGCTCGGAATGCTAGCGGTGCAGGAACCGCAGGATCGTCGGACTATCCTTGCCCCGTGGACCAGGTGTTCGATGTCGTCGTGATCGGCGGTGGCCATGCGGGCACCGAGGCAGCGCATGCCGCGGCCATGGTGCTCCGCGCGCATGGCGGCGGGCGGGTCGCTCTCGTGACGATGGATGCTTCGCGCATCGGCGCGATGAGCTGCAACCCCGCGATCGGTGGCTTGGCCAAGGGACAGATGGTGCGCGAGATCGATGCACTCGGTGGGCTCATGGGCCGTGCGACCGACGCCACCGGCATCATGTTCAAGATGCTGAACACGTCGAAGGGTGCCGCGGTGCGTGGGCCCCGCGCGCAATGCGACAAGCACGCCTATGCGGCCGAGGTGCAGCGCTTGGTGGCGTGCGACCTCGAGATCACCGTGATCGAGGGCACCGTGGATGCCTTCGAGGTCGTGGATGGGTCGATCGCGGGTGCCGTGCTCGCACCGGGATCGTGCACGGTCGAGGCGGATGGAACGGCGATCGAAGCCAACGCCACGGGCAACCAACTCGCACGCGCTCCGTACGGCGAGGGGGCCCGTCGCATCCCGCGAGCGCACGGCCCGACCACGCTCCGTTGCGGCGCCTGCGTGCTCACGACAGGCACCTTCATGCGCGCCCTCATGCACACGGGCCAGGAGAAGGTCGTTGGCGGTCGCATCGGCGAGGGTGCGGCGGTGCCTGTGAGCGCCACGCTGCGAGCGCTCGGCTTCGAGCTCGGCCGACTCAAGACCGGAACGCCGCCGCGCCTGGCGCGTGGATCGATCGATTGGGAATCCCTGCCGCCGCAACTTGGCGATGCCCGCCCCGAGCCCTTCAGCGAGACCACCGACCGGGCGGGATTCCCCGCGCTCCGGCAAGTCGAGTGCCGCGCCACCCAGACCACGCCGTGGATGCACCAACTCATCCGTGACAATCTCCATCTGGCACCGATGTACGCGGGCGAGGTCGAGGCCGAGTGCGGGCCTCGCTACTGCCCGAGCCTCGAGGACAAGGTCGTGCGATTCGCCGATCGCGACAGCCATCATGTCTTCCTCGAGCCCGAAAGCCTGCACACGGACGAGGTCTACTGCAACGGCCTGAGCACGAGCCTGCCCGCCGAAGTGCAGGAACGGATCGTGCGCGGCTTGGCTGGCTGCGAGCGGGCCACGATCCTGAAGTTCGGCTACGCCGTCGAGTACGACATGGTCTGGCCGCACCAGATCGATGCCACCGGCGACACCAAGCTCGTGCGCGGCCTGTTCCTGGCGGGCCAGATCAACGGCACCAGTGGCTATGAGGAAGCGGGCGCGCAGGGCTTGCTGGCGGGCCTCAACGCGGCACGACGGGTCCGGGGTGATGATGCCGTCAGGCTTGGTCGCGAGCAGGCCTACATCGGCGTGATGATGGATGACCTGGTGACGAAGGTGCCGCGCGAGCCGTACCGCATGTTCACGAGCCGCGCTGAGCATCGCTTGCTGCTGCGCGCCGACAACGCTGCCGACCGGCTCACGCGCGATGCCAGGTCCTGGGGTCTGATCGCTGATGGGCAGTGGAGGGCCTTCGAGACCTCGCAGGCTGCGCTGTCGGCACTGCGCGCACGACTCGATCCGAAGACGGCATCCGGCCGTGCCCTGCGGCCCATTGCGCTCGATCCAGCAACCACCGACGAGGCGTTCGCGCTCGCACTGGGCATCGATGATGCGGCACTGGCAGCCAAGGCCATGACCGAGGTGCGCTACGAGGGGTACATCACGCGCATGCACAGCGACATTCGGCGTGCGCAGGATCACGAGCGCGTGAGCGTGCCGATGGATCTGGATCCAGCGGGCGTGACTGGCCTGCGCGGCGAGGCGGTGGAGGTGCTGCGCAAGTTCCGCCCGGCCACGCTCGGGCAGGCAGGTCGGCTGGCCGGCATCAATCCTGCGGATGTCAGCCTGCTCGCGATCGCGATCAAGCGGCATCGCGCCGCGGCTCGATAGACTTCGCCGGACCTCCGCCGCCGTAGCTCAACTGGCAGAGCACCTGATTTGTAATCTGGAGGTTGCCGGTTCGATTCCGGTCGGCGGCTTTGGCGATGCTTGTCCGGGGGCCGTCCGGCACCCGCGGTGAGCTTCGTTCGGGTGCCGGGGCATGCGCCCATCGCGGATCGATCCCCGTGGTGAGCGCTCCACCGGTGGCACGGCACCTCATACGATCCACTGCGTGAACTTCCGCACGCTGACCCTGGCGGTGCTCTCGCTGTCGCTGGTCGCCACCTTGGGTGGCACGCTGCTGGGCCTGTTCGTGGACAGCGACGGCGCCTGGAAGCTGGCGGGTTCAGCCCTCATCCTGACCATCATGAGCGGGTTGTGGGCGATCGTCACGCGAGCCGGCGACTCGAGCGGCACGCCGGTCGTCTACGCCACCGTGATTGGCTCGGGGTGCTCGGCAGCTTGCTTCTGCGTGTCGGTCTGGCTGCGGAACGGAGTGACCCTCGGTAGCTGCTTGATGAGCGGCGCTGCCTTCCTTGGCGCGACCGTCGCAGCAGCCGCCTCGATGCGCGCGCTGGCGTTCCCGCTCTCGGTGCGAGCAGGATGGGTGGCCTTCGGGACGCAGATGGCAGGTCTGCTGCTTTGGCTTCTGTCGGCCTGGGCCTTCGCGCCCGGCGTGTCCGACGATGGCCTGCGGGGATGGATCCTGATGGGGGCATCCCCGATCGCGTTCCTGGTGTGCTTCGGCGATCCCAAGGAGCGCGGCCGGGGCTGGCAGTTTGCGGGGCTCGCGCTGCTTGGCGTCGCCACCCTTGTCATGCTGGGGATCGCGAACGAGCTGCAGCGGGGATGGAGCCTCTCAGCCGGCAGCGTGATCTCGATGAGGCGGCAGAGCGCCTTCGCCATCGTCCTGGCGACCCTGGCGCTCGTGATCGGCATGGGCCGGATCGCACGGCACGCCCGCGGCGGCGGTCTCGCCCGAGCCCTGCACCTGGTCACGATCGGCCTGACGATGTTCCAGGGATTCCTTCTCGCGGCATGGATCGTCGATGTCGCTTCCGGGGACACGACGGAGCGGGTGCTGGTCGCCTTCCCGGCGATGATCCTGTCCGGTGCCGCGATCTCGGCCGTCCTCGATCGGATGGCGCGGAGCATCAAGAGCGTCATTGTGGCCGACATCACGAGCGTCCAGTGCGAGTGCCCTCGCTGCAAGCACCGGCAGCCGATCACGGTGGACGGCATGGTGCATCCGTGCATCCGGTGCGGCCTCGGGTTCAGCATCACGCTCACGCAGCGGCAGTGCTTCGTCTGTGCGTATGACCTCACGGGCTCCATTGGCGCCACGACCTGCCCGGAGTGCGGGTCGCCCGTGGTCACGCAGCCAGCTCAGTTCGGGGCGGTACTGCCTCCGCCGCCCGCCGAGTGAGTCCCGCCATGCCCGCGCACCTCGTCCTGGACTTCGACAGCACGATCGTCACGCTCGAATCGCTCGACGAGCTCGCGGCGATCGCACTCGAAGGTCGCCGCGACCGCGATGAGGTGCTCGCCCGAATCCGCTCCATCACCGACGCAGGCATGGATGGCTCGCTGCCGATCGACCAAAGCCTGTCGCAGCGGCTGGCGCTGCTGCGGTTCGACCGGGCGATGGTGGGCCGGCTCATCGCGCGCCTGCACGAAGCCGTGAGTCCATCGCTTCGTGCGCACGAGCAGGAACTGCGCCAGGGCGCGGACCGGGTGTGGGTCGTCACCAGCGGGTTCCACGAGTGGATTGATCCGGTGGTGGAAGCGCTCGGGATCGACCGATCGCACGTGTGCGCGAATCGCCTGCTCTGGTCAGCGGATGGTCGCTCGCTTGGACTGGATCCGTCGAGCATGCTCGCCTCGCCCCGAAGCAAGCCACGCGCTGTCCGTGCGCTTGGGTTGGCAGGCCGCGTGATCGCGGTGGGGGATGGCATCACAGACTGGGAGATCCGCGACGCTGGCGCCGCCGATGAGTTCATCGCGTTCACGGAGACCGTCGCTCGAGCACCCGTCGTGGCATGTGCCGATCACGTTGCCGCGGAGTTCAGTGCCGTCCTGCGGCGCTGGCGTGCGTCGTGAACCCGCCGTGAGCTCGGCGGCAGTGTGATCCGAGTTCAGCCCCACGCGCTGATGAGTGCGCCGAGGTCCGCGCCGTCCACCACGCCATCGGCGTTGAGATCGCCAACGATGCCCGCGCCTGTCGATCCCCACGCCGAGAGCAGCAGTCCAAGATCAGCACCGTTCACGACGCCATCGCCGTTCAGGTCCGGCGACGGCGTGCACGTTCCGCACGAGAGCGAGACCTCGTAGCGGGTGCCGAATGCACCGGGGATGATCGGCGGATCATCGGGATCCGGTGGGTTGTCGGGATCCTGGTCCGTGCAGGGCTGACCCGACTGGATCGGGCCTTCCGGACTGCCAAGGCTCACGATCGCGTACCACGATTCACCTGCGGGAACGCAGACGGTGGTGAGCAGCGGCTCGCAGGGACCGATCGCGTGCCACGCCATTTCTTCAAGCGTGGTCACGCAACTACCGCGCACGATGGTCAGGCTTGCGGGGAACTCGGCGCGCAGGCCGATCGTGTGGCCGCCGGGGGGCAGGGCATACCAATCGGTGTCGCGGGGAGCGCCGGTGGTGCACCTGCCCGCCACGCGCTCGCCGCAGGGCAGTGCATCGAACGCCGGCTCGGGCAACGTGCATCCATCGTTGATGCGGTCGAAGCACGCTTCGCCCTCGGGGCGTGCGCCCGGTGGGCCCTCGAGTTCGCAGGGCGCGAAGGGGCACCACCACGCAGCATCGCTCACGCAGGTCTGGTCCCAGAGCGCGGCACCGCACCAGCCATCAAGACGAATGTTTCGCGCGCAGCAGGCTTCGTCGTCGCAGCCACCCGTGTCGTGTGGCGTCTCGCACGAACCCGGTGCCGGGCAGTACAGGCCATCGCATTCGGTGTCCGCAACGTCCACGCACGCCTGATCCCACGCCAGCACGCAACAGTCCGGCACGATCAGGCACACGGCTTCGCAGCACTCGGTCGTGAAGCACCCCGGCGTCGGGTGCGGCTCGTCGCAGCGGCCCGCCGATCCGTCGCCGGGCCCGCACGTGCCGCCCGCGAGCGAGCCTTGATCGCTCGGGCGGCTCGGTGGCGC
>CAMDAQ010000058.1 GCA_945888705.1 Singulisphaera sp. GP187
TTCATCACGCCCAGCTGGGCCTGGCTGATCAACCAGCACGCGGCCGGGCGCGTGAGCAGCGAGGCGCTCAAGCCGATCGTGCTGCGTGCGCTTGAGTCGATGGATGTCGGCCTGGGCATCGTGCCTGCCGGGCAACGGGCGGGCGGTGCCGTGCAGATCACCGCCAGCACCACCGTCGAACCCATGCCGGTCGATGTCGATGATGTCGAACTGCTTGCCGTCGAGGCCAACGTCGACGGGACGTGGGTCCCCCTGCCGTTCGAGCGAACGCAACCGATGGTGCGCGGCAACCGGCTCCTCTTCTCCAGTGGGACCATCAGCGTGAGGGCACCCGATCGACTCGGCCCGTGCGAACTGCGCGCGCGCATCCGAATCGTCGCTCGCGAGCCATCGGCCAACCTGTTCCAGCAAGGCGCGGTCTTCGCCGAGTGCGAACGTGTCGTCTCCCTGGGCACGCTTCGGGTGCTCGATCCGAAGGCGATCTTCGCGCTCGGTGCGCACGATGAGACCTTCCGCGCTCGCGTGCACGCGCTGCTCGTCCAGCTCGTCGGAGGCTTCACGCCACGCGCCGGCAGCTCCGGGCGATCCCGCGCGAGTGGATCGAGCGCCTTGGCGCCGAACGAGGGATTCGACTTCGACATCCAAGGGGTGCAAGGTGAACGCGTCGTGGCGCTCGGACGGGTCTCCTGCATCGGCGGCGTGCAGTCCTCCGTGCTGCAGGGGCGAGCGGGGATCGATCCCGAGCAGCCGTGGATCCTGCGGCTCGTGCCGCGGCTCGACCGGGTCGAACCCGAACTCACTGAACCCACGCGCGTCTACGACGAGATCATCGACATGCCCCGCGGCCCGATCGATGCCCCCGAAGGCGATCACAGTGCGGACGGAGGCAGCGAACGATGACTGGCGATGCCGAACCGCAGCCCGCCGCGCCCACGCTCAACGTGGTGCTGTTCCAACCGCAGATCCCCAACAACACCGGCAACATTGGCCGTACGTGCATGACCACCCGATGCCGGCTCCACATCATCCATCCGATCTCGTTCTCCATGGATGAGAAGGCCCGCCGCCGCGCCGGGCTCGACTATTGGCACCTCGTCGATTGCCGCGAGCACGCTTCGTGGGAGGCGTTCCTGGAACGCGAACATCCACAGCGACTCTGGCTCTACACCACGCGCGCGACGCGTGTGCACTGGGACGCCGAGCTTCGCCAGGGCGACTACCTGCTGTTCGGCCAGGAGAACGGCGGCGTCCCGCAGTGGCTGCACGACTGGGTCGCGGCCAAGCATGGCACGCAGGCCCGGCTCACCCTGCCCATGATCGATGACCCGCAGGCCCGCAGCCTGAACCTGGCCACTGCTGCCGCGTGCGCGATCTTCGAGGGCGTGCGGCAGATGCACGCCCGAGGCGCTCCGCCCTACCCGCTCGCGCCGACCTGAACCGGAAACTCGGGCGGCTTGCGGCTGACGGTTCAGCGCATCGATTCTCGAGGCGCAGCCGTATACTCCCCCCGGATGAGCGTGACGAGGCATCGGCCCGTCGCCGTCCTTGCCATTGGCATGGGCTGTCGCCGGGTGGCTGGTCCGCAACGCCCCCGAGGAACCCATGACGAAGCACCACACCGCACGCGCCTTCTCCCTGACTGAGCTCCTGGTCGCCATCGGCATCATCGTGATCCTGATCGGCCTCCTCCTGCCGGCGCTCGGCAAGGTGTCGGCGCGCGCGAAGGTCGCGCAGACCCAGAGCCTGATGAACGAGTTCTCGAAGGCCTGCGACGCGTTCTACCAGGAGTGGAACTACTACCCGGGCATCGTGCCCGAGAGCGTGCTGGCTGGGACCACCAATCCCGCCATCACCGGCACGCAGAATGCGCTGCTGCACCTGATGGGAGGCGCCGTGCGGGACGATGATCCGGCCTATGACACAGCCACCGGCAACGTGCTCACCTTCAACGACGGCACGCGCACCGTGCGCATCAAGGTGAACACGGCGCAGATCGGCCGCGGCACCCGCGTGGAGGGCAAGGACCGTCCGTCGTACTTCACGCCCAAGGACAGCGACCTCGGCGAACTCGAGAACCCAACGGACTCGCTCGTCAACTACGCCGGCATTCCCCACCTGAAGGATGCATGGGGCAAGCCGATCGTGTACCTGCGCGCCCTGCGCGGCACCGGCCCGCTCATGGGGACCGGATCGAATGGCGCCACGATGCTGCAGGCCAAGCCGCAGTTCGTGCGTCTGACCGGTGACTCGTACTTCCGCGCCGAACCGCAGACCACGACCAACGACCCTGCCAAGTACAGCGTGCTCAACAACACGAGCAACGGCACGCAGCTGCTTGCCGCGCTCATGCGCCACCCAGGCTTCGGTACGTTCACCAACGCCACCACGGATCCCCTCAACGGCACCGCGAAGGGCAAGTACTACTTGTTCTCCCCGGGGCCGGACGGCATCTTCTTCAGCACGACCGATGGCCCCGCGCTCACGACGTTCACGGCCACCCAGTACACCGTGCCCAACCTCGTGACCGAGTATGACGACGTCGTCGTGACCGGCGGCGGCTGATCGGACCAAGCCGCGGTTCTGCTGAGTTCCCAAGCACGATCGCAGCCTCGACCGCACGACAACCCATCAACGACAGCGGCGCAGCCCGATCGGGCTGCGCCGCGTTGCGTCATGCGTGATGCGATCGATTACTGGGGGAAGTCGACCGGCTTGTCGGCCGGCGGAGCGGCCGGCTTGTCACCGGGCTCGCCCGCGGGCGGCTTGCCGCCGCCGGGGCGCTTGCCACCGGGACCGCCCGGACCGCCCGGACCACCCGGACCGCCCTGGCCGCCCTGGCCGCGGCCCTTGCCTGCGCCACCCTTCTCGGCGGCTTCCTTCTTCATGGCTTCCACCTTGGCCTTCACGGTCGTCTGCTGGTCGGCCGTGAGCACGCCCATGACCGTCGCCTGGAACTCCTCGGGCTTGGGCGCGCTCTCGCGCAACTTGGCCATCTCTTCCTTGAGCGCTTCCATGGCCTTGGGGTCGGCCTCGCCAGCCTGACGGGCCTCCATCATCTTCTTCATGAGTTCCTCCATCTTGGGCTGGAACTCCTTGGCCTTGGCGTCGAACGCCGTGCGCGCCGCGTCGATCTTCTGCTTCTGGTCGGGCGTGTAGGTGCCTTCGACGGACTTCAGCGCATCGTTGAACATGCGGTACTGGGCCATCTGGCCCTGCGCGCCACCGGCGCGACGCCCCATGCCTTCGCGACCGCCCGGGCGGCCGCCCTTCTGACCATCCTTCGCGCCATCCTTCGCACCATCTTGCGCCGGCGCATCACCCTTGGGTGGAGCATCCTGGGCCATGGCGGGCAGGCTGACGAGGGTCGCGGCAAGAAGGGTCGCTGCAACGGGAAGGTGTCGATTCAGGAACATGCTGTGCTCGCTTTCCGGGGCGTGGCCCCTGTGTCGGAGGGAGATTGCCGAAGCATCGGCTCCGGGGACAGCCAATCATGAAAGCCCTACCATTTGCCCCCCAACCACGCGCCATGACCACACTCACCCCCGATCTCGTCACGCAGGCCCTGCGCACCGTCAACGACCCCGAGCTGCACAAGGACCTCGTCACCCTCGAGATGGTCAAGGGGATCAGCATCGAGGGCAACGCCGTGACCGTGGGCATCGAGCTCACCACGCCCGCGTGCCCGATGAAGGACCGCATCCGCAACGACGTCACCGCGGCGATCGCCGCGAAGGCTGCCTCGATCGGCGCCGCCACGCCGATCGTCACGGTCGACTTCACCGCCGACGTGCGGCGCCCGAACCAGAAGATCCGCGAAGGTGGCAATCCCCTGCCCATGGTCAAGCAGGTGATCGCCGTGGGCGCCGGCAAGGGCGGCGTGGGCAAGAGCACCATCAGCGTGAACCTAGCGGTCGCGCTGGCGCGCATGGGTGCCAAGGTCGGCCTGCTCGATGGCGACATCTACGGTCCGAGCCTGCCCACGCTGCTGGGCCTCGATGAACTCGGCGCCGTCGCGCGCGGCAACATCCTGATGCCCTTCGAGGTCCACGGCATCAAGGCCATGACCATCGGCAAGCTCGTCGATCCCGAGAAGGCGCTGGTCTGGCGCGGACCGATGGCGCACGGAGCCTTCAAGCAACTCGCCACGCAGACGGACTGGGGTGCACTCGACTATCTCATCATCGATCTGCCGCCGGGCACGGGCGACGTGCCGCTGACGCTTGCGCAGCTCCTGCCGGTGACCGGCGCGGTCGTCGTCTGCACCCCGCAGCGTGTTGCCCAGGACGATGCCCGTCGCGCGGTGCGCATGTTCGAGGGCCTCGGGATCGACGTGCTCGGCGTCGTCGAGAACATGAGCTACTTCGTTGGCGACGATGGCAAGGAGTACGACCTCTTCGGCCGAGGCGGCGCCGAGATGATGGCCCAGCAGATGGGCCTGCCCTTCCTCGGCAGCCTGCCGATCCACATGGCCCTGCGCAAGAACTCCGACGCCGGCACGCCGCTGGCCAACTGGGATGTGCCCGCGATGGGTCGCCAGATCGATGCCATGACGCAGGCGCTTGCCGGACAGATCAGCGTCGCCAGCCTGCGAAGCCAGTTCGTGCAGCCCACGATCAGCGTGCGCTGATCAGCGTGCGCTCGTCAGCATCGCACCCGCGGCACGGCGAGCATCAGCACTGCGCCCGGTCCGCCGGGGCACCGCATTCAACCGGCAAGCCGCGGCCAGCCCATGGCCAGTAGCCGCCGCGAAGGTTGCTCACGCGATAGCCCCGTCGCTTCAGGTACGCACAGGCGCGCGCGCTGCGGCCGCCGCTTCGGCAATACGCGATCAGTTCACGGTCCTTGGGCAACTCGGCCAGTCGATGCGGCAGCTGGCTGAAGGGCGCGAAGATGGCATCGGGCAGGTGCCCGGCCTCGAACTCGCCGCAGAGCCGCACATCGATGAACGCTGCACCGCTCGACCAGCGACGATGCGCCTCGGTCGCACCGATCTCCTCGATCCCGTCGGCATCGAAGGCCTCCTCGGGAATCGCATCGAACTCGGCGGGCGTGGTCCAGCCTGCGAACTCGTCGATCCCGACGCGAAAGAGGATGCGCACGGCCTTCTCGAGCTCCCGCTCCTCGCACACCAGCAGGACTGCATCGCCCTGCTCGAGGTAGCTGCCCGCCGCGTTGGCGAAGTGGCGATCCAGCGGCGCGCTGATCGAGCCAGGCAGGAAGCCCTCGCAGAAGCGGCTCCAGGCGCGGCAGTCGATCACCACGTTGGCGGGCTCCGCAGCGGCATGCATGAAGCGCTCGGCATCGAGCCGCTCCGGCAACCGAAGTTCGCCGCTCGCACCCTCGAGGTTGCGACGCTTCACACGCACGAAGTAGGCCGGCGGATCGGGAAGGCCACGAAGCACCTTGTCCATGAACGCGCCATCGTCATCGGCGGCACGAAGGCTGCCGTTGATCTGCCGCTCGATCCGCAGGCTCGACTGCGGCAAGGCGCAGATCGATCGGCCGCAGAGGCTGCCCGCCGTATGGCCTGGCAGGATGCGCACCTCGTCCGGCATGTCGGCAAGCCGACGGAGCGCCTGCTGCAGTTCGCGCGCGTTGCGCTCAAGTTCGACACGATCGCCCGAACGCGCACCAAGGTCCGGCCGACCGACCTCGCCCGCGAAGAGGAAGTCGCCCGTGAGGATCGCGCGCACGGCGCCCTCGGCATCGATCAGTTCGAACGAGAGGCTCTCGCACGTGTGCCCGGGCGTGTGCAGCACGCGCACGCGCACGCCACCGATGCGGATCTCGTCGCCGTCGCCCACGGCCGTCGTGCGTCCCGGGCAGGCGCCGACCCACGCGGGCGCAGCGCCCTCGCGGCTCAGGTAGCCGTGCACGCCGTGACGCTCGACGAGTGCTCGCAGCCCGCTCACGAAGTCCGCATGCACGTGCGTATCGGCGGCAGCGACGATCCGGAGTCCCGCCTGCTCGGCCACCTTCAGCGCGCGGTCCACATCCCGTGCGCAGTCGAACACGATCGCCTCGCGCGATGCCGGGCAGCCCACGAGGTAGGCCGCCTGTGACAACGACTCGTCATGAATGCGTCGAAGCAGCATCGTGTGGACCGCAGGGCTGCAGGGAGCTCAGGCGAACTCGCGCTTGAGTTGCGAAAGGCCCGCGAGCAGCGCATTGATGTGATCCGGTCCGTGTGCAGCCGAGACCTGCACGCGCAGGCGCGCATGGCCCTCGGGCACCACCGGGTAGCCGAAGCCGATCACGAAGACACCCAGCTCGAGCAGACGGCGGCTCATGGCGATCGCCTTGGCCGTGTCGTGCACGATGATCGGGCAGATCGCCGTCGGGCTCTTCAGGACCTCGAAGCCGACGTCGGCGATCCCCTGCCGCACCGCGGCCACGTTGCGGCGCAGCCGCTCGACCCGCTCGGGCTCCTGCATCATGACCTCGATCGCCTTGTCGGCGCTGCACGCGATGGTGCACGGGAGCGCGTTGGAGAAGAGCGTGGGGCGCCCTCGCTGCACGAGCAAATCCGTCGCCGCGCGGCTGCCGCAGATGTAGCCGCCCGCGCCGCCGCCGAGCGCCTTGCCCAGCGTGCCGGTGAAGTAGTCGACCTTCGATGCCGCCATGCCCCAATGCTCGTGCGTGCCGCGTCCGGTGCGCCCCATGACGCCCGTGCCGTGGCTGTCGTCGACGACGAGCTTGGCACCGAACTCGTCGCAGAGCGCGCGGATCCCCGGCAGATCCCCGAGGTCGCCCTCCATGCTGAAGACGCCATCGGTCACGACCCACGCCGTGCCCGTGACCTCGGGGTTGGCTCGGGCTTCCTCGAGCTTGGCGCGCAGCGACGACAGGTCGCCGTGGCGATAGACGGTCTTGTGCAGGCCCTTCTTGATCACCGCGGCCAGGCGGATGCCGTCGATGATGCTGGCGTGGTTGAGCTCATCGCTGATGATGATGTCGCCCGGCTCGCACAGCGTGGGGAAGATCGCCTCGTTGGCGTTCCAGCAGCTCGTGAAGGTGTACGAGCTCTCGACGCCGTAGAACTCGGCGATGCGCCGCTCGAGCCGCTCATGGCAATCGAAGCTGCCGCAGATGAAGCGCACGCTGGCCGTGCCCGCGCCGTACCGGCGCAGCCCCTCGATGCCGGCCTCGACCACCCGCGGGTCGTTCGCCAGGCCCAGGTAGTTGTTGCTGCAGAAGCAGGCGACCTCGCCGAATCCGCGAAGGTGCACCGTGGCATCCATCGGGCCTTCGATCGTCTGCAGGATCTTGAGCTGGCCGCTCTCGCGCAGGCCCTTCAGGATCGTTTCGGTGCGGGATTCAAAGGCGTTCACGGCCAAGGTCGTCATGGCCAAAGTCTAGCGGCCGAACCCTTCATCCATACCGCGCGCGCACGGCCGGCACGAGGTAGTCACGGAAGGCCTCATCGAAGCCATGCACCGGCGACCAACCCCAGTCGCGGCGGGCGGCGGAGTCGTCCAGATCCATCGGCCAGCTGTCGACGATGCGCTGGCGCGCCTCGACGGGTGCGTAGCTGATCTCGGCGCGCGGGAAGAACTCGCGCACTTTGGCTTCGATCTGCGCCGCCGTCGGTGCGAACGCGGTGACGTTGTAGACCTGCCTCGACAGACGCGACCGCGGCGCCTGCGCCAGGTGCACCAGCGCACGCACGGCATCGGGCATCGTCATGAACGAGATCTGCGCATCGGGACGCACGAAGCACGAGTACGGCTTGCCCTGTGCGGCGGCATGGAGCATCTCGGGGCCGTAGTCACTCGTGCCGCCCATGGGCACCGTGTCGGCCGAGATGATGCCCGGGAAGCGGATCGAGCGGAAGTCGACGCGCGCCGTGCCGCGATCGGCATCGAGCAGCCTGTAGTGGCGCATGTAGTAGCGGCCCATCTCCTCGACGGCACGCTTGTTCAATCCGTACATCGTGATCGGGTCGCCGCACTCGTCCTCGCTCACCACGCCCGCGGCGACCTTTGCCGCGAGCGACTCGACGCCATAGGCGGCGATCGTGCTGGGGAACATGAAGGGCACGTCGTGCCCGCGACGGCGGGCCGATTCGGCGGCGAGCTTAAGCAGCGTGCAGCTGCCCATCACGTTCACCGAGAGCGCCAGTTCCGGGTTGCGCTCGCCGCTCGAGGAGAGCAGCGCTGCAAGATGCCAGACCTCGCCGATGTCATGCTTGGAGGCGAGCGCCTGCACGAACTCGGCGTCGGCCACGCTCCCGCAGTACGAGTGGGTCGATGCCGCCGCGGCCTCGCCGTGCAGTTCGCGAAGGTCGATCGAGACGATCTCGCGCTGGCCGCCCCACTGCCCGTGCAGGTGCTTGAGCAGCGCGTGGCCCATCTCGCCGCCGGCGCCGGTGACGAGGATCGCACCGGTCGTGGCGGTGCTGCGCGTGGTGGACTTCGGTTCGGTCATGGTGCTCGTCATGGGATCCCCCGAGTGTAGGACAAGGTGCCTCAGGCTCCGCAGCCCAATCGCGCCAGAAGTTCCTTCGTCGCCTTGATGCCATCGGGCTCCGACAGCCGGCCGCCCTCGTACTCGATGCCGACCCAGCCGGAGTACCCGGCAGCACGGACCAGGCCGAGCATCCGCGGATAGTCGATCTTCGTCTCGTTCCCCTGCGCATCGAAGTCGTAGCTCTTGGCACTCACGGCCTTCGCGAACGGCATCAGGTCCTCGACACCCTTGTACCGGTCGTACTCGTAGAAGTTGCCGAAGTCCGGCAGCGTGCCGCAGTTGTCCATGGCGACCGACTTCATCACGCCCGCGAGCCAGTCACCGTGGCTCGACAGCCCGCCATGATTCTCGACGATCACGCTCAGCCCCAGCGGCTTGGCCAGGTCCGCGAGCCGTCGCAGGCCGTCGGCGCTCAGCCGTGCCTGCTCGGCGCGCTCGCCCTCGCTCTGCGCATTCACCCGGATCGCATGGCAGCCCAAGTGCTTGGCAAGATCGAGCCACTTCCGGTGGTTGTCGACGGCCCTCGCGCGCTTGGCCTCGTCAGGGTCGCCCAGCGCGCCCTCGCCATCACACATGATGAGCACGCTCGTCACGCCAGCATCGCCGCAGCGACGGCGAAGGTCCTCGGCGAAGCCCTCCTTGCCGACCAGGTCCTTGTAGAAGCTGTTGACGTACTCGACGCCGCGGATCCCATGGTCGCGCGCGGCAACGAGCGGGAAATCAAGGGGTTTCACCGCGCCCGCAAAGAGCGACTTGTGCAGGCTCCACTGGGCCAGCGAGATCCGGAGCGGCTTGGGATCAGCAGCGACGGGCTTGGCCGCAGCCGCAGGATCCTGGCGCGCACCCAGTGCGGTGCTGCCGAGCGCAGCAACCGCAACACCGGCGCCCAGCACAGCCCGGCGCCCGATCACGCCATCATCGCCGTCGCCGCAGCGAACGCCGTACGAGGCCGTGCCGTCCGTCATGCTTCTCGCGCTGGTGTTGCCTGCATCAACCATGGTTGGCTCCTTGAAGGACCGCTCACTCCCACTCGATGGTGGCCGGCGGCTTGCTGCTGATGTCGTACACCACGCGATTCACGCCGCGCACCTCGTTGATGATGCGGTTGCTGATGCGACCGAGCACGTCGTACGGGAGGTGGGCCCAGTCGGCGGTCATGAAGTCCTCGGTCGTGACCGCACGCAGCGCCACCACGTTGTCGTACGTGCGGCCATCGCCCATCACACCCACGCTGCGCACCGGCAGCAGCACGGCGAAGACCTGGCTCGTCCGGTCATACAGGTCAGCAGCGCGGATCTCCTCCAGCAGGATCGCATCGCACGCTCGCAGCACGTCGAGCTTGGCCGGCGTGACCTCCCCGAGCACACGGACCGCCAGGCCCGGACCCGGGAACGGGTGCCGCCAGACCATGTCGCGCGGCAGGCCGAGCACCTCGCCAAGCCGACGCACCTCGTCCTTGAACAGCATGCGCAGTGGCTCGACGAGCTCGAAGCCCAGCTGCTCGGGGAGCCCGCCGACGTTGTGGTGCAGCTTGATGTTGGCCGCGGTGCCGGCATGCCCGTGGCCCGACTCGATCACATCGGGGTAGAGCGTGCCCTGCGCGAGGAACCGCACGTCGCCGTCGACGCCAGCGGCGGCCTGCTTGAACACGTCGATGAATCGATGGCCGATGCGTCGGCGCTTCTCCTGAGGCTCATCGATGCCCGCAAGATCACCGAGGAATTCGCGGCTCGCATCGACCACGCGCAGGTCGACGTCGAAGTGGCTGCGGAAGGTCTGGTCGACCAGTTCGCGCTCACCACGCCGGAGCAGTCCGTTGTCGACGAAGATGCAGGTGACCTGCGTGCCGATCGCCTTTGCGAGCAGCGCCGCGACCACGCTGCTGTCGACGCCGCCCGAGAGCCCGCAGATCACGCGCGACGAACCCACCACCGAGCGGATGCGCTCGCACTCGGCGTCCATGAAGTCAGCCATGGTCCACGAGCCAGTGCAACCGCACTCGCCGTACAGGAAGTTGCGCAGGAGATCGCGCCCCTGCGGCGTGTGCGTGACCTCGGGATGGAACTGCACGCCCCAGAAGCGCTTGCCGGCATGGCGCACGGCGGCGTTGGGGCACGTCGAGGTGCTGGCCAGCACCTCGAACGATGACCCGAGCCCGGTCACCTGGTCGCCGTGGCTCATCCAGACCGTGGTGCGCGAGGGCATGCCCTTCATCAGGTCTGCTCCATCACCGACATCGATCTCGGCCCGGCCGAACTCGCGATGGTTCGCAGAGACCACCGTGCCACCAAGCATCTGGCAGCCCAGCTGCATGCCGTAGCAGATGCCCAGCACCGGGATCCCCAGGTCGAAGAGGCCCGGATCGCAACGCGGCGCACCCTGCTCGTTCACGCTTGCCGGACCGCCCGACAGGATGATCCCCTTGGGTGCGTACGACCGAAGCTCCTTGAGCGATGCATCGGGGCGGACCAGCACGCTGTACGCCCCGGCCTCGCGAACCCGCCGAGCGATCAGTTGCGCGAACTGGCTGCCGAAGTCCAGGATCAGGATGGTGTCCGTCGTGAGCGCCGAAGGCTTGAGCGTGGCCGTCATGGTTGGGGTTCGTCCGGCCCCGGCCGATGGACGGTCCGGGAAGCGGGCGAGTCTACCCCTGCCGCGCTCCGACTGACCATGTCTCGCGGAAGCTCAGCGCCGCCAGGACAAGGCCGGCCTTGAGCCCCGTCACCGAGCAGAGCTGGTCTGGATCCAGCCTAGACCCAGCGCCGGACTCCGCCGCCTGGATCCGCGCCACGGCTTCGGTCAACTCTGGGCGAAGGCTGGTGGGTGGAGGACCCCGCCGACAGGCCGCCAGCAGCCCGGGGGCACCACCGAGCGCCTGAACGACCTCGCTCGAACTGGTCACGAGCGTGGCCCAGCCCTCGCGGATCATGCGGTGACAGCCCGCGGCCCCCGGAGAATCGACCCGGCCGGGCACTGCCAGAACCTCGCGCTGTCGCCCGTCGGCGGCCAGACGTGCCGTGATCATCGCTCCGCTGCTCAACCCAGCTTCAACGACGACCACCCCCACGCACAGCCCCGCCAGGATCCGGTTGCGCCGGGGGAAGTGGTGCGCGAGCGGCTCGGCGTCGCACGGCAGTTCGGTCATGACGCAGCCCCCGGCCTCGACGATTGCGCTGAGCAGCCCGGTGTGCTCGGGTGGATAGGGCACGCCAAGCCCCGAGCCCACCACGGCCACCGTGGGTCCACCCACCCGAAGCGCGCCCCGATGGGCCGCCGCATCGATGCCGCGCGCCGCTCCGCTGACCACCGTCAGCCCCGACTGGGAAAGATCGGCCCCGAAACGCCCGGCCACGTCCAGCCCGTACGCGCTGGCCCGACGGCTGCCGACGATGGCCACGCACGGCGCACCGACAGCCGCCACCGAGCCGCGCAGCCAAAGCGCCCGCGGCGGGTCATCGACCTGCCGCAGTGCCGCAGGCCACTCAGGGTCGGTGGGAAGGAGCACCGTGCCGCCCACCTGGTGGAGGCGCTCCAGCTCGCGATCAGCACCGCCCACCCAATCGGGGGGCAGCACGCTCGCAAGGCAATCGATGGTCAGGTCGCGGAGGTCGCTGGGCACGCCGCCACGGTAGTGGCACCGTCACCGGACTCTGTGGAAACCGCAGGAAGTTCGGTGCATTCCGCAAGCGAACCGCGACGCCGGGGCGCCGTCATCACCAGCCCCACGAAGATGCAGAGCACGCCGCCACCCATCACCCACAGGCGCGTGCGCCCAAGCGCCCAGCGCGACAGCAGGCTGTCTCGGAAGGGCTCGGCCACAAAGTCGCTGGCCGGCACCGATCCCTCGATCCATTCGGTGATCGGCACGGTCGCACTCTCGGCGCGCACGATCGGTACCTCGCCCTGGGGCAGCAGGTTGAGCTGGCTTACCGCCAGCCGGCGCATCAGGGTCGGGTCGCCCTCCTTCACGCGCGCGGCGAAGTCGTCGTAGGCCCCCGCGACCGCATCGGACCGCTCGACCAAGTGCTGCATCTGCGCGAGCTGCTGCTCGCCTTGGTGCAGCTTGGCCTGCTCCGGAAGCACGACCGCTCCGAACACGAGCCCCAGCCCGGCCAGCAGGTACGGCCAACCGGGGTCGATCTCGAAGAGCGGCTGCGTCGAAGCCATGCAGCGAGTATCGGACAAACGCGTGGAACTCCCTCACTTTCCCCAACGACAACCGCCCCACACGGTGTGCGGGGCGGTCGACGATGGCTTGATGACCGTGCGGTGCCACGGGGCACCGACGCGTCGATGGATGCGGGCTCAACCGAGTTCGGGCGCCAGGTTGCGGACGACCCCAACCAGGTCCTTCACGTGCTGCGCGCTTTCGTTGAAGAGCTTGGTTTCATCTGCATTCAGCTGCAGCGGCACGACGCGCTCCATGCCACCCTTGCCGAGCACGCACGGAACGCCGACGAAGAAGCCCTTGCCCTTCTGGCCAGGCGCCACGCCAAACTCGTCCTCGCAGTAGGCCGCGCAGGGAATGATGCGCTTCTTGTCCTTCACGATGGCCTCGACCATCTGGATCGTGCCCGACGCCGGCGCGTAGTAGGCGCTCGTCCCCATGAGCTGCACGATCTCGCCGCCGCCGACCTTCGCACGCTGCACGCAGGCGTCGATCTTCTCCTTGCTGAGCAGCATCTCGATCGGGATGCCGTGCACGCTGGTGAAGCGCGGCAGTGGCACCATGTCGTCGCCGTGGCCACCGAGCAGCAGCGCCTGGATGTCCTCGACGCTGCAGCCGAGTTCCATGGCGAGGAACGCGCGGAAGCGCGCCACGTCGAGCGCGCCGGCTTGGCCGAGGATGCGGTTCGTCGGGAAGCCGCTGGCCTTCCAGGCGGTGTAGACCATGGCGTCGAGCGGGTTGCTCACGATGATCATGACCGAGTTCGGTGCGAACTTCGCCACGTTCTGGGCGACCTCCTTGACGATCTTGACGTTGGTCGCGATCAGGTCATCGCGGCTCATGCCCGGCTTGCGCGGGATGCCCGCGGTCACCACCACCACGTCGCTGTCGGCGATGTCCGCGTAGTCCTTGGTGCCCGTGATCGTGCAGTCGAAACGCTCGATCGGCGCGCACTCGTACAGGTCGAGGGCCTTGCCCTTGGCGACACCTTCATTGATGTCGAGGAGGACGACGTTGCCCAGTTCCTTGCTCGCGGCCCAGACGGCGCAGGATGCTCCGACGTTGCCAGCACCGATGACAGAGATCTTCGCTCGACGCATGTTGTGTGGTCTCCAGTTGAGGGGGCGGATCATAGCCACGCCTCTGCGCAGCGATCCGGTTCGACCCACGATGCCTTGCTCGCGGCCGCAGGGCCGCGACTCACCTCGCGGCCGTAGGGCCGCGACTCACCTCGCGGCCGCAGGGCCGTGCCTCGGCTTGCCGCCGCAGGGCCGCGACTCAGAATGCGCCGGAAAGGAATCGAACCTTCGACCTCACCCTTATCAGGGGTGTGCTCTAGCCAACTGAGCTACCGGCGCAAGGGCGGGAAGCATAGCACGGATCCTGCGTGGCTACCACCCCGAGAGCCGACCGGCGATCGGCTGAACGAGGTCGCGCAAGGCCACGATCCCCTGCGGTCGGCCGTCGTTGCCCCGGATAACTGCCAGCGTGGACCGAGCCTTTCGCATCGCAGCGAT